>NZ_CP090949.1:0-300000 GCF_023823125.1 Erythrobacter aurantius | reverse complement strand
CGCCGGTGAACAGCTTTGAGTAGGCGGCCAGCGTGTTCTCTAGCCCGTTCGTGACGTCATAGGGCATGATCAGCTTGCCTTCGTCGACCCAGCCCCTGAGCCGCGCGGTCAGCCGTTCGCCCTGATCCATGAAATCCGGGCTGAAGAAGCCTTCGATCCGCAGCCGCCGCATCAGCACCTGGTCGAATTCGCGCGGAGAGGTTCTGGCGGTGCTGCCATAATCGGCCAGCAGCCCGCACACGGCGATGCGGCCATAATGGTTCATCCGCGTCAGCACCGCGTCAAGCAGATTGCCGCCGACATTGTCGAAATAGACGTCGAACCCGCCGGCCTTGTCCAATTGCGTCCCGACGCCGCCGGCCTTGTAGTCGATCGCCCCGGCAATCCCCAGATCGCCGGTCAGGTAACGGCATTTCTCCGCCCCTCCGGCAATGCCCCAGGCCTCGCAGCCCAGCAGTTTTGCGATCTGCACCGCGAGTATGCCTGTCGCCCCGGCGGCGGCGGATACCAGCACGCGTTCGCCCGGTTTGGCAGCGCCTGTTTCCTCGATCCCCCACAGCGCGGTCCAGCCGTTCATTCCCAGCGGGCCGAACCATGCCCGCCTGTCCGCAACCGAAGGGTCCAGCAACACTGCGCCCGACATCGCCGCATCGACGTGGCTGATGTCGCCCCAGACGCCGAATGCGCGCACCAGATCGCCTTCGGCAAAACCGGGCGCGCGGCTGGCGATGACTTCACCCAGGACGAGCCCTGTCATCGGTGCGCCCACGGGCAGCGGCGGCTGGTATCCGTCTTCGCGGCTGGTGAGCCACAGGCGCGTGCCTGCATCCATCGAAAGCATCACGTTGCGGATGCGGATTTCGCCCTCGCCGAGCTCGGGCAGCGGTTCTTCCACCAGCGCCAGAGCGCCTGCGAAATCCGTCCCCTCCGGTCGGCGTTCTATGCGCCAGTATCTGTTGTCCATGCATCCGGTTGTCCAAGCGCGCCGACGCTACGACAAGCCGCGCTTTTGCTAGGGTGCTATCACTTTGGCGCGGTGCGGGGCGCGGCTCTCCTTCGTAGTCTTGGACAAACGAATTGAGGGAGAGAGAACATGGCACTTATCACGGTGGTCGGCGCATCGGGCAGGCAGGGCATGGCGCAGGTCCGGCAGGCTTTGAAAGCCGGATATGACGTGCGCGCGATTTCGCGTCAGGAAGACCCCTTCGGCGGCGCCAAGATCGACGGGATCGAACGGGTCGAAGTGCGCCCGATGGACCTTTATGATCCGTCCACATTCAAGCCCGCGCTCGAAGGATCGGATTACATTTTTTACACCCATCCCCTGCAGGCCCGCGCCGATCGCGCCGTGTTGATCGGCGATCTCGGCAAGGTCGGGGCGGAGATCGGGGTCAAGCGGCTGGTGTGGAACACCTCCAGCTGGATCCCGGACAAGCCCGGTGACCCCTTCACCTATGGCGAGAACACCAAGGGCATCAACGCGCTGTGGCGTTCGGGTTGCCCCGGCACGGTGTTTGGAAGCGTATTGTTCATGGACAATCTGCTCACCAACTGGGCGCGCCCCTTCATCGTCAACGAAGGGCGCTATGTGTACCCGCACAATCCCAACCTCCAGGCCAACTGGATCAGCCTTGATGACGTGGCGAAATTCATGCTGACCAGCCTCGAACGCCCCGACATGGAAGGCGCATGGCTCAACATCGGCGGGCCGGAGCGGCTGGTGGGCAAGCAGGTGACGCAGTACCTGTCCGAGGCGCTCGACAAGGACATCACCTACGATCCCTGCACACCCGAGGAATTCGGCCGCTATCTGGTCGAAGCCGCCGGCGACACCATGCCGCCTGAAATGCGCGAGGATTTCGCCAAGGGCATTCAGGCGTTCTACGAATACAACAACGAAGCGCCCACGCGCCCCTTCGAGGTCGACATGGACCACGTCTACGAACGCTTCCCCGAACTTGACGGCAAGCTGGAAACGCTGGGCGAATGGACCAAGCGGCAGGATTGGGGCGAAAGCAACTTCCGGCCCGCGTTCGGGTAGTTCGCACTCAAGCCCGTCGCCCCGGACGTGATCCGGGGCGACGGCTTGAGGGATAGCGGCTTTAGCCTCGCTGCTGCCGGAATCGGACCTTCTGGAAACATCCCGGCCTAGGGCGAAGACTTACCGTCCTTCGCCAACGAGCGTGAACGGGGCCCATACCGCTGGATGCGCGGCATCGAGTTCCGGATTCATTCGGATTTCGCGCATGGCCGCCTGCAAGGCTTCGGCGCGGGGTTGCCCCGCTTCAGAACGCTTCAGCGCCTCGACCGTAAGCAACGGGGCAATGTCGTCGAAAACCGGCCAATGGCTTACCAGAAGGCTTTCCGCACCCGCATAGAAGAATGCCTTGGCCAGCCCTGACAGCCCTGTCTCACCCGGCTTGCCCGATGGCGAGGCGGTGTTGCAGGCGGACATGATAATCCACTTCGCCATCCGAAGGTCGAGTTCGAGGACTTCGGAAGCCGCCAGATAGCCATCGTCTTCCAAGCTGGCCGTGTCCGGAGGGGTAAAGACGAGGCCTGGTTCGGCTGTCTCGCCGCTCTCCTCACTGGTGAAGCCATGGGTTGCGAGATGGAGAATCCGGGTGCCGGAGAGGTCTGCCGTGCGAATGGCAGTCTCGGTCATGCGATCCTCCACGAATATCGAATTCTCGGATGCTCCCAGAGCTACCCTCACCTGTTCGAGTTCGCTCCTTGTGCCAGGAAGGGAAGACAGCTTTTTGAGGGCTTCCGGATTCATCAAGGGTATCTGTGACGCACCGCGCAGTTCTCCTACCAGCGAAGCGGCATCGATCGCATCGAGCGTCGCTGAACGGGCACCGCGCAGGCGAGCCTCTCCGTCCAGGCTTGGCGCGCCGAACCCCAAGAAGCCTGCGCCTTCACCTTGTTCACCGGCTGCTCCAAAAGACCGGACGTAGAAAAGGGATTGAACCGAAGGTAACTGCACCATTGCATACCGATCAGCTAGCCATTTGGCGGAGCGCAACACTTCGGAATCATCGCGATTGGCGTCCGGCGACACAGGGGCGGTGAGAAGGGTGCCAAGGGGGAGCCGCGAGAGAGCGCCGCCGGCGACCACATAGATGCGTTTCTTGCCTTCGAGCGCCTCTTCCACCGGCGCGATCAGATCGGCGTATAAATCGTGCGCAAGATCGACATCGAAGACCGGGAGAAATTCGTCACCAGCCTGAATTTCCAGACCTTGGCGAAACTCCTCCACTGTTTCGGTAATTGCCGCCTCGCGCCGGTCCGAACGCCACCAGCCGAAACTGTCGCGCGTCACCACCATCGAATGGGTGCCTCGCCGCGTTGGAACCAGCAGCATGATGGCCTCGTCAGGCTCCAGTATTTCTTGCATCTCCGAAGGGCTCTTGCGACCTTCAGTGATGATCGAGAAATATTGCGGCGCTTCCTCCCTCAGGCGGTTTTCCAACTGGCCCAATCGCTCCTCTATCGCCTTGATGCGATCATTGAGCGATTGACGGGCCGTGGAAGCGATTCCAGCCCCTGACAGGTTGTAGGCTCTTGCGTCAGTGAGCCGTGTCCATTCCTCGATCAGCGCTTGACGCTCCTCGACTACGTCTTGCACGCCAGCCGAAACAGCAAAGCGTGAGGCTGCAGCCCGCGCCAACGCCTTCGAGGTCGATCCCGTGCTCGCGCCTTGAAGCGTGCCGAACATCAGGCGCATTCCAGCGGGGCTCATCTCACTATAAGTCAGGCCAAGGTTGCCGGATCGCTGTGCTGCCTTGGTGTTCCAAAAACTGTCGGCGTAAGCCTTTTCAGCGTCTTGAAGTGCATTGCTCTCGGCTTCGCGCTGATACGCTTCAGATTGGGAGCTGCCGTATCTATAGCCCAGACGTGACCGATAACTCTGAACAACGGAGATAGCCGCCCTTGAAGTATCAAGGGATGTCTCAAACGTGGAATCATCCATTTCGAGCAAGAGCTCAACATATTCCAATCTTCGAGCGAGGGTTTCAGGATGATCCCCGCCAAGAGCGTCCGCATAAGCGTCGCGGGCTTTGGAGATGAGCTCCTTGGCCTCCTCCAGCCGACCGGTCTTGAAGAGGACCGTGCCGTAATCGCCCTGAACGCGCCGGGTCAGATCGTTCTCTTCGCCCTTGGTCTCCAGCAGGTGCGGATAGAGCGCGTCGAAAATAATCGCGCTCTCTTCATATCGTTTCAGATCGGCAAGGATGCTGCCTTTGTCCGAAAGGCTCCGCAGCGTCGCCGGATGGTAGTTTCCAAAGGCGTCAGCCTGCATCCGCAGCGCTTCCTCAGTCAACGCCAGCGCCTCCTCGTGCTGGCCCAGCGCGCGCAGGTCAGCGGCGAGGTGGTTGAGACTTTCAAGCGTCTGCTCGGCGTCCGGGCCCAACACTTCGCGGCGCGCTTCAAGAACCTGGCGGTCAACCTCTGCCGCCGCCTCGTATCGCCGCAAGCCGCGCAGCGAATGGGCATAATGGCTGAGACTGCGCAGCGTATCGGGATGGCGTTCGCCGAGTATCGTCTGCCGCTGGCGAAGCACTTCCTGCGTGATCTCGAGCGCCTCGTTGACGCGTCCGAGCCGGCTCAGGGTGAAAGCGTATTCTGCGCTTGCTGCCAGCGTTTCAGGATGCGTTTCGCCCCGCACTTCGCGGTTCAGTCGCATCGCTTCGCGAAACAGGCGCCTGGCTTCGCTCAGGCGTCCCCCGTCGGCAATGTTTGCGGCGCGTTTATAGAGGAAATCGATCGCTTCGACGTCGCGGCGGCCCGGATAGTCTTGCTCCAGCCGTTTCATCTCATCAATCAAGGGGCGAAATTCGCTCTCGTTCAAGAAGACGCCGTACTCCACCTTATCCAGCAGTGCGCGCGCTTCCTCCTCGAGGCTCTGATAATAATTGGCAGCGATCAGATGAACAATGGCACTGTCAGCACCGAAGGCGGCTTGCGCGCCTGAGAGCGCGTAGCTGAACACTTCGAGGCCATCGCTCTTGGCACCGATGTCAAACAACTCGATTGCGCGGGCGTTGAGTCTCAGGAGCCGCTGAATTGCGTCCCGGGAAGCGTTCGAAGTGTTATCATTCTCGGCGCGCGCGGCCGTGGATTGACCGGAGTTTTGAGTTTGGGCATTGGCCTGCAACCCAAGGCTCACAACAAGGCCGATAGCTGCGCAAACAACAGCGCGTTTTCGAAATATCATCGTCTCAGCTGTAACCCGAACCCCGAAAGTGAGAGCCGAATGAATGCACGCGCTGTGCCGATAGCGCAACCTTAGCGCTTGCGTGGCTCAGTCAGCTTGCCCTCCACAATTGATCATTCAGACCAAGACCCTGCAATCCCGAAAGCGGGCGTTCGGCAAGCGGCCCAAACCTCTACTCCGCCGCCTGACGCTGCTCGGCAGCGAAGATTTCCAGCAGTTCCTCGTCGCTCGCATTGGTCAGCTTGGCGGCCCATTGGTGAAATACCTGTCCGCCGCGCTCGTTGCGGCCGAACAGCACTTCCTTCATCAGCCCTGATTGCAGCGCCTCGTGCTGGCGCTTGCCCGTCTTGTAGTCCTCGTCGCGCACCACGATTTCGAGGAAGTCGAACTGTTCGTGCGCCGATTTGACGTCGGCTTCGGTTTCGGGCCGGTTTTCCATGACATAGAACTGCGTGGTGTAGCTTTCGCCCACGGTTTCGCCGGGGAACAGCTGGGAAATCATCGCCCCGCGCTGCCCGCCGCCATAGAAGCTGGCGATCGAGATATGCGGGAAGATCGTCCACACGCCCTGCACCAGCACTTCCTGCGGCAGCTCGTCATCCGACAGCACCTCAAGGTCCATCTGCTGATCATCGTCGCCTGAAACCTTGATCGCGAATTTTGACGGGGTCGAAAGCCGCTGATGCGGGCCGAACGCGAAATAGTTGGCGCGGTTGTAGAAATCTGCGCCGAAAGTGTCCTTGTGCAGCACCGGCAGGTGGTAGAAATCGAGATAGCCGTCGTAAGCCGTCTTCCAGTTCGGCCCCGGCAGCGTCCGCTGCGCGAACAAAGTCCAGCCTTCGAATTCGAACGCCTTGAGCAGTTCGTCATAGCCGCAAAGGTAATCCGCGATCGGCAGCTTGCTGTCGGGATCGAGCGTCGCCCAGATCAGCCCGGCGCTTTCGTAAACGGGGAAGCGTTTGAGGCACAGTGCAGCCTTGTCGACCGCGCCGAAATCCTTGGGGCTGGCAACGCCCACCAGATCGCCGTCGTTCTTGAACGTCCAGCCGTGATAGCCGCAGGTGAAGCGCGTGCCCTTGCCGGTGCCGTTGGGAACCACCGGGTTGCCGCGGTGCGTGCACATGTTGAGGAACGCGCCCACGCTGCCGTCGCGTTGGCGGGTCAGCAGCAGCGGCACGCCGCAAATGTCCATCGCCTTGTAATCGCCCGGCTCGGGCAATTCGCACGAAGGGGCCACCATCAGCGGCAGGCGGCGGAAGATGTTGCGCTTTTCCTTCTCGAACAGAACGGGGTCGGTGTAGCTGCTTGCCGGAATGCGCACGATCTCGTCGGCATATTCCATCGTGTCCGCCGCCCCGTGCGCGACAAGGTTGCGGGTCATCGAAATGAGTTCTTCGCGCGACATGTGTCCGTCCTCCCAATTTGGCTGACAGGATGCGCTGTCATGATCGCTTGCCGCAATGCGTGTTTTTATGAGGCGCGCACGCCGCGGACGATCAAACGAAAACGGGCGGACCTTTCGGCCCGCCCGCTCGGCCCCCACGAGGAACATGGGGGAGTGGAGAAGCGATCAGAAGCGGAAGCTCGCCTCCACGAAGACCTGACGGCCACGGTTCTGCGTCAGCACGAGGTCGTCGCCAGCCGGAAGGCCGAGAGCGTTGCCAGCCGGGGCAAGGAACGGACGACCACCCGAAGTGATGACGAAGATTTCGTCGGTCAGGTTGGTCGCGATCAGCGAAAGCCGCCAATTGCCGTCCGGATGACCGATCGCCGCGGTCGCATCGAGCGTCCAGAAGCTGGGCTGCACGAAGTCGTTCAGCGTGGCTTCGTCGGTGATGTAGCCGTCGTTATAGGCGGCGTTGCCCGAGAACAGGAATTCCAGGCTGTCGTTGATCGGCACCGTCCAGTCGGCGGCGATATTGCCCGACCATTCCGGCGACTGGCTGGCGCGGCGACCGTTAAGGTCGATCGTGCCACCCGCGCCGCCCGGCTGCAGGAAGGTGTCGGTATACTGCGCGTCGAGATAGGCGAGGTTGGCAGAGATATTGAGACCTTCCACCGGGGTGCGCCATGCAAATTCCAGATCGACACCCTTGGTCGTCAGCTCGCCCGCGTTGCTGGTGACGAACTGGATGGTGGTGGCGTTGAAGTTCTGCACCTGCAGATCGGTGAAGACGTAGTAGTACGCCGTCATGTTCAGCGTGATGTTGCGATCATCGAACTGCGACTTGAAGCCGATTTCACCGCCGATCGCCTCTTCGGAGTCGAAGATCAGCGATCCGAAGTCACCCGACAGCGCCGCGACGCTGAGGCTGTTGGACGGCAGTGCCGAGTTGTCGATGCCACCCGACTTGAAGCCGGTCTTGAACGAGGCGAAGACGTTGATGTCGTCAGCCGCCTGATACCGCAGGGTGACTTCGGGCGAGAAATTGTCGTCCTGGAAGTTGATCGGGCCCGAGAAGAAGCCCGGCGACACGAATGCCGGGCCCTGCAGGAAGGTGTGCAGGTAAGGCACTTCGATGAAGGACACCTTGGTTTCGTCAGTCCAGCGGATGCCGCCAGAAAGCTCGAGCCGGTCGGTCAGGTCGATGATGGTCGACCCGAAGAACGACAGCGCTTCGGTCTTGGTGGTCTGGATCTTGTCCCAGTCATAGGTGAAGCCGGTAACCGGGTCCGCGCCCAGGAACGAGATGTTGACGCCCTGCTGCGCGGTGTCGAACACGATGGTGCGGTCTTCGTAGAAGGCGCCGATCATGAAGTTGAACGGGCCGTCGAAATCCGAAGTCAGACGCAGCTCCTGGCTGTATTGCTCCAGCGCGTTGATCGGGTCCGAACAACCCGCACCGCCGGGGACGCCGCCGGGGAACACGCCGACATAGGAATAACAATCGAAATCGACCGCTTCCATATCGAGAATGCCGCTGGTTGAAGTCAGCGTCAGCGTGTCCGAAAGATCGAGGTTCCACAGGAGGCGTGCAAACCAGATTTCGGTTTCGCCAAAGGGAACGCCGTTGCGTCCGGCCGCTTCCGACGGGGTCGGTACGCCCGGTGCAAGCTGCGGCGCTGCATCAGGGATGAAATAGCGCTGATCGGTGACGTTACAGTCGTGCCCGCCGGGGATCACCAGACCCCCGCTGAGCAGGAAGACCGGATCGGGGAGGCCATTGGGGCCGCAGCCGATTTCGGCGGTGCCGATTGCGCCGTCATTCTCGTTCTTGGTGTATTGCACCTTGAGGTTCGCATCGAACCGGTCGGACGGGTCCCACTGCAGCGTACCGCGCACGATCAGGTCCGTGAGACCACGTTCCTGATTGACGGCGGGAGTGCCATCCTGAAGGATCTGGAATTCGTCGATATCGTTCCACTGCGCTGCCAGACGCACGCCCAGCGTGTCGCTGATCGGGCCGGAAACGTAGCCGCTGAGCAGGTAGCCCTTTTCCTCGAATTCATACGATGCCCGGCCGCCGACTTCCCAGTTGGGGGTCGGGTTGGCCGAACGGATCGCAAACACGCCGGCGGTGGCCGATTTACCGAAGAACAGCGATTGCGGGCCTTTCAGCACGTCGATCTGTTCGGTGTCGAAGAACCCGGCCTGCACCAGGCGCATGGTCGAAACCTGAATGCCGTCGAAGTCGAAGGCGACCGCCGAATCGAACGAGGCCGAGATGTTAGAGGAGCCGACGCCGCGCAGGCTGAGCTGGCCGCCCGAACCCGAACCGCCGACCTGAACGTTCAGCGTGGGAACGCGGCTGGTCACATCCGCGACATTGTCGACGCTGAATTTGTCCAGCACATCGCCGCCGATCGCGGTGACGGTGACGGGCACTTCCTGCAGGCTTTCGTTCTGGCGACGGGCCTGCACCACGATCACCCGCTCGCCAAATTCGTTACCGTCCTCCGCGGTTTCATTGTCCTGCGCCATCGCGGTTTGCGGCACGGCGGCAAATGCAGCCATCGCGGCCCCGCTCAAAAGCGCGCGCCGCAAACCTGTGGCGCCGAATTTGGAGGCAATCCGGGTGTTATATGTGGTCATATGCTCTCTCCCTTGACGGCGCAGAAGCATCGCCCCGGCGCCCAGTTCCCCAGTCCCTGTGCCGTTTCTCCCCACGGCTATCAGTAGGCCTGAGACTGTATGGAGAGGGGTTTCGCCGCTCATCTAGCAAAAGGGATAGTAAGCCTCGCAAAGTGCGCCAATTTTGCCACTATGTCCGGCAAATCCTGTTTTCCGTAGCGTCATTTTACGTAAGCGGAAAGACTAGCGAGCGGGTTCACACCCCGGTTGCCATTTCCTCGACGCGCGGATCGTTCGGCCAGACCCATTCCTTTCCGATCACCGGTTCGACGCGCAAATCCGCCGGCACGTTGTCGATTCCGATCATCCGGTCGAGCGTCTGGTGGAACGAATAGATGCGCGCTTCCTGATAGGACAAAGGCACGCTCTTGAACGCGGCGCTTTGCATCGAATGCTGGATCGCTTCCCCGAATTGCGTGTCTTCAAGGATGATCGGGCTCATCTGCCTGCCGTTCGGCTGGCTTTCGTCAGGAACGGTCCAAAGATCGGGCGCAGGTGCATCGCCCCAGTCGAGTGCCATTGTCACCAGTTCCAGCCGGGTCGTGCCAAGCGAAGTCGGCCAGAACACCAGCGGTGGGACGAAGTAATTGGACAGCGGCGAAACCCAGTTGGGAAACAGCGTGTAGCTTTGCGTGCAGGTGCGGCCAAGTTCGCCCACGGTCTCGATCTGCTGCCATCCGGGCGGGCTGTCGATCGCGCGGACATGCTCGCGATCGGTCTGGCGCGGGGCGGGGGCCAGCATGCGGGCGTGGCCATTGGGATAGATGGTGTTGAGGTTGCGCTTGCTGTCCACCAAAGGGGCGACCGTGTCGGGATGGATGAATGGCACATGGTAGACTTCCATGTTGGCCTCCATCGCGACTTTCCAGTTGCATTTGAGCTCGAACGAATGGCGTGCCGCCAGCCGCACGCGGTCAAACGCGAATTCGTCCCACTCGTTCATCAGCGGACCGAGCCATTCGGTCAGCGGCATGGCTTCGTCGTCGAAATTGACGAAGATGACATTGCCCAGCATTTCGCACCGCACCGGGATCAGCCCGCGACAGCTGAGGTCGAAGTCGGCCGGGAAATCCTGCCGCTCGGGCACGCCCACCAGGCTGCCGTCGGTCTTGTAGGTCCAGTTGTGATAGCCGCACATCAGGCGCGAGGACTTGCCCCGATCCTGTGTCACCACCGGCGCGCCGCGATGGCGGCAGGTGTTGTAGAAGGCGCGGACCACTCCATCCATGCCATGCACGATGACGATGGGATCGCCGGCATTGTGCCAGCGCATGTAGCAACCCGGCTCGGGAATTTCGTCGATATGACCTGCGAACAACCAGCTCTTGCGAAAGATATGCTGCTGTTCGAGCGCGAAATATTCCTCGCTGGTGTAGCGCGCGGCGGGCATGTCGGGGAGCTTGGGAAATCCCTTTGGCGGAGCCGTGCGGCGGCCTTCCCATTCCATTAGCGCCTTGAGGCGCGCGACTTCGGCATCATCCAGCATCCAACCTCTCCCGAATGTCAGGATAGGCCTGCCTTGGCGCGGCGCACCTCACATTTTTCCCATCGCTTTAAGTAGTGGTGCGAAGCGCAGCGCCTCTTACTCTCCCATGAAAACACAACGCTTTTGGGAGAGGGCGATGAACGACAACAAGAAGGGACGGCTGGCAGGGAGGATTGCGCTGGTCACCGGCGGAGCGATGGGGCTGGGCAAGGCCGATTGCGAAAGGCTTGCCGCCGAAGGTGCCAGCGTCATCGTCACCGATCGCGAGGTGGAGCTGGCGCATCAGGTGGCCGATTCGATCAACGGGGACGCGATGGCGCTCGACGTCACCAGCGAAGAGCAATGGCAGGAAGTCATGACTGCCGTTTCCGAACGCCACGGCGGGCTCGACATTCTCGTCAACAATGCGGGCAATGTGATCTTCGAAAATGTCGAGGAATGCTCGCTTGCGAATTTCAAGCTGCATCTCGACATTCACGTGGTCGGCACCTTCCTCGGCTGCAAATACTCGCTGCCGCTGATGAAGCACCGCCACAAGGTGAATGGCGGTGGCGGATCGTCGATCATAAACATGGCCTCCACCGCGGCGCTGATGGGCTATGGCAACATCCCGGCCTACACCGCGGCAAAGGGCGGCATTTCGTCGATGACGCGCAGCATCGCGACCTATTGCCAGGACGAAGGCTTTGGCATCCGTTGCAACGCGCTGGCGCCGGGCGGGATCGAAACCCCGATGGTGATGGGCGTGTCGGGCCGTGCGGGTGAACAGCCGATGGAAATCCCCGCAGGTCCGCTGCCAGCCGATGCGCTGGGCCATCCCAATGATGTGGCGGGCTGCGTCGCTTTCCTTGCTTCGGATGACGCGCGGTTCCTCAACGGCCTGACGATCCCGGTGGACAATGGCCTCGACGCCCGCCCCCACCACTGAGGCATCGCCCGACCCGGCTGACGCGCCCGAAGGCTCCTATCGCTGGTACGTGCTGGCGCTGCTGACGCTCACCAGCATGTTCTCCGTCGCGGACCGGCTGGTGTTCGGCATTCTGGTCGAGGACATAAAGGCGGAATTCGGGCTTTCCGATTTCGAGCTAGGCTTGCTTGGCGGGGCGGCCTTTTCGCTGGTCTATGTCATCGCCGGGTTCCCTGCCGCGCGGCTGGCCGATCGTTCGGTGCGCAAGAATATCGTCGCCGCCGCGATCAGTTTCTGGAGCGTGATGACCGCGATGTGCGGGCTGGCCATCGGGTTCTGGACCCTGTTCCTTGCCCGGGTCGGCGTGGGCGTGGGGGAGGGGTGCTCAGGCCCGGCTTCGCAAAGCCTTGTCGCCGATTTCTTCCGCCGGGGTGAGCTTGCCAAGGCGATGGGTTTCCTCACCATCGGGGCCAGCATGGGCACCGCTGGCGGGCTGGTGGTCGGCGGACAGCTCGCCGAGATGTTCGGCTGGCGCTACGCCTTCGTGCTGATGGGCCTGCCCGGTGTGCTGATCGGGCTGCTGCTCTACCTGACCGTGCGCGAGCCCCGGCGCGGACGCTATGCCGCCGAAGGCGCACGGATCGAGCAACAGGGGCTGCGCGAAACCGTCACGCAATTGCTCGGCAACCGGGTGTTCATGGGCCTTTCGGCCGGCTGGGCGCTGCAATTGCTGATCGGTTACGGCCTTGCCTTCTGGATGGCGGCGGTGATGCTGCGCCAGTTCGACATCTCGACCGGAAACGTCGGCTTGTACCTCGGCCTTGCATTCTTCATCGGCGGCATTCCGGGGCCGATCCTTGGCGGATACGTCACCCAATGGCTGACCAACCGACACGAACACTGGCGCGCACTGGTTCCGGGCCTGTCGAGCCTGTTGTGCGTCGCCCCGCTTGCGCTCAGCCTCACCTCGGACGCCTTCTGGCCCTTTCTAGGCTGGTTCGCGCTGGCTTATGCCATCTATGTCGCCAGTCAGGCGGGCATCCTTTCAGGCATTCAGGCCGCAGTAGAGCCCTCGCAGCGCGGATTTGCGGTGGCGACCGCGCTGTTCATGAACAACCTTGTCGGGCAGGCTCTGGGCCTCGCCGTGATCGGCTGGGTCAGCGACTGGCTTGCCCCCACGCAAGGGGCCTATTCGCTCAGCATCGCGGTGTTCGGAGTGTGCCTTGTCGCGGGGATCGTATCCATGGCGGTGTTCGCATGGACAGCGGCGCAGATGGGGCCGAGCGGTTATCTCGAAAGGATGCGGGAGGCATAAAGGGGAAGGGTCAGAACCCCGGATGCACCGCCATCATCGCGCCGTCGACCAGCATTTCCGCGCCTGTCATGTACGGGCATTCATCGCTCGCGAGAAAGGCGATAGCGGCAGCGGTTTCCGTCGGATCGGCGAGGCGTTTCAATGGAGAAGTCTGCGCCACTGCATCTTTCAGCCCGGGCATAAGGTTTTCTGCCTGAGCAAGGATATCGGTGTCGGTCGTGCCGGGGATCACGGTGTTGCAGCGGATGTTGTAGCCCTTTTGCGCGCAATGCACCGCGATTGACTTTGACAACACCCGCACCGCTCCCTTGCTCGAACAATAGGCGACATCGGTCGGCAAGGCGGCAATCGCCGAGGTTGAGGCGATGTTGACGATCGCGCCCGACGATCCGCCGGGATTGTTTTTCATCGCGGCGATGGCCGCGCGGCACCCGGCCATCGTTCCCTTGATGTTGATGTCGTAAATGCGGTCCCACGCCGCATCGGTGACATCCTCGATCGAAAGCGAGGAGACGGTGCCGGCGTTGTTGACGAGGATGTCGAGCCTGCCCCAACGCTCCACCGCCTGCGCTACGATCTGCGGCCATGTTGCGGTATCAGCCACGTCCTGCACCGCGAAGGTCGCGCCGGTTTCCTCGCACAGGTTAGCGCCCTTTTCGGCGTTGATGTCCGTTCCCAGCACCTCGGCCCCGTCAGCGCGCAGGCGCCGCAAGGTAGCCGCGCCGATGCCGCTGGCGCAGCCGGTGACGATGGCGATTTTCCCCGAAAGGTCGGGCATTATTCCGCCTGCTGCCAGATCGCCGCACAGGGCCGCTTGTTGTGGGTTTCGACAAAGCGGGTGAGGTTGTTCGCGCCTTCGGGGATTTTCCAGCCCACGGTGAAGCCGAAATTGGCGAAGGCGAAAATCAGCAGGTCGGCAAAGGTAAAGCGGCCCAGCGCGATGTGGTTGCTTGCCCCCAACACGCTGTCGAAATAGCGCCACTTCTCATCCGACATTGCCGAAAGCTCGGCTCCCGCCTCGGGCGAAACCACGCTCATGCGCGGTTCGAACATCGGACGGCCAGCGCCCGCACGGAAACCCATGGTCATCGGCACGACGACTTCTTGATCGAACAGCCGCGCCCATTTGCGCACCTCGGCGCGCTCCTTAGGAGTCTCTCCGAACAGGTTGGGAGAAGGGTGCATTTCCTCGATGAATTCGCAGATCGGCCAGCTTTCGGTGAGGCAGGTGCCATCGTCGAGCTCCAGCGTGGGGATCGTGCCGAGCGGGTTCTTCGCCATATATTCGGCGTTCTGGCGGTTTTCGCCGGTGATGATGTCGTAATGGACCCGTTCGAAGTCGCGCCCTTCCTCCAGCCCCTTTTCGACCATGAACATGCGCACCAGGCGCGGATTGGGACCGAGGCTCGAATGCAGGATCGTCATCTGTTTCTCCTTCGCGTTGCGGCGATTGTTTGCACCCTATTCGCGTGAAGGCGGCAAGTCGCCCTCGCAAATGCGATAGGCCAGCCGGTCTGCTCCAGATCCTCAATTTGCCCCTTGCACCGCAGCGCCGGGGCCAGCATCTAGATCACATGAGCGGAAACGATCAGGACGATCCTCAAAAGGATTCAGCCGGAGGCAATGGCGAAAGCAGCCGCGCGCGCCAGCTGTTCGGTCACAAGAGCGGCGCGAGCCCGTGGGAAAAGCCGGAGGCCGGATCGCCGGCCGCACCTGCTACCGCTGCTGTCCAACCTGCACCGACCGCTTCGGCACCCTATCCGCGCGATGCGCAATACACGCCCCGCACTCCGATTGCGGATGCCCCGCCACCGGTAATCCCTGCCGGTGTCGACGATGACGGCGAGCTGACGAAGCTGCACCCCAATTACCGGCTCGTCATGCGGATCGGAGCGATCTTCGCCGGGCTGGCGATTACTGTCGCAGCGATCATTGCCGAAGCGGCGCTGCGGGACAATTTCGATCTGCCCACCGGCATCATCATGCTTCCCGCAGTTGCCGTTGCGCTGTTTCTTGTCATCCGGATACCCAACGCTCGCTTCAACGCTCGCGGATACCAGATCAGCCGCGATCGCCTGCGGGTGGTGCGCGGTGTCATGTGGCACAGCGACACCGTGGTGCCGTTCAGCCGGGTGCAGCACATCGATGTCGATCAGGGCCCGATCGAACGTGCTCTCGATATCGCGACGATGACCTTGCACACAGCGGGCAGCCACAATGCATCGGTCAGTCTGCCGGGTCTGGGGCATGAACTGGCGGTGCAGATGCGCGAGGAAATCCGCGCGCACATCAAACGGGAAACCCTGTGAACGAAGGCCCGCAACCGGAAGGCCAGAACACCGATCCGCGCACGATTCTGGTGGGGGTGCTGTCGTCCGCACAAAGTGCAGTCATTCCCGCCGCCTTCGTCATGTTCGGCAGCGGGGGATTGGGGCTGGTGGTGGCCTTGCCGGTGTTCGCCGGGATCATCGCTGTCGGCACGCTGTTCAGCTACATCGGCTGGAAGCGGCTGACCTACACCATCGGCACGCAGGACATTCGCGTCGAAAGCGGCGTGATCAGCCGTTCGGCCCGTTCGGTTCCGTATGAGCGCATCCAGGACGTCAGCCTAGAACAGAAACTGCTGCCGCGCCTGCTGGGCCTTGTATCGGTCAAGTTCGAAACCGGGGCGGGCGGGGGCGAGGATCTGTCGCTGTCCTATCTGACCGAGGAACGCGGCGAGGAATTGCGCCAACTGGTGCGCGAAATGCGCGAAGAGGACGCGTCCTCACCCGACAGGCAGCAGGGCGAGGCGGCGGCCAAGCCAGCTGTCGAAACCGCCGACGCGCTGTTCACCATGGGACCGCAGCGGCTGCTCACATTCGGCCTGTTCGAATTTTCACTGGCGGTGTTCGCCGTGCTTGCCGGCTTGCTGCAATATGCCGACAGCTTCATCGATTTCGAAATCTGGGATCTGGATGTCTGGCGCGGATGGGTTGACCGCTACGGCATTGATTTCGCCGCGCTGGATGCAAGCCTGCAGTTGCTTGGCGCGATTGCCGGGCTGGCCGGCCTGCTGGTGATCGGATCGCTTACCGGTATGGTGCGCGTCTTTGCCCGTGAATGGGGCTTCCTGCTGGAACGCACGCCGCGCGGTTTCCGGCGGCGGCGCGGATTGTTCACCCGCACCGATGTCGTCATGCCCGCGCACCGGGTGCAGGGGGTGAAAATCGACACCGGCTTTATCCGCTATCGTTTCGGCTGGCACGGGTTGAGCTTCATCAGCTTGGCGCAGGACATGGGCGCATCAAACCACGTTGTCGCGCCGTTCGCCCGGATGGACGAGATCGAGCCGATCGTCGATGCCGCCGGGTTCCATCTGCCTGCCCCCGACATCGAATGGCATCGCGCCAGCAATCGCTATCTGGTCGATTCGTCCTTTGGCGATGCGTTCTTCTTCCTGATCGGGGCAGCGGCAGCTTTCGTCTCGACGACGATTTATGCGCCTGAATGGACCGCGCTGGCGACCGGGATACCTCTGGTGCTGGCGGGGCTTGCCGCGATAGCCAACGCCTTGTCGTGGAGCCGCCAACGCCACGCGCTCGATGCGACGCAGATCATGGCGATGAAGGGCGTTTTGTCCCCGCGCAGCCAGATCGCGACCCGGCTGAAGCTGCATTCGGTCGAAATTTCGCAAGGCCCGGTTGCGCGGCTGCGCGGCTATGCGACGCTGCATCTGGGGCAGGCGGTGGGAGAATTTTCCATCCCCGGCGTCCCGATTGAACGGGCCCGCGAAGTGCGGCGCAAGGTGCTTGAAACTATCGCGGCGACCGATTTTTCCCGCCTTGAAAGCCAGCAGGCGACCTAGGCCCGAAGATCGGCCCAGTCAGGGTTCGCGTCGAACTTCTTTTCGACATACCAGCATTGCGGGACGATCCGGAAACCCTCTTCGCGCGCATCGGCGATCAGGGCATCGACCAGCAGGCCCGCAATTCCGCGACCGCCGATGGATTTCGGCACGACCGTGTGCGTTGCAACCCGCACATCATCCGATCCGCCCGGCTCCCATTCGAGGTAGCCGGTCGCGCTCTCGCCGGCGATTTCGGCTATATACTTGCCGCCCTTGCCATGCGGGTGATGGGTGATCGTCACAGATGTTTCGGTGTCGCTCATGTATCGTCCTTCTTGCGCTCTGACGCATCGCGGTTAGAGGCGGTTTCCGCGATGACTCAGATCAAACCCTTCCTCTCCGACAACGCCGCCCCCGTCCACCCCCGTTTGTGGGAAGCGATGAAGGCGGCGGACAGCGCCGACAATCCCTATGACGGCGACGCGCTTTCAGCCGAGCTTGACGCGCGCTTCACCGATCTGTTCGGGCGTGAATGCGCCGCGCTGTGGGTGGCGACGGGGACGGCGGCCAACTGCCTTGCGCTTGCGACCCTTTGCCAGCCGCATGGCGGAGTGGTGTGCCACGAAGAGGCGCATATCGAAGTGGACGAAGGCGGCGCGCCTGGTTTCTACCTTCACGGGGCGAAGCTGATGCTGTGTCCGGGCGAGGGCGCCAAGCTGACGCCCGAAGGCATTGCCGCCTTGATCGACCCGATCCGCGACGACGTGCATCAGGTGCAGCCGCACGCCATCGCAATCACGCAGGCGAGCGAATACGGATGCACCTACACTCAGGGCGAACTGGCCTCCCTGTCCGAGTTCGCGAAGGCGCGCGGGCTTGGGCTGCACATGGATGGCGCGCGGTTTGCCAATGCGGCGGCATATCTGGGCGGTTCCGCCGCCGATGCGGCGCATGGAGTCGACAGCCTTGCTTTCGGCTTCATCAAGAACGGCGGGATGAGCGCCGAAGCGGTGGTGCTGTTCGATCCGGAAGCCGCCGCGCTGGTCAAATACCGCCGCAAGCGCGCAGGGCACCTGCAATGCAAGGGGCGCTATCTCGCCGCTCAGATCCTCGCCATGCTCGACGGCGACCTGTGGCTTGAAAATGCGCGCCATGCCAATGCCGCCGCGCAGGAGATCGTCGCCGGTTGCACCGACCGTCTGATGCACCCGGTTGAGGCCAACGAACTGTTCGTGCGACTGACCGCGCCAGAGCGTGATGCGCTGCGGGCGCAAGGCTTTGCCTTCTACGATTGGGGCGAAGATGCCGCGCGATTTGTCGCCGCATGGGACACGCGTGAAGACGACGCTGTCGCGCTAGGCAAGGCCATCGCCAGCCTATGAACGCGGGCGAAGCCGGGCAGGGGCAGTCGATGTTGCGGCTGGGTGTGATCCTGCCCTTCCTCATCACCGGCACGATCTGGGGATCGACCTGGTTCGTCATCACCGGGCAGATCGACGGTGTGCCTGCCGCGTGGTCGGTGTTTTACCGTTTTGCTCTCGCCACGCCCGCGCTGTTCATCGTCGCGGCGCTGATGAAGCGGCGGCTGACGCTGACCGCGCCCGAGCACAGGCTTGCGGTAATGGTCGGCCTGTTCCAGTTCAGCGGCAACTTCCTGTTCGTCTACCATGCCGAGCTTTACGTCACCTCGGGCATTGTCGCGATGATGTTCGGCCTGCTGATGGTGCCCAATGCGCTGCTGGCACGCTTTTTCCTGGGAGAGCGGACGCAAGGCGGATTCTGGCTGGGCAGCGTGATCGCGATTGTCGGGGTGAGTTTCCTGTTGCTGCACGAATGGCGCGCCAATCCCGATGCCGGGGTGATCGGCGGCAATGTCGCGCTCGGCATTGTGCTGGCGATGCTGGGTATTCTGGCGGCGTCGGTCGCCAATGTGATTCAGGCCAATCCGGTGGGACGCGGCGTGCCGATGGTGAGCCTGCTCGCCTGGGCGATGCTGTATGGCACGGTGTTCGATCTCGGCTTTGCGTTCCTCACCGAAGGCGCGCCGCCCGTCCCCACCAGTGCCACCTATTGGGGCGGGATCGTCTATCTCGCGCTGGTCGGTTCGGTCGTTACCTTCCCGCTGCATTACAATCTGGTGCGCGAGATCGGTGCGGGGCGGACGGCCTATAATTCGATCCTGACGATCAGCGTGGCGATGGTGATTTCGACCCTGTTCGAAGGGTATCAATGGACCCTGCTGACCGCGATCGGAATGGCGCTGGGCGTTATCGGCATGATATTCGCGCTCCGTTCCAAGCAGAAGAAATAGTCCGTCATCACCCGATCAATCGGCCCACCGGGCCGCAAGGGCGACCGCCCGCCGGCGCTTGAGGTCAAAACAGGGAATCCAACCCCTCCACATAGGTCGGATATTTCGGCTGCCAGCCCAGCACGCGCTTGGCCTTGCCGTTGGCGACGCGGCGGTTCTCCATGTAGAAGCCGCGCGCCATTTCAGACAGGTTCGCCTCCTCCAAAGTTTCGAGCGCCGGAGGTTCGACACCCAGCAGTCGGCAGGCGTGTTCGGTCACTTCATTGCCGCTCGCGGGCAGATCGTCGCCGAGGTTGTAGGCTCCTGCAGGCGCGTCTCCGGTCAGCGCGGCGACCACGCCGCTGGCGATGTCATCGACATGCACCCGGCTGAACACCTGCCCCGGAAGATCGATCCGCCGCGCCTTGCCTTCCCGCACCCGGTCGAGCGCGCTGCGGCCCGGCCCGTAGATCCCCGGCAGGCGGAACACCCGCGCTCCCAGCGTCAGCCATGCAAGGTCAGCCTCAGCCCGGGCGTTGCGGCGACCCTCTCCGTTCTGGGCGATGGTTGGCGTGGTTTCATCCACCCAAGCGCCCTCCCGGTCGCCATAGACGCCGGTTGAGGAGAGATAGCCGATCCACTTGCCCGCATCGCTCGCCGCCTGAAGCGTCGCGCCATAGGTCATCAGCACGTCGTCGCCCCCTGTCACCCTTTCGGGCGGGACGGATGACAGGATGTGGGTCGAATAATCGATGGCCGCGCGCACCCGTTCGAAGTCATCGTCGAAATCGAGATTTCCCGCGCTGCCCGTCGCATCGACGCGCCACCCTTGCGCCTCCATCGCTGCCTTGATGCGTTTCGCGGTGTAGCCCAGCCCGAAGATCAACAAATGCGCCATGGCTTGCGTCAATCGGTTGGACGAAGGGCGAAATCAATCTAAATCACCGCTCATGGATATCGCGACCACCCCCCAGAACCCCGAAGGCAACACCGAAATCGCCGATGCGGCCCCCACGCCCAAGGAGCCGCCGCTGATCCGGCGCGAGGATTACAAACCCTATCCCTGGGCCGTGCCGAACACTGCGCTGCAATTCGATCTCGGGCTGGAAAAGACGCGCGTCACCGCCACGCTCGAAGTCGAACGAAATCCGGCGGCCGAGCCGAGCAATGAATTGCGGCTCGATGGCGACGGGCTGACCGCGCTTGGCGTAAAGGTCGATGGCGAGCCGGTGAACGACTGGAGCATGGACGGGCCGGACCTGATCCTGACCCTGCCGGGTGACAAGCATGAGGTGCAAATCGTCACCGAGATCAATCCGAGCGCCAACACCCAGCTGATGGGCCTTTATGCCTCGAACGGGATGCTTTGCACCCAGTGCGAGGCGGAAGGCTTCCGCCGCATCACCTTCTTCCCCGACCGGCCCGATGTGCTTTCGACCTATTCGGTGCGAATGGAAGGCGACAAGGCGCAGTTTCCGATCCTGCTGTGCAATGGCAATCGCACCGATGAAGGCGACAATGGCGATGGCACGCACTGGGCCGAATGGCACGATCCATGGCCCAAGCCGTCCTATCTGTTTGCGCTGGTGGCGGGCGATCTGGTTGCCAACTCCGCGCCTTTCACGACTGCTTCGGGTCGCAAGGTCGAATGCAACATCTGGGTGCGCAAGGAAGACCTTGCGCGCACCGATCACGCGCTTGAATCGCTGCATCGATCGATGAAGTGGGACGAGGAAGTGTTCGGGCGCGAATACGACCTTGATCTCTACAACATCGTTGCCGTTTCGGACTTCAACATGGGGGCGATGGAGAACAAGGGGCTCAACGTCTTCAACACGAAGTATGTGCTGGCCGATACCGACACCGCGACCGATGCCGATTTCGACGCGGTCGAAGGGGTGATCGCGCACGAATACTTCCACAACTGGTCGGGCAACCGCGTGACCTGCCGCGACTGGTTCCAGCTTTCCCTCAAGGAAGGTTTTACCGTGCTGCGCGACCAGCTTTTCTCGCAGGACATGCGGGGCGAGGCAGTCAAGCGGATCGAGGACGTGCGCATCCTGCGCGCGGCGCAATTCCCCGAGGATGCCGGGCCGCTCGCGCATCCGATCCGCCCGGACAGCTACCGCGAGATCAGCAATTTCTACACCGCCACCGTCTACAACAAGGGCGCCGAAGTCATCCGCATGATGCGTTCGATGGTAGGGGTGGAACGGTTCCGCAAAGGCACCGATCTCTATTTCGACCGGCATGATGGCGAGGCCGCGACTTGCGAGGATTTCGTCAAGGCGATCGAGGACGGGGCCGAAATCGATCTCGGCAATTTTCGCAAGTGGTATTCGACCGCCGGGACCCCGGTGATCAAGATCAGCCGCAAGGGCCGCCCGCGCGATGGCGAGGACGACCTCATATTCACCCAGGTGCTGCGCAAAGCGGACGGCAACGAGGAGCCTTCGAGCTTCACCATCCCGTTGCGGATGAAGCTGTTCGGCAACGGGGTTGATCCGGAGGAACGGCTGGTCATTCTCCAAAACCCGCAAGAGACGATCCAGATCGACACCTACACTGATGCAATCTCGATCAACCGCGGCTTCACCGCCCCTGTGATTATCGAACGCTACGTCAGCAACAGCGAGCTTTCGATGCTCGCGCGGGAGGATGACGATCCCTTCGCCCGCTACGAGGCTCTGCAGGAACTGGCGCTCAACCGCCTTATCAGCGCAGCCAGCGGCACCTTGAGCGATGAAGCCGAAGCGGGCTCGCGGCAGGCGCTGGTCCGTGCTTTCAAGGCGATCCTCACTGACGATGCGCTCGACGATTCGATGCGCGGCGAACTGATGATGCTGCCGAGCGAGACGTACCTGTTCGAAGCGATGGCGGTGGGTGATCGCAAGGCCGATCCGGGCGCCATTCATACGGCTCGCGAGGCGTTGAAGGCGGTGATCGGGCGCGAGTGCGCGAATGAGCTTCACGCCCTTTATGACCGGGCCGAGAAGGTCGCGCATGATGATCCGGCAGGGCGCGGTGCGCGCAAGGTCAAGACGCAGGTGCTGGTCTATGCCGCCGCCGCCGACCCGGCCAAGGCGGCAGAGCTGGCCGCGCACCAATATGACACCGCCGACAACATGACTGATCGTCAGGGCGCGCTGATGGTCCTGTGCGGGCTCGATTGTCCCGAACGCGAGGAGCGGCTCAAGGACTTCTACGCCCGGTACAAGGGCAATGATCTGGTGATCGACAAGTGGTTCACCCTTCAGGCGCTGTCGCTGCATCTCGATGTGATCGCGCAGGTCGAGGCGCTGGCCGAACATCCGGACTTCACCATGAAGAACCCGAACCGCGTGCGCTCGCTCTACATGGCGTTTGCGGGCAATCCGCAGGGCTTCCACGACGCGAGCGGCGCAGGCTACCGCAAGGTCGCCGACGTGATCCTCGCGCTTGACCCGATCAATCCGCAGACGGCTGCACGGTTTGTCTCGCCATTGGGCCGCTGGCGGCGGATCGAGCCGGGACGCGCCGCACTGATGAAGGCGGAGCTGGAGCGGATCGCTGCTGCCGGAAATTTGTCGCGCGATACGTATGAACAGGTCAGCAGAAGCCTCGATGGCTGATCCCGACCCTCTCGACACGCCTTTCGATATCGCGCGCTCGCCGCTGCTCGAAGGGATCCCGCATGGGTTTTTCGGATCGCAGGGCGGTGTCCATCAGTTCGGCTATGGTGGGCCGGGAGATGAGCAGGCGGTGAAGCGGCTGAGGGCGCGCGCTGCGAAGGCGATTCTTCCCGGCGCCCCTTTACAGGCACCCCATCAGGTCCATTCCCCCGAAGTCGTCACCATTGCAAAGGTTTGGCCGGATGCCGCGCGCGATCGCCCTGTGGCCGATGCGGTCGTCACCAATCGCACCGATGTCGTGCTCGGCATTGTCACAGCCGATTGCGCCCCTGTGCTGATGGCGGATCGCGACGCGCAGGTGATCGGCGCGGCGCATGCCGGATGGCGCGGTGCGGTCTGCGGTGAGCGCGGCAGCGTGCTGGAAAACACGATTGCCGCGATGGAGGCTTTGGGCGCGCGGCGGGATCGGATTGTCGCGGTGATCGGTCCGACGATTGCGCAACCCAGCTACGAAGTCGATGCTGCCTTCCGTGAAAACTTCACCCCGGCTGACGAGGCGCATTTTGCCCCGGCGCCGATGCGCGAGGGGATTGCGCGCTGGCATTTCGACCTGCCCGGCTATATCGTCGCCCGGCTTGCGAGGGCCGGCATTGCCAGTGCTGCAGACCTTGGGCAGGATACCTTCGCGCAAGCTTCGCGCTATCATTCTTATCGCCGGGCCGCCTTGAATGGAGAGCCGAACTACGGGCGGCAACTGAGCACTATTGCGCTGAAATAGCCCCACATCGACCAGACAGTTGCGCACAGGTGAACGGCGCATGTTCAAAACACGGTTGGAATCGTCACGATTTGCCGTATAGGGCGCGCAGATTGTGGATCGAATGCGCGTCTAGTGCGTTCGTGTGGCAATTGGGATAAATCTTAAAGGCTCCGGCACGGCTGATCGATCCGGAGGTTTTCACCAGAACCGCGACGGGCACTCCCGCCGCGTCAAGTTGAGCAGGGTAATACGTTATGGCTTCCACTGCAGAGGGCATCCGTCGCCGCGACTGGATCCATGTTGCAGCCATCAGCACCGCCGGCGTTGGTGGTGCATCGGTACTGTTTCCGCTGATCAGCCAGATGGCTCCGACGGCTGACGTGCTTGCCGCATCGACCACCGATGTCGACGTGTCGAGCCTTGAGCCGGGCCAGTCGGTGAAAGCGACCTTCCGCGATCAGCCGCTGTTCGTGAAGCGCATGTCGCCCGAGGAAATCAGCGAAGTGCAGGCGGTGGACGCCACCGGCCTTCGCGATCCGCAGTCGCTCGAAGATCGTCTTGGCGAAGGCAATGCCGACATTCTCGTCCAGCTTGGGGTCTGCACCCACCTTGGCTGCGTGCCGCTGGGCGCGGGCGAAGGCGAGGACAAGGGTGAGTTCGACGGATACTTCTGCCCCTGCCACGGTTCGCACTACGATGCGGCCGGCCGCATTCGCAAAGGTCCGGCGCCGACCAATCTCGTCGTTCCCGAATTCGCATTCGTTTCCGATGGAGTCATCCGCGTCGGCTGACTTTTCGTAGTTGTTGATAAGCCACGTTTTTACACGCTGATAAATCGCAAGAGAGCAGCATTATGAGTTTCGCCTGGGCAAATCAGTATGAACCGAAGTCCGCTTTCACCAAGTGGATTGACGAGAAACTGCCGCTTCCGCGGTTGGTCTACAACGCGGTGGGTGCGGGCTATCCGGTGCCGCGCAACCTCAATTACATGTGGAACTTCGGCGTTCTCGCCGGTTTCTTCCTGATGTTCCAGATCATCACCGGCGTCGTGCTGGCGATGCATTATGCAGCCGATGTCTCGGTCGCCTTCGGCTCGATCGAACACATCATGCGCAACGTGAACTACGGCTGGCTGCTGAAATACGCCCACGCCAACGGTGCGAGCTTCTTCTTCATCGTGATCTACCTGCACATCTTCCGCGGGTTCTATTACTCCTCCTACAAGGCCCCGCGCGAGATGATCTGGCTGCTGGGCGTTGTCATCTTCCTGCTGATGATGGCCACCGCCTTCATGGGTTACGTGCTGCCGTGGGGTCAGATGAGCTTCTGGGGTGCGAAGGTGATCACCGGCCTGTTTGGCGCGATTCCCTTTATCGGTGAGCCGCTGCAGGTCTGGCTCGTCGGCGGCTATGCCCCGAACGATTCGACCCTGAACCGCTTCTTCTCGCTTCACTTCCTGCTGCCGTTCGTGATTGCGGGCGTGGTGATCCTGCACATCTGGTCGCTGCACATCCCGGGTTCTTCGAACCCGACCGGCGTCGAAGTGAAGAAGGAAAGCGACACCGTGCCGTTCCACCCGTATTACACGGCGAAGGATGGCTGGTTCCTCGGCCTGTTCCTGATCTTCTTTGCAACCATCGTGTTCTTCGCTCCGAACATGTTGGGCCACCCGGACAACTGGATCGAAGCGAACCCGCTTTCGACCCCGGCGCACATCGTTCCCGAATGGTATTTCTATCCGTTCTACGCGATCCTGCGCGCCTTCACCGGTGACCTGACCATTCCGTTCACCGGCATCATCCTTGTCCCGGCGAAGCTGCTGGGCGTGATCGCGATGTTCTCCGCGATCCTCGTCTGGTTCTTCCTGCCGTGGCTGGACAAGAGCCCGGTTCGTTCGGGCGCCTATCGCCCGCTGTTCCGCAAGTTCTTCTGGTTCGGCCTGGTGCCGTGCATGGCCGCGCTGTTCTACCTCGGTGGTGCAACCCCGGAAGAGCCGTATATCGTGCTGAGCCAGCTCGCGACGGCGTACTACTTCCTGCATTTCCTGGTGATCCTGCCGATCGTCAGTCAGATCGAAATCCCCAAGCCGCTGCCGTTCTCGATCACCGAGGCCGTGCTGGGCAAGGATGACGACGCCGCTGCACCGTCGGCTGCCGCCGGTTCGGCCAAGCCCGAAGGCGACGCTCCCGATGGCGCGTTGCAGCCGGCTGAGTAAGCTATCGCACGATCCGTTTCACTGACCCGATAACGAGAAAGAGTTAGGTCATGACCATTCGTCTTGGAGGCATAATCTTCGGCCTGGGCCTCACAGCCGTTCTGCTGCTGTGGTCGCTGCTGCCGGGTGCCATCAACTTCGCCTTCCCGGAAAAGCCGGACTATTACGCCTTCCAGGAAAAGAACATCGCCCCTGAAGGCGGCTTCTCGTTCGAAGGCCCGCTGGGCAAGTGGGACACGCAGCAGCTTCAGCGCGGCTATCAGGTCTACAAGGAAGTCTGCGCCGCCTGCCACAGCCTGCAGTATGTCGCATTCCGCAACCTACAGGACCTCGGCTATTCCGATGCGGAAGTGCGCGCCGAAGCCGCAACCTGGCAGGTGCCTTTCCAGAACCCGGAATCGGGTGAGATCGAAATGCGCGCAGGCGAGCCGACCGACCAGTTCCCGCCGGTCTATTACCTCGGCCAGGGCAACCCGCCTGATCTTTCGCTGATCACCAAGGCGCGTCCGGACGGTACGCACTACGTCTATTCGCTGATGCAGGGCTATAACGAGCCCGATCCCGAAGACGTGGCGAAGTCGCCCGAGTTCGAAACTCCGCCGGGCCTGTACTTCAACGAGTACTTCTACAACATCAACATCGCCATGCCGCCGCAGCTGCTCGATGGCATCGTGACCTATGCTGACGGCACCGAAGCGACGACCGAGCAGATGTCGCAGGACGTTGCCGCGTTCCTGACCTGGGCGGGCGAGCCTTCGCTGATCCAGCGCAAGCAGACCGGCTGGTTCGTGATTGCCTTCCTGATCTTCGCGACGAGCCTCGGCTTCCTGTCGTACAAGTCGATCTGGGCAGGGATGAAGCCGAAGAAGAAATAAGCTTCTTCGAACCGCTAATTCGCATCCTGCGCCCCATCATCGCTTGCCGATGGTGGGGCGCTCATGCTTTTAGGGACAGGCGTTTGAAGCAAGACGGGGGCACGGAATGGGCGCTGCACATCTGACACGGGACGAATTGAAGCAGCTGATCCGCACCGTGCCGGATTTCCCCGCTCCCGGCATCCAGTTTCGCGACATCACCACGCTTATCGGCCATCATCAGGGCATGGCGGCGAGTGTTCATTACCTTGCAGAACTCGCCGATGCGGCAGGCGCGCACAAGATTGCAGGGATGGAAGCGCGCGGATTCATCTTTGGTGCTGCGGTCGCCGTGCAACTCGGCATCGGCTTTGTCCCGGTGCGCAAGCCGGGCAAGCTCCCGATTGAGACAATCGGCATCGATTACGCGCTCGAATACGGCACCGACCGGCTCGAAATGGATCCTGCCGCCGTCGAGCCCGGCCACAAAGTCGTGATTGTGGACGATCTCATCGCCACCGGCGGGACCGCGTTCGCATCGGCGGAACTGCTGCGCAAGGCGGGGGCGCAAGTCGACCACGCGCTGTTCGTCATTGACCTGCCCGATCTGGGCGGAGCGCAGCGGTTGCGCAATGCCGGGATCACCGTCGAGGCGCTGATGGACTTCGAAGGCGATTGACCTTTTCGGAACACCGCAAGCACCTTGCGCGTAGGTAAGGCAAGGTTTCGAAAAACTCATATGACATCACAAGCACTTGTAATCGCCGCCGTGGGCGCTCTGGGCATCGGGGCGCAATGGCTGGCGTGGCGGACCGGATGGCCCGCCATCGTGCTGATGCTTGCAGCGGGCTTCATCGCCGGGCCCGTGACAGGCCTGATCGATCCCGAAGCCACATTCGGCGATTTGCTTGACCCGATGATCAGCGTCGGCGTCGCACTGATCCTGTTCGAAGGGGGGCTCAGCCTCGACCTGCGCGAATTGCGCCATTCGGGCAAGGCGGTGATGCGGCTTGCGACGGTGGGCGTGCTGATCGGCTGGGCTCTGGGTACGCTGGCGGGGTTCTATATCGCCGGGCTCGTCTGGCCTGTGGCGGTGCTGTTTGGCGGTATCCTGATCGTCACCGGGCCGACCGTCGTGATCCCGCTTCTGCGGCAGGCCAATGTCCAGCCGCGGCCCAATTCGATCCTGAAGTGGGAAGGCATCGTCAACGATCCCACCGGCGCGCTGTGCGCGGTGATCGCCTATGAATATTTCCGCTTCGTACAGGACAACCCCGGCGCGACTCCGCTCGACGTGGTGCCGCCGCTGATCATAGCCGCGCTCCTCGCAGGTCTGGTTGGCTATGCGGCGGCGCGGGCAATCGCCTATCTTTTCCCACGCGGAGCGATCCCCGAATATCTCAAGGTGCCGGTGCTGTTCACCACGGTGATCGGCGTTTTTGTGCTGACCAACCAGATCGAACATGAAGCTGGACTGGTGGCCGTAACCGTGATGGGCATCACGCTGGCCAACCGCGATGTTTCGAGCATCCGCTCGATCCACCCGTTCAAGGAGAATGTCGCGGTACTGCTGGTCTCCGGCATATTCATCCTGCTGTCGTCCTCCCTCAAATGGGAGGAGCTGACCTATCTCCAGACCAGCATCCGCCCGCTGCTGTTCCTGCTCGCGCTACTATTCCTAGTCCGCCCGCTGACTGTACTCATCAGCCTGCTGGGCACCGATGTCCCGTGGAACGAGCGGCTGTTCGTCGCGTGGATCGCGCCGCGCGGGATCGTGCTGGTCGCCATTTCCGGCCTGTTTGCCCTGCGTCTGGGCGATCTCGGGATCGAAGGCGGGCAATTGCTGATCGGACTGAGTTTCGCGGTGGTGGTAGTCACGGTGATCGCGCATGGCTTCACCGTCAATCTGGTTGCGCGGTTGCTGGGGGTGAAGGGCACATCGCGGCCCGGCCTGCTCATCGTCGGATCGACCGCGTGGACGATCGAACTCGCCAAGCAGATGGAGGCGATCAAGACACCGGTGATGATCGTCGATCAAAGCTGGCAAAGGCTGGGCGCGGCACGGCGCGAGGGTCTGTCGTTCTACCACGGCGAAATCCTCAACGAGGCGACCGAACACAACCTTGACCTGTCACCGTTCCAGGTGCTCGTCGCGGCAACCGATAACGAGGCGTATAACGCACTCGTCTGCAACGAGTTCGCGCATGAGATCGGCCGGGATTCGGTCTATCAACTTGGCGAAAACAGCGAAGGCGACGATCGCCACGCGTTGCCCGAGAGCATTCGCGGCCGTGCCCTATTTACTGACGGTTTCGGCGTGACCGATGTGAACGAGCGCCAGCGGCAGGGCTGGGCCTTCAAGAAAACCCGCCTGTCCGACGAATTCGATTTTGACGATGCGCGCGAAAAGCTGCCCGACAGCGCGACCATGCTGCTGCTGGTGCGCGAAGACGGGACGCTGCGCTTCTTCACCCACGCAGCCACGCCAGAACCGCGTCCGGGCGACACGATCATCTCCTTCGTTCCGCCCAAGTCGCAGGAGGAACAGGCCCACAAACGCGCCGCTCGCGAAAGCGCGAAAGGCGAAGCGGCCAAACCCGGCACCCTTCCAGAAACCAACCCGAGGACCCGATAGACATTCCGTTGAATTCCCTGATGCTCGCAATGACAAAAACCAGAACACCCATTCTTCCGCTTGCTCTGATCGCCGCGCTCGGTGCCTGTGCGCAGACGGATGAACCGCCCGAAGACACAGCGCCGACAGCCAATGTCGAAGCCGAACCGACCCCAGAGGCGAGCGAGACAATCTCGATCTTGCGGACCGATATCGAACAGCCGGATGAGCCCGAACCCGAGCTTGAGCCGTTGGAACTGACTATCGGCTTTCCTGCAGGGGGAACCGCGCTCGATACCGCTGCGGTTGCCCAGGTTCAGGCGGCGCTTGCTTCTGAACAGATTGCCCTTGGCGGGCCGATCATCCTGCGCGGGCATAGCGATGCGGGCGGCAATGACGCGGCCAATTTGCGCGCCTCGCGGGCGCGGGCCGAAACAGTGCGGGACTGGCTGGTGGAAAACGGCATCGCCGCTGACCGTATCGAGATCATCGCGTTCGGCGAGCAGAACCCGGTTGAGCCCAACGCCTTGCCCGACGGATCGCCCAACGCAGAAGGCCGTGCCGCAAACCGCCGGGTCGAGATCGAAATTGCCCTACCGTTCAAGGAAAACCCCATCCCGGCGATCTCAGCTCCCGCGGACGAGTCCTAAGACCGTATCCGCATATTCCGGCCGACAGATGAGCAAGTCGGGCAGGTAAGTGTCTTCGCGATTGTAGACGAGCGGCGATCCGTCGATCCGCGAACAATGGAGGCCATACGCCTGCGCCACGGCGACAGGGGCGCAATTGTCCCATTCGTACTGACCGCCCGAATGCAGGTAGATTTCCGCCTCCCCGCGCACCACAGCCATCGCTTTGGCCCCGGCGCTGCCCATTTCGATCAATTCGCCACCCATGGCCTTGGCGACGGCAACGGCCTCTTTCGCTGGACGCGTACGGCTGACGAGGAAGCGCGGGGTTGGGGCCGCAGGCTTCAACGGTTCGACAACATCGCTGCGCAGCACCACGCCGTCATCCAGCCCCGGCAGCGCGACCGCGCCGGTGGTGGCCAAGCCGTCCACCGCCAGCCCGACATGCACCGCCCAATCGCTGCGCCGCTCGCCATATTCGCGCGTGCCGTCAACCGGGTCGACAATCCACACCCGGCTCATTGCGCAGCGCGCGGTGTCGTCCTTTTCCTCTTCGGAAAGCAGCCCGTCCTCAGGCCGCGCCGCGCGGATCGCCTCGCACAGATAGGCGTTGGCGGCGGCATCGCCCGCCTTGCCCAGCGCCTTGCCCTCAAGACCGCTTGTTTCGCGCACATCCTTCAGGATGCGCCCGGCCTCCACCGCCAGCGTGGCGGCGAGTTCGGCATCGGAGAGGTCACGCAGGTTCACTTGAGCGGCATTATCTGGCTGATGATGTATTCGGCAGCCTCTTGCGGGGTCATATCCACCGTGTTGACCCGGATTTCCGGTGCTTCGGGCGGTTCATAGGGGCTGTCGATCCCGGTGAAGTTCTTGAGCTCGCCCGAACGTGCTTTCTTGTAGAGCCCCTTCACGTCGCGCTGTTCGGCCACCTCCAGCGGGGTGTCGACGAAGATTTCGATGAATTCGCCCTCCGGCAGCATCGCGCGCACCATCTGCCGCTCCGCACGGAACGGCGAGATGAAGGCGGTGAGCACGATCAGCCCCGCATCCGCCATCAGCTTGGCAACCTCGCCAATCCTGCGGATGTTCTCGATCCGGTCGGTCTCGGTAAAGCCCAGATCCTTGTTGAGCCCATGCCGCACATTGTCGCCATCGAGCAGGAAGGTGTGGCGGTTCATCAGCGCCAGCTGCTTTTCGACCTCGTTGGCGATGGTCGATTTGCCCGATCCCGAAAGCCCGGTGAACCACAGGACCCGCGGCTTCTGGTTCTTCAGATTGGCGTGATCCTCGCGCGTGATGGTGGTCGGCTGCCAATGGACGTTCTGCGCGCGGCGCAAGGCGAATTCGATCATCCCTGCGCCGACGGTGGCATTGGTGAACTTGTCGATCAGGATGAACCCGCCTAGCTGGCGGCTGCTGGCATAGGGTTCGAACACGATCGGCCGGTCGGTCGCGAATTCGGCAACCCCGATCGCGTTCAAGTCCAGCGTCTTGGCCGCCAGCCGATCGAGGCTGTTGACGTCGATCTCGTACTCAGGGGGCTGGATCGTTGCGGTCACCATCTGGCTGCCGATCTTGAGCCAGTATCCCCGGCCCGGCTTCATCGCGGTTTCATCCATCCACACAATGGTGGCCCGGAACTGATCCGATGCTTCGGGTGGATCGCCCGCCGCCGCGATCACGTCCCCGCGCGAACAATCGACTTCGTCAGCCAGCGTCAGCGTGACCGACTGGCCCGCCACCGCCTCTTCCAGATCGCCATCGAAGGTGGAGATCGATTTGACCGTGCTGGTCTTGCCCGCCGGAACGATCCGCACCGGATCGCCCGGACGGATCGTTCCGCTGGCGATTTGGCCGGCAAAGCCCCTGAAATCGAGATTAGGGCGGTTCACCCATTGCACCGGCATACGGAAAGCGCGTTCCTGCGCCGCGGTGTTCGCGACTTCGACGGTTTCGAGGTGGTGGATCAGCGACGGGCCGTTGTACCACGGCGTCTGGGCAGAGGGGGCGAGGGTGATGTTGTCGCCCTTGAACCCCGAAATCGGGATTGCGGTGAAGCTTTCGATGCCGACTTCCGCAGCGAAAGCGGCGTAATCGGCGACGATCGCGTCGAAGGTCGCCTGATCGTAGCCGACCAGGTCCATCTTGTTCACCGCCAGCACCAGATGCCGGATGCCGAGCAGGTGGACGAGGTAGGAATGGCGCCGTGTCTGCTGCAGCACGCCCTTGCGCGCATCGATCAGGATCACGGCCAGATCGGCGGTCGAAGCGCCTGTCACCATGTTGCGCGTGTATTGTTCGTGCCCTGGCGTATCGGCGACGATGAACTTGCGTTTCTCGGTCGTGAAGAAGCGATAGGCGACATCGATGGTGATGCCCTGTTCGCGCTCCGCCGCAAGGCCATCGACCAGCAGGGCGAAGTCGATCTGGTCGCCCTGCGTCCCGTGTTTTGCACTGTCGCTTTCAAGCGCGGCGAGCTGGTCTTCGAAGATCATCTTCGAATCGTAAAGCAGCCGCCCGATCAGGGTCGATTTGCCGTCATCCACGCTGCCGCAGGTGATGAAGCGCAAGAGGCTCTTGTGCTGATGCGCGTCGAGATAGGCGTCGATATCCTCGGCGATCAAAGCGTCGGTTTGGAAGGAAGGGGCGTTGGTCATCAGAAATACCCCTCCTGCTTCTTGTCTTCCATGCTGGCCGACTGCCCCTTGTCGATGGCGCGGCCCTGACGTTCGGACCCGGTGGCGAGCAGCATTTCCTGGATGATGGCGTTCATGTCGGTCGCCTCGCTTAGCGTGGCGCCGGTAAGCGGGTAGCAGCCGAGTGTGCGGAAACGCACCGAACGGGTCACCGGCTCTTCGCCATCCTCCAGCCGGAAGCGGTCATCATCCACCACCAGCACCATGCCGTCGCGCTCCACCGTGGGGCGCGGGGCGGAGAAATAGAGCGGCACGATGTCGATCTTTTCGAGCGCGATATATTGCCAGATATCGAGCTCGGTCCAGTTGGACAGCGGGAAGACGCGGATGCTTTCGCCCTTGTTCTTTTTCGCGTTGTAGAGGTTCCACAGCTCCGGGCGCTGGTTCTTCGGGTCCCAGCGGTGGGCAGCGGTGCGAAAGCTGAAGACGCGTTCCTTGGCGCGGGCCTTTTCCTCGTCGCGCCGCCCGCCACCGAATGCCGCGTCAAAGCCATGCTGGGTCAGGGCGCGCTTGAGCGGATCGGTAAGCTGCGCCTGCGAATAAAGCGCGCTGCCGGTGTCGAAGGGGTTTATCCCCTGCTCCTCGGCATCCTCGTTCTGGGCGATGATCAGTTCCAGCCCGTATTCGCGCACCGTCTTGTCACGATGAGCCAGCAGGTCTGCAAAGTCCCAGCCGCTCGCCACATGCAGCATCGGGAAGGGCGGAGGCGCGGGGTGGAACGCCTTGCGCGCCAGATGCAGCATTACCGAGGAATCCTTGCCCACCGAATACAGCATGACCGGGTTTTCAGCCTCGGCCACGACTTCGCGGAAGATATGGATGCTTTCGGCTTCGAGCCGTTCGAGATGGGTCAGTTTTCGCATGCCCCGCCAGCTAATGCGCGAATCCTGCGAACAACACAAAGTTTTGGTTGTGGGGGGAGAAGGTTTGGAGCGGGTAAGGGGAATCGAACCCCTCTAGCTAGCTTGGAAGGCTAGAGCATTACCACTATGCTATACCCGCCCGCTCAGGCGAGGCCCATTGCCATCAAAATCGGTCTTGCGTCAAGCAGACGCTTCGCCTTGCGCATTCCTGGCATCGGCGCGGTTGGAACGCACCGACGACCAGAACGCCAGCCCGATCAGCACCGCGCCGATCAGCCCGGTGATGACTTCGGGAATATGCGCGAAGGTGTTGATGTACATGATCACCGAAAGCGCGAGAATCGCGTAGAAGGCGCCATGTTCGAGATAGCGGTATTCCGACATCGTTCCCTGCCGCACGAGGAAGATCGTCATCGAACGCACGAACATCGCCCCGATTCCCAGACCGATGGCGATGATGATCAGATTGTTCGTCAGCGCGAAGGCGCCGATCACCCCGTCAAACGAGAAGCTGGCGTCGAGCACTTCGAGATAGAGGAACGCGCCGAACCCGGCCTTTGCCACGTCGCCGGATGAAGGAGTGGGCGGTTCGAGCACGTGATTGACGATCTCGACCGCGAGATAGGTCAGGATTCCGCCGATGGCCGCAATGATGAAGGTCAGCGCGTCGGCATCAGAAAGCATGGTCGCGGTGGCCCAGGTTCCGGCCAGAACCAGCCCGATCGAAATCGCCTCGATATCGGCCACGCGGGCAAGCGGGCGCTCGATCGCGTCGATCCAGTTCAGGTTCTTGTCCGAATCGAAGAAGAATTTGAGGCCGACCATGCCGAGGAACGCCCCGCCAAAGCCCATCAGGCCGATATGCGCACCGCTGACGATGCGCTGGTATTCGGCCGGTTTGCTGAGCGCCAGTTCGATGGCCTCTATCGGCCCTAGCCCGGCGGCCACCATGACGATCACCAGCGGGAATACGATCCGCATCCCGAACACCGCAATCGCAATACCCCAGGTCAGGAACCGTTGCTGCCACACCGGGTCCATGTCCTTGAGAATCGAAGCATTCACCGCTGCGTTGTCGAACGACAGCGATACTTCCAGCACCGCCAGAACCGCGCAGATCCACAAGATGCCGAGCATCCCGTCGATAGTGCCGTGCAGCACCCAGCCGTAATAGCCGCCCAGCGCAAGGCAGACGGCGGTGAACAGGAGCGAACCCCAGAAATGCTTCAACATCGAATGTATCCCTTCGCGCCCGTCAGCCGACCGCCATGTTGTCGATCAGCCGCGTCCCGCCAATTCGCGCAGCTACCAGCAACCGCGCCGCTGCGCCAGAAAATGCGGTGAGTGGACGCAGCGAAGTGGCATCGGCCAGAGTGGCGTAATCGACGCTGGCGAACCCCGCGCCAAGCAGTTGCGATTGCAGTTCGGCGAGCGCAGCGCCGACTTCCCCGCCGCCTTCGATCGCCGCGATCGCTTGCTTCATGGCTTGTGGCAGAGTGGCAGCGGCGGCTCTGTTTTCGGGCGAGAGATAGCGATTGCGGCTCGACATGGCCAAACCGTCAGCCTCGCGCACGGTGGGCACGCCGATGATGGAGCGGAAATGCGGCTGTGTCAGGTCGAGATCGCGCGCCATCGCCCGGATCACGGCGAGCTGCTGGAAATCCTTTTCGCCGAAGAATGCCATGTCAGGGCGGACCTGGTTGAACAGCTTGCACACCACCGTTGCGACCCCGTCGAAATGGCCGGGCCGGGCCGCGCCGCACAGCCCTTCGCTGACCTCGCGCACCGAGACATTGGTCACGAACCCGTCTGGATACATCTCCTCGACAGTGGGCGCCCACAGCAGCGCGCAACCTTCCGCCTCGAGCATCGCCGCATCTTCCGCCAGCTGGCGCGGATAGGCGTCGAGATCCTCATTGGGGCCGAACTGGGTCGGGTTGACGAAGATCGAGGCGACCACGTGATCGCAGGCCTCGCGCGCGCGCCGGACCAGCGTGAGGTGCCCCTGGTGAAGCGCGCCCATGGTCGGCACAAGTCCGATGGTTGCCCCGCCTGTGCGCAGGCGATCAACCTGCGTTCTCAACACATCGAGTGCATGCGCGGTTTGCACGGAGATTTCCCCTCGGATACGATTGGCGGAACAATTCCCCGCGCATTAGCCGCTTGCGGCGCCGCGCTCAAACCCTCTCGGGAATGGCGGTGCAATGCCGTCGTTCCGCCGTTCATGGAAGGCCAGCCAGGATGACCCGCATGCCCGCCCACCGTATTGTTTTTGCCAATGAAAAGGGCGGCACCGGCAAATCGACCACGGCGGTGCATGTCGCGGTGGCGCTGTCCTATATGGGGGCGCATGTGACCATGCTGGACCTCGATCCGCGCCAACGCACTTCGCATCGCTACATGGAAAACCGGTTCCACACGATGCAGCGGCGCGGGATCGAGCTGCCGACGCCTGCATGCGAGGTGTTCAGGGAAGGGGATGAAACTGCCCTGCTGCAAACGATCCGGCGGCTTGAGCAGGATTGCGATTTTCTGATCATCGACAATCCGGGCCGCGACGATCCGCTGGCGCGCTGCGCGGTGGAGAATGCCGATACGCTGGTGACGCCGATGAACGATAGCTTCGTCGATTTCGACCTGATCGGGCAGGTCGATGCGGAAAGCTTCAAGGTGAAGAAGCTGTCGTTCTTTGCCGAACTGATCTGGGAAGCCCGGATGAAGCGCAGCCGCGCCACGATTGCGGAAAAGCGCCCCGAGATGGACTGGATCGTGGTGCGCAACCGCACCGGCTACACCGAGGCGCGCAATATGGCGCGTATCGAGAAGGCGCTGAACGAAATGTCCAAGCGTGTCGGCTTTCGCGTGGTTCACGGCCTGTCCGAACGCGTGATCTATCGCGAGCTGTTCCCCTCCGGCCTGACCCTGCTCGACAAAGGGCATCTGGGCGATCTGGGCACCAGCCACCTTGTCGCGCGGCAGGAATTGCGCGCCCTGCTCAAGGCATTGAAGCTGCCCGAATTCGCCAAGGCGCAAGCCACGCTGGAGTTGGCCTGATCCATGCTCAAATATGCGATCATCCTTGCGCTGATCTGCGTGATGTTCCGCTGGGCCATGGGCGAGTGGCCGTGGAGCTACCTGACCTCAAAGCCGACGCGCGGGCAGGCGGTGCTGAACGCGCGCAAGCTGCTGCGGGTGGAAGAAGGCGCCAGCCGCGAACAGATCCTCGCCGCGCACAAACGCCTGATTGCCGTGGTGCATCCCGATAAAGGCGGATCGTCGAAACAGGTCCACGACGCCAACGACGCGCGCGATCTGCTGCTTGCGGAATTGCCTGATCGCGAGGACGGCCAAAAATCGGATTAACCGTCGCAAGTTTAACATATTTGCGTTTAAGGTGATCGGCATAGACCAAACAGTACAACAGGGACTTCTCCGATCATGGCTCACCAATTCCACCCCACCGTGCTGCGCGAATACGACATTCGCGGGATCATTGGTGAAACGCTGGGCGCGGACGATGCGCGGGCAATCGGGCGCAGCTTTGGTTCGCTGCTGCGCCGGGCGGAAGGGGAAGACGGACCCGCGCCGACCGTGGCCGTTGGTTATGACGGGCGGATGAGCTCACCCATGCTGGAACACGCGCTGGTCGAAGGGCTTACCGCGAGCGGCTGCAATGTCGTCAAGATCGGGCTGGGGGCGACCCCGATGCTGTATTACGCCGAGGCATCATCCGAAGATGTACAGGGCGGCATTCAGATAACTGGCAGCCACAATCCCCCCAATTACAATGGCTTCAAAATGGTATTTCAGGGGCGACCGTTCTTTGGGGCGGACATCCAGAAGCTCGGGGAACTGGCAGCACGCGGGGACTGGACTGACGGGACGGGCAGCGTCAGCTCGCGCGACATCCTGAGCGAGTATGTCGAGCGCCTGCTCGAAGGATTGGCCGGTGTCCCCGCAGAGGCCCTGTCCGGCCTCCGCGTCGGCTGGGACGCGGGCAATGGCGCCGCCGGACCCGCTTTGGAGGCGCTGGCCGCGCGGCTTCCGGGGGAGCATCACCTGCTTTTCACCGATGTCGATGGACATTTTCCCAATCACCATCCTGATCCGACTGTTGAAGCCAATCTGGCGGACTTGCGTACGCTCGTCGCGGCAAAGAACCTCGATTTTGGAGTGGCTTTTGATGGCGATGGCGACAGGATCGGGGCAATCGATGGCGAAGGTCGCGTGATCTGGGGCGATCAATTGCTGATGATCTATGCCGAAGACGTGCTGAAATCCCACCAAGGAGCCACGGTTATCGCCGATGTGAAGGCCAGCCGCGCGCTGTTCGATCACGTCGCGGCCCATGGCGGGGAGCCGCTGATGTGGAAGACCGGCCATTCGCTGATCAAGTCCAAAATGAAGGAAACAGGTTCGCCACTGGCCGGCGAAATGAGCGGGCACGTCTTTTTCGCCGATGATTACTACGGCTTTGATGATGCGCTTTATGCCGGGGTGCGGCTGCTTGCTGCGTCGGCACGGCTGGGCAAGTCGGTGACACAGCTGCGCAGCGCCATGCCCGCCATGCTCAACACTCCCGAAATGCGTTTCCAGGTGGACGAGGTGCGCAAGTTCCCCGCCATCGCCGAAGTGACCGAGCGACTGACGACCAATCCCGGCCCCGAGGTCGAAAGCGTCAATGCGACCGACGGCGTCCGCGTGAACACGGCGGACGGCTGGTGGCTGCTGCGCGCTTCGAACACGCAGGACGTGCTCGTCGCCCGCGCCGAAAGCGACAGCGAGGAAGGTCTGGAGCGGCTTATCGCGCAGATCGACGAGCAGCTGGCGCTGTCGGGCCTCGAACGCGGGGAGAGCGTTGGGCACTAGGTCTGACAACTGGCCTTGGTCGGCACTCGGCATTGCCGAGACGACAGACAGGGACGCGATCCACGCCGCCTACACGGCGCGCCGGGCGGATCTTGACGCGCAGGCAATGCGCATTTCCGCCTTTGCCGAGCTGACCGAGGCGCGCGAAAAGGCGCTTTTCCTCGCCGCCGCCATGCGCCGGGAGCAGGGCCAGACCGAGGCGGAGCCGCCTGTGTCGCGCGCACCCGTGCCAGCGCCGGAACCGGTCTTAGCCGCCCCGATTGACACGCCTGCGCCCGTGGAAGAGGCGCCCGCCGAACCCGAACCCGAACCCGAACCCGAACCCGAACCCGAACCCGAACCCGAACCCGAACCCGAACCCGAACCCGAACCCGAACCCGAACCCGAACCGGAGCCGGAGCCGGAGCCGGAACGCGCCTCCCCTTGGCAACATGGCGGCGGCTACAAGGTCACCTATGATCCCCCTCCGCTTGATCGGCGCGAGGAAGCCATAGGGCTTGATCCCGATCCTGACCCGGAATGGAGGCACGCGGGCCGATATGTGCCCGAGGCCGAGCGCGAAGCCTTGCTTCCGACCGCTGGCGGACGAGACACACAGGTCACGCTGTCCTTGTCAGACGAGTGGACCCTGCTGCGCAACAACTGGCACTGGGGCTTTCTCGGCCTTGTCCTTTTGGTCGCCATGTGCAGCGGCGATGATGATCGGGCGGAGCGGACGGGCGATTATCCCGTGGTCGAGCGTCCGGCCCGGCCAGTCGAGACAGGGCCTGCGCCGGGTCGGATCGATCCTGATCAGGTCGAGGCGATGATCGACGAATTGTTCGGCGCCAGCCTCGATTATGTCGGGCTGGTTTCCGCCGATGGCGCGCTTACGCCGGAGCTTCTCAAGCGGGTTTCCGCGCAGCCCGGCGATTTCGCGCAGGCAAGGGCCTATCTACGCCAACGCATGCTCGCCGCACGCTCCTCCGCGACGCCCGAACAGGCATTGGCGATTGCCGAACTGCGTCTTGCCTGGCTCACCACCGCGCAGGAGGCGGGTGCGGACGCCTGCACCGAAGTCACCACCGCCAATTTCGGTGCCGACATGCCGGAAATGCGCGAAGACTGGCGGCGGTTCGAACAAAGCGTCGCCATGGGCCTGCTGCGAACGGGCGGTTTTGCCGCTGCGCCTGTACCGGTCGATGATGCGGCCCCGCCGGACTGGGCGTTCGCTGCGGCGGCGGCGCGGTATGAGGTGGAGCCTGACGAATTGCGTGAATGGCTGTCCGGCGATGAAGGCCCCAGCGAATGCTCGGCGCAGATCGCGCTGCTGCAGGCGATGCTCGACCGCCGCGAGGATGTGACGCCCGCGATGCTTGCCGCGTTCTAGGGTCAGGCCTCAGGCGGGTGGAATCGTAACCATTGGCAGGGCATAGTCCGGCAAAACAAAAAAGAGTGAGGAACCGCAAATGTCGATCAAGCGCACCCTGTTTGCAGCCACCGCCGGATTTTCGCTGGCCATGGCTGCGCCTGCCTTGGCTCAGGATGACACGGACGATCTCGCCGCGTCGAAGGCGGAGCTGGAACAGGTCATGGGCGCGCTCGGCACGCTGTTTCCCAAGGAACCCCTGACGCCTGAGCAGGAAGCGCGCCTGCCCGCCGCGCAGCGGATTGTCGCTCTGATGATCCCCGAAGGGACGATGGGCGATATCATGGGCAAGATGATCGACGATATCGTTCGTCCGATGATGCAGTTCGGCGGTTCGCAGGCCAAGTCGACGCTAGCGCGCAATATCGGCGTCAGCCCGTTCGAAATCGACCTGTCGGAGGAGGATTCCGCCGCGCTCGCCAGCCTGTTCGACCCGGCATGGGCCGAACGGCAGGAGCGTGAATTCGCGGTCTTCCCCGAAATGATGCGGCAGATGCTTACCCTGATGGAGCCGGGCCTGCGCAAAGCCTTGGCCGAAGCCTATGCCATGCGCTTCACCGATAGTGAGTTGGCCGATATCGCGGCTTTCTTCGGCACCGAAACCGGCGCCAAATATGCCCGCGAAAGCTTCGCCATGGCGAGCGATCCGCGCATGATGGGGGCGAGCATGGAGGCGTTGCCCGCCATGATGGAGGCGATGGGCGACATGGAGGCACGGGTGGCTGAAGCCACCGCCGATCTGCCCCAGGTGCGCAGCTATGACGACCTGAGCCCGGCCGAGCGCGAGCGGGTGATAGCCGCAACCGGCTTCACCGATGCCGAAATCCGCGCGGCTCTCGCTCCTGGGGAATGGGCGGAGGACGAAAACTGGGCGGAAGAGGCTGCGGCCGAGGAAACCGAGTTCGAGGAACTGATCGAGCCCGAAGGCTAATTGGGAGTGATAGGTCCAGCCGCCCTTGCGGTGGGCGGTGGCGATTGCCATCACCTGACTGGTGAGCGCCCCCCTTTCCATTCCTGCTGAAATCCAGAGCTGGTTCGACGCGCGCGGCTGGCGCGTGCGGCGGCACCAGCTTGAGATGCTGAGCAAGGCGCGCGAGGGGCGCGATGCCTTGCTGGTCGCGGATACGGGCGCGGGAAAGACGCTGGCCGGGTTCCTCCCCACGCTGTGTGATTTCGCCCCATCGAGCGGGGTGACACCGGGGGAGGGGCTGCACACACTCTATGTTTCGCCATTGAAGGCGCTGGCGCAGGATGTGAAGCGCAACCTGCTGACCCCGATCGAGGAAATCGGCCTGCCCATCCGGGTTGAAACGCGCAGTGGAGACACCCCGTCAGATCGCAAGAAGCGCCAGCGCGAAAGGCCGCCGCACGTCCTTTTGACCACGCCCGAAAGCCTTTCGCTGCTGCTGTCCTATCCCGAAAGCGCCGATCTGTTCGCGGGGCTGAAGCGGATCGTGATCGACGAAATCCACGCCTTTGCCAGCCAGAAGCGCGGCGATCTGTTGGCGCTGTCGCTCGCCCGGTTGAACCGCATCGCCCCCGATGCGCAGCGGGCCGCGCTCTCGGCAACGCTCGCCAATCCGCTCGACTTTCAGGAATGGCTCTGCCCGCAGCCTGCCGATGGCACCGGAGAAATCGCCGCCGCCGATCTGGTGCTGGGCGAGAAAGGCGCGGAGCCGGAGGTCGAAATTCTGCTGCCGGTTGAAGAGCGCGTGCCGTGGGGCGGCCATGCCGGGCGCTGGGCGGTGGATCAGCTGTATCAGGCGATCCGCGAAAACCGCACCACGCTGGTCTTCACCAACACGCGCTTTCTCGCCGAATTCATCTTCCAGTGCCTGTGGGATGTGAACGAGGACAAGCTGCCGATCGGCGTGCATCACGGCAGCCTTTCGACCGAGGCGCGGCGCCGGGTCGAAGAGGCGATGGCGCGCGGTGAGTTGCGCGCGCTGGTGTGCACCGCCAGCCTCGATCTCGGCATCGACTGGGGCGATATCGATCTGGTGGTGCAGATGGGCGCGCCCAAGGGATCCTCGCGCCTGCTCCAGCGCATCGGGCGCGCGGGCCACCGGCTCGACACCCCCAGCCGCGCTCTGCTGGTGCCGGGCAATCGCTTCGAATTCCTCGAAGCGATGGCGGCCAAGGACGCGGTCGACGAAGGGCAACGCGACGGTGAGGATTTCCGCCCCGGCGGGATCGACGTGCTGGCGCAGCATGTGATGGCCTGCGCCTGCGCAGAGCCGTTTCACGAAGCCGAACTGCTGGCCGAAATACGCAGCGCGCTGCCCTATGCATGGCTCGACGAAGCAACCTTCAGCCGCGTGCTCTCCTTTGTCGAGAACGGCGGATATGCCCTGCGCGCCTATGACAAGTTCAAGCGGATCGTACGCGACAAATCGGGCGTCTGGCGGCTTGCCCATCCCAACCAGGCGCAGCGCCACCGGATGAACGCCGGGATCATCGTCGATTCCGAAATGCTCACCGTGCGGTTCAGGAACGGGCGCAAGCTGGGCAAGGTGGAGGAACGATTTGCCGCGCAGCTATCGGCGGGGGACACGTTCTTCTTCGCCGGGATGAGCCTTGAAGTCGAAGGCGTGAAGGACATGGACGTTGTGGTGCGCGCGGCTAAGAAATCCGCGACCATCCCTTCCTATGGCGGGCTGCGGTTGCCGCTTACCACCCATCTGGCGACGCGGGTACAGGCCATGCTGGATGATCGCGCGGGCTGGGGGCGTTTCCCCGATGATGTGCGCGAATGGCTGGAGGTGCAGGATTATCGCAGCCGCCTGCCCAAACCTGGCGAATTGCTGGTCGAAAGCTTCCCGCATCATGGCAAGCATTACACCGCCTATTACACTTTCGAAGGGTGGAATGCGAACCAGAGCCTCGGCATGCTGATCACCCGGCGGATGGAGTCGCTGGGGCTGATGCCCGGCGGGTTTGTCGCCAATGACTATTGCCTCGCCGTATGGGGGCTGAAGCCGGTGCACGATCCCGTGCCGCTGCTGTCACCCGACATCCTGACGCATGAATTCACCGAATGGGTGACCGAAAGCCATCTGCTGCGCCGCGCCTTCCGCGAAGTCGCGGTGATCAGCGGCCTTGTCGAGCGCCAGCATCCCGGCAAGCGCAAGACCGGCAAGCAGGTGACGTTCTCGACCGATTTGATCTACGACGTGCTCAAGAAATTCGAGCCCGATCATGTCCTGTTGGAAGCGGCATGGGCCGATGCCCGAGCGCGGATGACGGATGTGGGCAGGCTCGCCGACCTGTTGGAGCGTTCGCGGCATGAACTCGTCCATGTCGAGCTGGAGCGGGTGTCTCCGCTCGCGGTGCCGGTGATGACGATGATCGGGCGCGAAGCGGTGCCGCAGGGCGCGGTCGATGACGAACTGCTGCTGGAAGCGGAAAGCCTGGCGGGTGCGGCGATGCGGATTGACCCGCTTGAGGCGGGGCTGCTTGAGGATGATCAGGATATGCTCGATGGCTGAGCGTCATAAGGGGGGCGCAATGCCGCGCCGCCCCTTGTGCTATTGCTGGCCCTGCTTCAATCGAGTTGCGCGTATTTGTGATTGCCGATGAAGGCGAAGCGTTTGGCCCCGGCCTCCTTGATCAGGACGATGGTCTGGGCTGAGGCGTCGTAGCTGGCCAGCGCGGCGGGTTCGAATCGCAGCAGCGGTTCTTCGGGCAAGGCGGCAGCGGTGCTGATCTGGGAGGAGAGCTGTTCCCGCGTGACCGCGACGCCATTCCAGAGCAATTGGTCTTCGGCAGTGATCGCGACTGTGTTTTCATCGAGGTTCATGGTGCAGGTCAGGCAAGGCTGGCTGCTGGGCAGGTCGATTGTGGTTTCGTGCACCTTTATCGGGATCGCCATGATCAGCATGATGAGCAGCACCAGAAGCACATCGATGAAGGGGGTGACGTTCATCTCCCCCATGGCGCCGCTGCGATGGCGGCGGTTGCGACGGTCATAGGCTTCGGCGAAACGGCTGCGGCGGGCGGTGTTTGCGTGGATCATCAGGCATCTCCTCACAGGTTGCCGGGCCGGCACAGGGTAGGGTTCAGCCGGCCCGGTAATGTGATGTTATAACAAAGTGCGATAGGTGCCTAATCGAGACTGATCTGGTTGAGGGTGCGTCCGAGCCGATGCCGCTTTTGGCCAACAAAAAAGGCGCCGCGGTTGCCCGCAGCGCCTTCGTGTTTCGTGCCGTGTGGCGCGAGCGATTATTCGCCCGAGCTGAACTGGCGATATTTCTCATTGCCGACGAAACCGAACTTGGTCACGCCCGAGCTCTTGATGATCTGCAGCACCTTGGCGGCGAGATCGTAGCTGGCTTGCGCTTCGGGTTCGAACTGCAGTTCCGGCTCGACCGCGAAGGTCGTCGTTTCCTGCAGCAGCGTTACGAGCTGGTTGGGGGTGATGGTTTCACCATTCCACAGGATCTGGTCGGTCGAAGTCAGAACTAGCTTGTTCTTGATCGGATCGACCATGTTTTCTGTTGGCGGCGGATTGCCCTGCGGCAGGTCGATATCGACCGAGTGCGTCGCCACAGGGATGGTGATGATGAACATGATCAGCAGAACGAGCAGAACGTCGATCAGCGGAGTCATGTTCATGTCGATCATCGGTTCGCCGTCGAGTTGGCCTCCGGACATACCCTTGTCAGTTACTCCTTAAATTCGTAAACGAGGTCGCGGACGGCGATTAGCCGTTCGGATCGACCGGGTTCGAAATGAAACCAACCGTCGGGTAGCCAGCAGCCTGCACCTGGTAGATGGTGCCGGCGACACAGCGCCACGGAGCTTCCTTGTCCGCGCGGATGTGAACCTGCGGGATCGCTTCCGGATCCTCGATGATCGCCTCTGCTCCGCCCGGATAGGCCTGAACGATGGCGTCAAGCCGGTTGAAGGCCCGATCATAGAGTTCCTCGGAAGAAACCGGGGTGATGTTGTTGAAGTACACCCGGCATTCGCCAGTACGCGTCGCGCCGGTGAACCCGCTGCGGATCGTCCCGGCGGTGCGGCCCTCGGCGTCCGTGGTGCTCACGGTCAGCTGAAGGTTTTCGACCTTGTCCTTCGATTCGATCGATTCGAAGATCGGAATTTCCAGCTGCTCGACCGTCTGAATCGCCACCGGAACCGCGATGAGGAAGATGATCAGGAGCACCAGCATCACGTCCACCAGCGGCGTGGTGTTGATGTCGGACATCGGGGTCTCGCCCCCGCCTCCCATCGAAATCGCCATTGTGAATTCCCTATCTGCTCAAACTGAGCGTTGCTTGCAAAGTCGGCGCGGTTTTTTTGCGCCGTCCCGAATGTGTGAACCCGAAGGGCCGGCGGGGACGGGTATCACCCGCCCCCGGCAGCCTTGTGGTTCTTACTTCTTCGCAGCGGCTGCGGCGGGCTTGGCAGCCGGAGCAGCAGGCACAGCCGGCTTCACCGCACCGTTCGAACCGATGAAGGTCACGATGTCGTTGGCGAAGTCGGTCATCAGGGCGTTGATGCGACGGTTGCGCGACTGCAGCCAGTTGAACGCAAGCACGGCAGGCACAGCCACGAGAAGACCGATAGCGGTCATGATCAGTGCTTCACCAACCGGCCCTGCAACCTTGTCGATCGAGGCCGAACCTTCGATGCCGATGTTGATCAGAGCGCGGTAGATGCCGATCACGGTGCCGAGCAGACCGATGAACGGTGCGGTAGCGCCGACCGATGCGAGGAACGACAGACCGCCCGAGAGCGACTGGTTGATGGTGTCCTGCGAGTGAGCGAGTTCTTCTTCGACGAAGTGGATCTCGTTGCCGGCACCTTCCATCTTGGAATGGTGGTCCTGAGCGGTCACCGCGTCATCGGCGAGCTGGCGCCATGCGCTGTTCTTTTCGAGCTTGGCAGCGCCTTCCTTGAGGGTGGCTGCGCGCCAGAAGGTGCCACGCACGGTCTGGTACTGCTTCATCACCTTGTTCTGTTCGAACAGCTTGGTGAACAGGATGTAGAACGAGCCAACCGACATGATGATCATCACGGCAAGGATCGACCAGGCGACCGGGCCGCCTTCTTCCATTGCCTTCATGAAGCCGAATTCGTTGACCGGCGCTTCGGCATCTGCGGCAGCTGCCAGGATATAGGTAAGGTTCATTGCGAGTAGTCCTCTTGAAAAAGTGTCCCCAAGGCTGCCGACCCATCCCCGAGCCGGCCGCCCAGTTGTTTCGTCAATTCAATCGATAGGTGATACGCGTCGAGTACGAGCCCGTCGTCGGATTGCCGGCAGCATCAAGCGCCGGATTGAACCGGGCATAGCGTTCCATCCCGGCGCATGCGGCCTGGTCCAGAATGCTCGACCCGCTCGATCCGGTGACCTGGCAGTTCGCTGCGCGGCCTTCGGGCGTGACGGTGACGCGAACGCCAACGGTGCCTTCGATTTCCTCACGCAGAGCGCGTGAGGGATAGTTTTCCTGGATGCGCGCAGCCCAGCGGCGTTCGTCGCGGGTGCTCGCTCCACGGGCCTGTGACGGCGGCGGGGGCGGCGCGGGCGGCGCTACGGGGGCGGGCGGCGGAATCCGCAGCGCCGGCGGAGCAGGCGGCGGAATCGTCGGCTGCGTCTGGATCGGCGGCGGTGCCGGCGCGATGTTGATCGGCGGCGGCGGAGCTACCGGGGGTGGCGGTGCCACTTCCTGCGGCTGCTCGGGCGGCGGCTCGTCCGGTTCCTCAGGGGGCGGGGGTTCCTCAATGTCGACCGTGGTAACCCGCTCAACGACCTGTTTCACGGCCGAAATGGCCAGGCCGGAGATGAGCAGATACCCGATCAGCACATGGATCAACGCCACGATGATAATGGAAGTTACCTTACTCCCATTCATTTGTTGGTCAGCGTAGGCCATCCAGTCGCTTTCTCTCCATAACAAAGTCAGGCGGATGCCCGACACAAATCTTCACGGCACAGGTCAATCCAGAACCCCCGATTCGCTCAGAAGCGCTGAGTTAGACCCGGGTCCGTGAATCCCAGAATCTTGATCTCCCACCCGGTTCTCGATTGTTTCGGCACCGCTCGTCAACCCGGTGAGCAGCAACGCGAAAATCCAGACCCGGTAGGCTGCCGTGCCCACCCGCAAGCGAGTGAATCCGAACAGCAATGCCCGCCCCGATCTTGTCCCCAACCTCGGTGCAGGCCATTTGGGCTTTAACGGCCCTGCCCTAGGCAATCAAACGCTTTTACGGTTCAGCGCCGATTCACTGGGGACAGCCTCCTATGAAACAGACTGTCGAGCCAATGCACTCCAAGCCACGGGAAATTCTGAAAATGACGGGCCTTAACGCAATTTTAAGAAAGAAATTCAGGCACCTATTCGTCATCCCCGGGATTGTCGCGGGCGCTGCCATCGGGTCGGCTGCGGCGCAGGCCCAGGCGCCCGAAGCCCCCATCGCAACCCCTGCCCAGCGGGCGACTTACGCCGATTTGGTGACGCTGGCGGAACGCAGCGACCTTGTAATCAGGGTCGAGATTCGCCGTCAGATTACGGTCAAACCCGAACGCGCGCCCGGCCTCGCCCCCGGATTCGCGCGGCTTTACATCGAGGCGCAGACGCTGGCGCTGCTTTCCGGGCCTTCGGCGGTGGGCGAATCGCTCAACTATCTCGTCGATGTGCCTATGGATGCGCGCGGACGGCCCGAACGGTTGAAAGACCGCGAAATGCTGCTGTTCGCCGATCTCGTTCCGTCGCGTCCGGGTGCCATTCAGCTGACCGGGCGCAACGCCCAGCTCGACTATTCACCCGAGCTCGAAGCCCGCGTCCGCCCGGTGCTGGCCGCGCTGGTGGCGCGTGACAAGCCGCCGGTGGTGAGCGCCGTCAGCGACGCTCTGGCAGTGCAGGGGACGCTGGTGGGCGAATCGGAAACGCAGATTTTCCTCGCCACGCAGGATCGCTCTCCCATGTCGATCAGCGTGCTGCGGCGTCCGGGCCAGCGACCGGTCTGGGGCGTGTCGTGGGGGGAGATCATCGATTCGTCCGCGCGCCCGCCGCAGCCCGATACGCTGCGCTGGTATCGCCTCGCCTGCACATTGCCGCCGCGACTGCCCGCATCCGCCAACCTCGGTCAGGATGCCAATGCACGCCGCATCGCCGAGGCCGATTATTCCTTCGTGATCGAGCAGCTTGGCCCCTGCCGCCGGGAAATCACGCAGGAATTCTGAAGCCCTTCGAGCCGCGACTGGCCCAATCCGCGCTTGACGCGGGCGCTTATGATCGTCAGCGCTGCGCGTCCTGTTTCTATTGCACCGCAGCATCGGAGCCTTGCCCGTGGCCACAAACACACCGCTTCGCATCGCCATCGCCGGACTTGGCACGGTGGGCGTTGGCGTGATCCGCCTGCTTGAAACCAATCGCGATCTCGTCGCCGCGCGGGCGGGCCGGGCGATCGAGGTGGTCGCCGTAAGCGCGCGCGAGCGGCACAAGAACCGTGGTGTCGATATCGCCAGCCTCGCTTGGGAAGACGATATGACCGCGCTGGCCGCGCGCGACGATGTCGATGTGGTGGTGGAATTGGTCGGCGGGTCTGACGGCCCCGCGCTCGCGCTGTCGCGCGCCGCCTTGTCGGCTGGCAAGGGGCTGGTAACCGCGAACAAGGCGATGATCGCGCATCACGGCATGGCGCTGGCCGAGCAGGCCGAAGCCAAGGGCGCACCGCTGAAATTCGAAGCGGCGGTGGCAGGCGGCATACCGGTGGTGAAGGGGCTGCGCGAAGGGACCAGCGCCAACGCGCTGACCAAGGTGTACGGTATTCTCAACGGCACCTGCAATTACATCCTGTCGGAAATGGAAGCGACCGGAGCCGATTTTGCCGAAGTGCTCTCCGAAGCGCAGCGGCTCGGCTATGCCGAGGCCGATCCGACATTCGACATCGAAGGCATCGACGCCGCGCACAAGCTGGCGATCCTTTCCGCCATCGGGTTTGGCGCGCGGATCGATTTCGCCGCGGTGGACGTGCGCGGCATCGTTCAGGTGCGCGCCGCCGATATCGCACAGGCCGACGGACTGGGCTTCGTCATCCGCCTGATCGGGGAAGCCGATGTTGAAGGCGAAGGCGATGATGCCCGCCTGCTTCAGCGCGTGCGCCCCTGCCTTGTCGGAAAAGAGCATCCGCTTGCCTCGGTCGACGGGCCGACCAATGCCGTGGTCGCCGAGGGCAATTTCTCCGGGCGGCTGCTGTTCCAGGGCGCAGGCGCGGGCGACGGGCCGACGGCGAGCGCGGTGGTCGCCGATCTGATCGACATCGCGCGTTCGGCAGTTGGCGCGCCGTTCTCTATCCCCGCGCAGCAACTCGCCGCGCTGGCTCCGGCACAGCCGGGCCATCGGACAGAGCGCACCTATCTGCGTTTCACGGTCAATGATCGCCCCGGCGTGCTCGCCGAAATCACCGCCGCGATGCGCGATGCCGATGTTTCGATCGAAAGCCTGATCCAGCAGGGCCGCGCGCATGGCGGGGGCGAAGTGCTGGTGGCGATGGTGACGCACGAAGGGCCGGAAGCCAATGTGACCCGCGCGCTCAAGCTGCTCGAAGGTTCCGACAGCCTGACCGGCGAACCCTTGGTGCTGCCGATCCTGCCCGATTGATCCGCTCTATTCCCCGCTCGTGACCGGTTGCAGCCCGCGCGCGATCCTGTCCGCGTCGGAACCGGGCGGCGCATCCGGCAATGCAGGAATGTCGATGATCAAGGCGGGCGGTGGCGGATATCCGAACTTTGCGCGCACGCTGATCCCCACCATCGGCGGGGTCGGATCGACTTCGACATTGGGCGCCTTCACCCCTTGCGTCACCTCGGCATAGCGGCGCTCGAAATCCTCCTGATTCCACGAACCGTCGGTGGTTCCACCAAGCGAACGGCACACCACGATTTCCCCCGCGATGCGCGCCGCATCGGCTTCTTCCTCGCATTGCCGCTGCGCATCGGGATCGACCGGTTCGGACGGTGGGGGAAGGGTCAGGTCAATCACCAGCCGACCTTGCTCGTCCACGCTTTCTTGCCCGGCTTCTTGCGCTGTGGCGGGAAAGGCGGACAGCGCCAGCACGATGTGCAGGTGCCTGACCGGAATCGTCATTCAGGGACGGGCGGCGCTTCAAGCCCGAGCGCGCGGCGGCGGCGGGCGATTTCCTCGGGCGAAAGCTCGGCATCGCGGCCAAGCGCGGGCAATCCGCGCGCGATCCTGTCCGCGTCCGATCCGGGCGGCGGTTCGGGAAGGGCCTCGATATCGATCATGATCGCGGCTTCGGGCGGGCAGGGCGGGATCACGCACAACCCGCCGACCGTCGCCTCGCCGCGGAAGATGCCGCCGCCTGCCACATCGGCCTGGGCGTTGCCCATCGTCCGTTCGGCATAGCGGCGTTCCCAGTCTTCCTTGTTCCATGCCCCGTCGCTTGCTTCGCCCAGCTGGCGGCAGACAATGATTTCATTGGCAATGCGCGCTGCATCGGCCTCTTCCTCGCAATCCTCTTCGAGCAACCGGTCGGATTCGTTGCGCGGCACAGTGACAGACAGGTTGAGCCGTTCGCGCGGACGGGCCGGGGGCGGGGGTGCGGGAGCAGGTTCTTCGCCAGCCTCTGCTTCCTGTGTCACGCCTGCGTCATCCTGCGCGGCCACGGGCTGCGCGGCGAAGGCAAGCGCCATCGTCACTGCAAAGGAAATGGCAACAACCCGCCCCGATCTGGGAATGGACACCGCAGCATTGCTCGACAAGTCCGTTCCTCCGGGTCTAAGCGCGCAGGCGAAGGCAAAGCCTAGAAGGACTGAATTTCGCATGAACACCCCTAGTGACACAGATGTGCTGGCCGCAAAAGACCAGGTTTCCGAAAACGCGATTGACCGCGTGCTGGTGCTGGAAATGGTGCGCGTCACCGAAGCCGCCGCCGTTGCCGCCGCGCAATTGATCGGCCGCGGGGACGAAAAGGCCGCCGATGCCGCCGCTGTGGAGGCGATGCGCCGGGCGTTCGATACGCTTTACATGGATGGCACCGTGGTGATCGGCGAAGGCGAGCGCGACGAGGCGCCGATGCTGTACATCGGGGAAAAGGTCGGCATGGGCAAAGGGCCCAAGATCGACATCGCGCTCGACCCGCTTGAAGGGACGACCATCACCGCAAAGGCCGGGCCGAACGCGCTGGCCGTGCTCGCGGCGGCGGAAGAAGGGGATCTGCTCAACGCGCCCGACGTCTACATGGACAAGCTTGCCGTCGGCCCCGGCCTTCCGGCCGACATCATCGACCTCGCCAAATCGCCAACCGAGAATGTCGAAGCGGTCGCGGCGGCCAAGGGCGTTAAGCCATCCGACATCAACGTGTGCGTGCTGGATCGCCCGCGCCACGCCGATCTGATCGCGGAGCTGCGCGGGATCGGCTGCGGTGTCTACCTGATCGGCGACGGTGACGTGGCGGGGGTGATCGCGGTGACCGATCAGGACACGGGTATCGACATGTACATGGGTCAGGGCGGCGCGCCTGAAGGCGTGCTGGCCGCAGCCGCGCTGCGCTGTGTCGGCGGGCAGTTCAACGGGCGGCTGGTGTTCCGCAACGACGATGAAAAGGCGCGGGCGAAGAAGTGGGGCATCACTGACCTCAACCGCATCTACAAACTCGACGATCTGGCCAAGGGCGACTGCATCTTCGCCGCCACCGGAGTGACCGACGGATCGCTGCTCGACGGGGTGAAGAAGCGCAAGAAATCGACCGGAGCGACGATCATGACAACGCACAGCGTCGTGATGCGCGCCTCGTCCGGGACGGTCAGGTGGATCAAGGGCGAGCACCGGATCACCCCGCACCGGAGTTGATCTGACGACAACCCGGCATCCTCTGTTGCAAATCCATGACTCATCGTTAGGCGGGTCGCATCATCTGCCTTCGGGGATTCGCGCGCCATGAAGATCATGTCCGGCAATTCGAACCTGCCGCTCGCCCGGGCCATCGCGGCCTATCTCGAAATCCCGCTCACCGATGCCAGCGTGCGCCGGTTCGCGGACGAGGAAGTGTTCGTCGAGATTCACGAAAATGTGCGAGGGGAAGACGTGTTCCTTGTCCAGCCGACGAGCTTCCCGGCGAACGACAATCTGATGGAACTGCTGATCTGCATCGACGCGCTGCGGCGCGCCTCGGCCAAGCGGATTACGGCGGTGGTGCCGTATTTCGGATACGCCCGGCAGGATCGCAAACCCGGCCCGCGTACGCCGATCTCGGCCAAGCTGGTTGCCAACCTCATCACTCAGGCCGGGGCCGACAGGGTGCTGGCGGTGGACCTCCACGCCGGGCAGATCCAGGGTTTCTTCGATATTCCGACCGACAATCTATACGCCGCTCCCGTCATGGCGGCCGACATTCAGGCGCGGTATGGCGATCAGGATCTGATGGTCGTTTCCCCCGACGTGGGCGGCGTGGTGCGCGCCCGCGCGCTGGCCAAGCGGCTCGACAACGCCCCGCTCGCCATCGTCGACAAGCGGCGTGACCGCCCCGGCGAAAGCGAAGTGATGAACATCATCGGCGACGTGTCCGGCCGCCACTGCATCCTGATCGACGACATCGTCGATTCGGGCGGCACGCTGTGCAACGCGGCAGAGGCGCTGCTGGAAAACGGAGCGAAGTCGGTTGCGGCCTACATCACTCACGGCGTGCTTTCGGGCGGCGCGGTGGCACGGATTGACGGTTCGCAGCTGAAAGAACTGGTGATCACCGATTCGATCCGCCCGACCGAAGCCGCCGAACAATCGCAGCGCATCCGCATCCTGCCCATCGCCCCGCTGGTGGGCGAAGCGATCCGCCGCATCGCGGACGAAAGCTCGGTCAGCTCGCTGTTCGATTGATGCGCCCGCGCATCGCCCTTCCCTTCGCTCTCGGTATCGCGCTGACCGCCTGTGCGCAGGGCTCGGCTGAAATCCCGGTCTACCAGCCGCCAGCCGGATCGAATGAACTGCTGCGCGGCGCGATCGAGGCGGCGCCCGGCCATTCGCTGGTAACCGCCGATATCGTTCTGGGCGCGGGCGGGCGCGTGCCCTTGCATTATCACCATGGCGAGGAATTCCTCACCGTCCTTGGCGGGTCGGCCACTGTCCTGCGGCCCGGCATGCCCGATCTGGATCTGGCACCGGGTGAAGCCTTCCGGATTCCGCCCGGCACCGTCCATGCCGCGATTGCCGGGCCAGAAGGGCTGCGCGCCATCGCAAGCTGGGTTGTGCCCGATGGCAAGCCGCTGCGCGTCGCCGTGCCCGAGGAGCAAGGCCAATGACTCCCGCCGACCTCGCCCTTGCCAACCGTCTCGCCGATGCCGCGGGCGCTGCCATCCGCCCCTTGTTCCGCGGGGCATGGAGCGAGGAGCGCAAGGATGATCGTTCCTATGTGACCGAGGCAGATCGCGCCGCCGAAGCCGCGATGCGCGCCATTATCGAAGCGGAATTGCCCACTGACGGCATCATCGGCGAGGAATACGGCACCCGCAACGAAGGCGCGGGCCGGCAATGGGTGCTCGATCCGATCGACGGCACCACCAGCTTCATCGCCGGCCGCCCGATCTTCGGCACGCTGATCGCGCTGTTGCAGGACGGATGGCCGGTGCTGGGTGTGATCGACCAGCCGATTTCGGGCGAACGCTGGGTCGGGCGGATCGGCCACCCCACGCTGTTCAACGGCAAGCCTGCCAAGACGAAGCCGCTTAAGGAGCTGTCCGACGCGGTGCTCGCCACCACCAGCCCGCACCTGTTCACCAATGAAGAGGCCGACGCTTTCATGTCGGTGGCCAAACAGGTCGCGGAAAAGAAGATCATCTTCGGCGGCGATTGCTACAGCTACGGCCTTGTCGCCAGCGGCCATATCGATCTGGTGATCGAGGCCGGATTGAAGCTCTACGATTACGCCGCGCTCGTCCCCGTTGTCGAAGGGGCAGGCGGGATGATGGCCGACTGGCAGGGCAACCCGCTGGACGCCGGATCGGACGGCACGGTCATCGCCCTTGGCGACCCCGCGCGGCTGGAGGATGTGCTGGAAGCGATGGGGTAGGGGCGCCGGGTCGTCGCCTCGAATTTGGCCCACCCAGGAATCCGTCTTGCAAAACACGCGGTTGCGTCGCATCCCGACCGCTAATGATCATCCGATATTTCTTGCGCGCCACGGCTGCGCTTCGCCTCGCGGCGCTTGCTCTTTTCATGGCTCCGGCGCTCACCGCATGTGACAGCATTGCCATGCTGTCGGGGCCGACCGACGAGTTCGAATTGCAGGCCGATCTCGCGGCGCTAGGCAAGGATGCGGATACCGAAGCGGAAATCGCGGAGACAATGCAGACCAGCATCGCCGTGATTGAACGCAGGCTAAGCCAGACCGGGGTCTACATCCATGAAATCGCCGATGCGGGCGACGGGCGGCTTGTGCTGAAATTGTCGGGTGATGACCCCAAGGCTGCGCTCGAAGCGATGCTGGCCTATCGGGGGAAGCTTGAATTTCGCATGGCCGACATGAACGCGCTGCCCGACATGGTGGAGCAGGGCATTGCCCCGGTCGGCTCGGAAATCCTGCCGGTGCGCGACAACGCCTATCCGCCAATAGCGGTGCGCCGGAAGGTCGCGGTTGACGGCAGCCGCATCATTGACGCACGGCAGGGGGTCGATCCCTACACCGGGCAGCCGGTCATCAATATTCAGTTCGACGATGAAGGCGGCAAGCAACTGGCCGAAACGACCCGCAGGCACGTCGGCGAAGCAATGGCGATCGTGCTGGACGATGTCATCGTGATGAGCCCGTTCATCAACGAACCCATCGTCGGCGCCAGCATGCAATTGCATGGCGGCTTTGACGAACAGGAAGCTTTCGGACTTGCCGTGGTGCTGCGATCAGGCGCCTTGCCTGCGTCCTTTGCTATCACCGGGCAATCGAAGCTGAATTGAAGTCGGTGTCCGGGGACGAAGCCGTCACGCCGGGGGCAAAGCAGTAGGCGATGGCCAGGGCGCGGCTGCCTGATCGTATCTCGCACGGCGTTGGCCTCGTTACGGTCGGGCTGGCAGCGGTGATCCTGATCTGGGCTTGGTGGAGTTCGGATCGCGAATTCAAAGGGTGCTTCAGGATCGATGCCGATACCGAGCTGGTGATCGGCCATGCAGGGGCCGAGATCCGGGACAAGGGCGCGACTGTCGATCGGGCGCAAGTCGTCGGCACGCGAAGGGTGCGCGGATACCTCTTCACGCTAGATCGCCCCTTCGATGCGGCGGCCTCCGATCCTTCGGCGATTTTCGGCGCGCCGGGTGAAGCGGCGGGCGTGGTCACAGTGCTGCAAAACTGGGGCGAACAAACCCATGTCGCCGCGAACACGCCAGAAGGCCGGATTATCTGGCCGCAAGTCGAATGCGGTAAGGAAATACATTGACCTATCGCTAGAGATCCGATCGCCGCCGAAACCGGAAATTCGGATTGCGATCTTGGGGCGAAGAAAGTGGGAGTGGCAGAAAACTGCCCAACTTCCGCGGCCCTTCGACACAGGCGATACGAGCGGCTATGCGCTAGGTCATGACCCGGCCCACCCACCTCTTCTTCTACGGCATCCTTCAGGAAGGGCTTGGCCCGGATGGCGGGGATTGGCCGTTTCTGGCCGGCCTTGGCATGGGCGCTCCGGCGACGACGACGGGGGCGCTCTATGCCATTCCGGCGGCGGGCGGCGAGGGGGCAACCGGCTGGTTTCCCGCGCTGGTGCTGACACAGGCGCGTTACTCCACCGTGGTGCATGGGATGATCCATGATGCGGGCGAAGTCGATCTGGCGGTGGTGGATGCGTTTGAGGGCGCGGAGTACACGCGCCAGCCGGTGCAGGTCGATGGCTGGGACGGGTTCGGCGAAACGCTGGCCGATGCCTATGTCTGGACCGCCGATCTGCCCGATGGGGCGGAGCCGATCGCGAGCGGGAACTTCGCCGAATGGCTCGCGCAAACCGGGCGCAGGCCGTGGTCTGGCGAATAGCGCGCGCGTGCATGCGCGTTTTCCTACTTTGGGCGTCGCAGCTATGATCCGCGCGGCTCTTTCCCATTGTCGATAGCTGTTTATGCGGGTGACACTTGCCCCATGCCACAGGTGACACTTTCGCACCCCAAAGAGTGACACTCCGGGCGGATCGGGTGACACTTCGGTGCGTGAGGGTGACACTCCTGCACCAAAGGTGGCGGTTTGCGGGGCAATGGTGACACAATCAAGGATTTATCCTCTGGACCGTGTTCCACCTGTTCCATGCTGTAGGGTTTGAGCACCTGTCGGGCGACCGAATCACTTGCTTTCCGGCGCGATAACGCTATGTGGCGCGCTTCACTGACACAGATTACCGAGTCCGGCCTGGCGACAAGGGCTGCCAGGGCTGGTCCAATGTGTCCCTGAGTAAAGGAGACGAAAATGCCCAAACTGAAGACCAAGAGCGGTGTGAAGAAGCGCTTCAAGATCACCGCCACCGGCAAGGTCAAGCACGGCGTCGCTGGCAAGCGTCACCGCCTGATCAGCCACAATGCGAAGTACATCCGCCAGAACCGCGGCACCGACGTCATCTCCGACGCCGATGCCAAGACGATCAAGAAGTGGGCACCCTACGGCCTCGATTGAGCCGTAGCGACGCATTGCTGAATTCAGGAGCTTAAACCATGCCACGCATCAAACGCGGTGTTACCACCCGCGCCAAGCACAAGCGGATTCTCGACCAAGCCAAGGGCTATCGCGGTCGCCGCAAGAACACCATCCGCATCGCCCATCAGGCGGTCGAGAAGGCCGGCCAGTACGCCTACCGCGACCGCAAGGCGAAGAAGCGCAACTTCCGCGCGCTGTGGATCCAGCGCATCAACGCGGCTGTCCGCGCCGAAGGCCTCACCTATTCGCAGTTCATGCACGGCGCAAAGCTCGCTGGGATCGAGCTTGACCGCAAGGTGATGGCCGATCTCGCCATGAACGAAGAAGGCGCGTTCAAGGCAGTGATCGCACAGGCCAAGGCAGCTCTGCCCGCCTGATCCGACTGACCGCCCGCGCCTTCATGCTAGGTGCAGGGCAGGTTGCGGAAACGCACAAAAGGGGACTCCGGCGCGACATGGTGCCGGGGTCCCCTTTGCGTTTGCGCGAGGGTGCGCTTGTAGAGAATCGTCAGCGTCCTTGTATGTTCGCGCCAATTTGGCATGATGAGGCCAAGGAATCGGACAAAACGGGTCGGGTAAACGCGCCATGAGCGATGCAACAGGCATGGGTGCAGCCGAGCACCGGACAGCGCAGACTGTCGTCAAAAGCCAGTTCTTCCCTCCGCCGAGCCAGTTCGACGGCTGCTTCACCACCTTCTACCATGCTGATCTGAAGGTCGCCGGCGGTGGCACGGTTACCGACTATCTGCAGCCCGAATGGAGCAACATCCGCTTCTTCGCCGGTGCCTGTCCAACGTCGCAGATCGGCGACTCGCACGTCAGCGGAGCAAGATTCAATGCGACCGGGCCAAGCTCTTTGCCGTGCCACTTCGAACTCGGCTCATCGAGCATGTGGGGGGTCGGTTTCCTCCCGCTGGGGTGGGCGCGGTTCATGGATGCGCCTGCCTACGACCTCGCCAACATCGCCTGTGATGGCGCGCGACATCCGGTGTTCGCCAAGTTCGATTGCTTGTCAGATGTCCTTTGCGATCCGGCTTTGACGATGGAGGCCCAGCACGAAGCGATCATCGACATGCTCGGGCGCCTGATGCGGCCCAATCGTGACGAACCGCGCATCATCAAGATCCACACAGCGCTCGTCAGTGGCGAGTTCTTGGCGGTGGGTGACCTCGCCGACGCCTGCAACATGAGCATCCGCACGCTGGAGCGGATGTGCCACCGCTACTTCGGGTTCACCCCCAAGCTGCTGATGCGGCGCCAGCGGTTCATGCGTAGTCTCACCAGCTTCATGCTCCACAAGGGTTCACGCTGGACCGAGGCGATGGACGGGGAATATCACGACCAGGCGCAGTTCACGCGCGAGTTCTCAGAATTCATGACGATGACGCCAAGCCGCTATGCCTCTCTCGACCACCCGATCCTTTCGTCTTTCATGGAGGCACGTGCGCGGATCTGGGGCAGCGCGGCGCAAACGCTGGATCCGCCTGTGAATGGTGAAGGCGGATGATGCACCCGGTATTTGCTGTTTGCCCGCGAATTCCCTAGCCATGGTCGTACCGGCTGGAACAAGCCAGTGATCGGGTCGCGCGGGAAGGGAGTGCGGTAAGTAGGAATGCACGCGCAGACAGGAAATGCGATCCGGATACGCTTTGCGCTACCCAGCGCGGAATTGCGCCCCTTTGTAACCACCTATTACCGCACGCAGGTTGTCACGGCGCCAACCGACCAGCCGGTTGAAGACTACCCTCACCCCGAATGGGCCAACCTTCGCTTCATGGAAGACAACTGGGCGCAATCGGCGATCGGGAATGCGCCGCTCGGGCCTTGTCCGGGCTTTGCCGTGACCGGGCCGACCAGCAAGGCAACCCGTTTCCGGATCAGCTCGGGCAAAAGCTGGGGCATAGGGCTGATGCCGCTTGGCTGGGCCATGTTGTTCGACGCGCCAGCCTGCGATTATGCCGATCAGGTAGCAGACGGAATGGGGGACCCTGTCTTTGCCGCGCTCCGGCCGCTGGCATTGAAGCTGCGCGAAACAGGTGCGAGCTTTACCGAGGAAGTGGAACTGATCGACAAGCACATGGCCACGATCTTTACCGGTCCGGCGGCACATACTGAGCAGATTGCAGCGATCAATGCGGCACTTGTTGACCCCGAAATTGCCAGTGTGGCGGCCTTGACAGACCGGGTGGGGATGAATGTCCGCTCGCTGGAAAGACTGTCAAAGCGCGCCTTCGGCTTCACACCCAAGCTGCTGCTGCGGCGCCAGCGTTTCCTTCGCAGCTTGTCGCAATTCATGCTTGATCCCTCGCTGAAATGGCTCAGTACACTCGACTGGCAGTATCACGATCAGGCGCATTTTGTTCGTGATTTCAGGCGTTTCATGGGTATGAGCCCCACCGCCTATGCCAAGCTCGACAAGCCTCTGCTGGTTGCCGCCGCGCGCGCACGGATGGAGATTGCCGGGCAAGCGGTGCAGGGGCTCCACAATCCTGCATAGCGCGAAAGCGGAAATCGCTGCGAGGCTGAGCCAATTGCTCCTTTGCAACTGACGCCATTTGGCGCTAGCGGACCCGCTCACGCTAGCAGGCTCTAAAATGACTGAACTGACATCGCAAAAACAGGCGGCGCTGGAAGCGATTGCCGCCGCAACCACGCTTGACGCGCTTGAGGAACAGCGCGTGGCCGCGCTCGGCAAGAAGGGCTGGGTGAGCCTTGCCCTCAAGACGCTCGGCCAGATGAGCCCGGAGGAGCGCAAGGACGCCGCTCCCGCAATTCAGGCGATCCGTGGCGAAGTCGCCGACGCGCTCGAATCGAAGAAGGCCGAACTTGAAGCAGCAGCGCTCGAAGCGCAGTTGGCGAGCGAACGCCTCGACCTGACCCTGCCTGCCCCCGAAGCGCCTCGCGGCAGCATCCATCCGGTGAGCCAGGTCATGGACGAGCTGGCCGAAATCTTTGCCGACCTCGGCTTTGCCGTGGCAACGGGGCCGGAAATCGAGGACGATTGGCATAACTTCACCGCGCTCAATATGGACGAAAGCCATCCGGCGCGCGCAATGCACGACACGTTCTATTTCCCGGATGCGGCGCCAGATAGCTCCGCCTCGCCGGGCCAACAGGCAAGTCAGATGCTCCTGAGAACGCACACCTCGCCGGTGCAGATCCGTTCGATGAAGCAGCAGGGCGCACCGATCCGCATCATCGCACCGGGCCGGGTCTATCGCAGCGACAGCGATGCGACCCACACGCCGATGTTCCACCAGGTCGAAGGGCTGGTGGTGGACAAGGGGATTCACCTCGGTCACCTCAAATGGACGCTTGAAACCTTCTTCAAGGCTTTCTTCGAGCGTGAGGACATCACCCTGCGCCTGCGCCCGTCCTACTTCCCCTTCACCGAGCCTTCGGTCGAAGTCGATGTCGGCTATTCCAATGAAGGCGGGCGTCGCGTCGTCGGCGGGCACGGTGATGACGAAGGCCATGACTGGATGGAACTGGGCGGCAGCGGCATGGTGAACCGCCGCGTGCTCGAATTCGCCGGGATCGACCCGGACGAATATCAGGGCTTTGCCTTCGGTCTCGGGATCGACCGGATCGCCATGCTCAAATACGGGATGAACGATTTGCGTGCCTTCTTCGACGGCGATCCGCGCTGGCTCACCCACTACGGCTTCTCGCCCTACGACCAGCCAACCCTTTCCGCCGGTGTGGGAGCGCGCGCATGAAGTTCTCGCTGACATGGCTCAAGGATCACCTCGAAACCGAGGCATCGCTGCAGCAGATCCTCGATACGCTCAACGCGATCGGGCTGGAAGTGGAAGGGGTCGAGGATCCGGCAGAACGGCTGGCGGGCTTCCGCGTAGCCAAGGTTCTGACTGCGGCCCCGCATCCCGATGCCGACAAATTGCAGGTCCTCACGGTCGATACCGGGGAAGGCGATCCGCTGCAGGTGGTTTGCGGAGCGCCCAATGCGCGTGCCGGGATGAAGGGTGTGCAAGGCCTGCCGGGGGCGGTCGTGCCAGCCAACGGAATGGAGCTGCGCAAGAGCGCCATTCGCGGCGTCGAATCCAACGGCATGATGTGTTCGGTGCGCGAGCTCGAACTTGGCGACGAGCATGACGGCATCATCGAATTGCCGGATGACGCGCCAGTCGGGCACAGCTTTGCCGATTATCACGGCTCATCGCCGGTGATTGACGTGGCGATCACGCCCAACCGCCCGGATTGCATGGGCGTTTATGGTATCGCCCGTGATCTTGCCGCAGCGGGATTGGGCACGTTGAAGCCCATCGCCATTCCGGCATTCGAAGCATCGGGTGCCTGCCCGGTCGAAATCCGCACCGACGATCCCGAAGGGTGCCCGGCGTTCCGGGGCCGGGTCGTGAAAGGCGTGAAGAACGGCCCCTCGCCCGAATGGCTTCAGGCGCGGCTCAAGAGCGCGGGGCAGCGGCCGATATCGTTGCTGGTAGACCTCACCAACTACCTGATGCTCGCCTTTGGTCGTCCGGCACACGCCTATGATTTGGCGAAGCTGCATGGAGCAGTTGTTGCCCGGCGTGCAAAGCCAGGTGAGCAGGTGCTGGCGCTCAATGAGAAGACCTACACGCTGGATGACAGCATGGTGGTGATCGCGGACGACGAAGAAGTCCACGATATCGCCGGGATCATGGGCGGCGAGAATTCGGGCGTGTCCGAGGATACGACCGATCTGCTGCTGGAAATCGCCTATTTCGATCCGGCGCGCATTGGCGTGACGGGGCGCAAGCTGGGCCTTGCGTCTGATGCGCGGACCCGGTTTGAGCGCGGCGTCGATCCAGCCTTCCTCGAAGACGGGCTTGATCTGCTGACTGGCCTGATCGTCGAGCTCGCCGGAGGAGTGGCAAGCGAAGCGGTGCAGGCCGGCACTCCTCCTGCCGAGCCGAAGGTGGTCAAGTTCGACCCCATGCTCACCACCCGTTTGGGCGGTGTCCAAGTGGCCGAGGACGAACAGCGCCGCATTCTCGAAAGCCTCGACTTCACCGTTGATGCGGATTGGCAGGTAACCTGCCCGTTGCGCCGCCACGATATCGAGGGGCCTGCCGATCTGGTTGAGGAAGTGGTTCGTATCCACGGGCTCGATAAGGTCGAAAGCGTGCCCTTGCCGCGCGTGGACGGTGTTGCCCGTCCGACTGCGACCGCGCAGCAGATGCTGGAGCGCAAGCTGCGCCGCGCAGCGGCCGGAAGCGGTCTGAACGAAGCAATCACATGGTCATTCCTTCCCGAGGATGCCGCGGAGCATTTCAGCGCTGCCGATGATCTGTGGAAGCTCGACAACCCGATCAGCGAAGACATGAAGGTGATGCGCCCCTCGCTCATCCCCGGCCTGCTGCTCGCGGCAAAGCGCAATGCGGATCGCGGTGCCGATACAACCCGGTTGTTCGAATTGGGGCGGCGCTATTTTCGGGCCAAGGACGGGATGAGCGATGAACGCCCGACCTTGGGTGTGGTGCTGGCCGGTGAAAAGGCGCAGCGCGGCTGGGCGACCGGGAAGGCTGCGGCTTTCGACGCCTATGATGCCAAAGCTGAGGCAATAACGCTGCTGGAGGCGGCTGGCGCGCCGGTGGCGAACCTGATGGTGATGGGCGAAGCGGGCGATCAGTTCCACCCCGGCCAATCGGCCACCTTGCGGCTCGGCCCCAAGAATGTGCTTGCACGCTTCGGCATGCTGCACCCGGCGACGCTCAAGGCGTTCGACATGGATGGCCCGGTCGCGGCGGTCGAACTGTTCCTCGACGCGATTCCGGCGAAGAAGGGTGGCGCCAGCTTTGCGCGCCCCGGCTTCACCCCGCCCGCGCTCCAGCCCGTGACCCGCGATTTCGCCTTCGTGGTCGATGCAAACCTTGCCGCCGAAGACCTGCTCAAGGCAGTTCGCGGAAGCGACAAGGCGAACATCACCGCCGCTCGCGTCTTCGATGTTTTTACGGGCGGCAATCTGCCCGAGGGCAAGAAATCGCTCGCAATCGAAGTCACGCTGCAGCCGCAGGAAAAAAGCTTCAAGGATGCCGAGTTGAAGGGGATCGCCGACAATGTGATCGCCGCAGCGGCAAAGCTGGGGGCAGAGCTGCGCGGCTGACGCTGTGGCCTGATTGCCATGTCAAACAGAAGAACTTTCGCGATCATTTCGCACCCTGATGCGGGCAAGACCACGCTGACGGAAAAGCTGCTGCTGCAGGGCGGCGCGATCCACCTGGCCGGTGAGGTCAAGGCGCGCGGTGCGGCGCGGCGTGCGCGGTCGGACTGGATGAAGATCGAGCAACAGCGCGGCATCTCGGTCACTTCGTCAGTGATGACTTTCGAGCGCGAGGGCGTGACCTTCAACCTGCTGGACACACCAGGTCACGAGGACTTCTCGGAAGACACTTACCGCACGCTGACGGCCGTCGACAGCGCGGTGATGGTGATTGACGCGGCCAAGGGGATCGAGCCGCAGACCCGCAAGCTGTTCGAGGTGTGCCGCCTGCGTTCGGTTCCGATCATCACCTTCGTCAACAAGGTCGACCGTGAGGGCCGCGATCCGTTCGAGACGCTGGACGAGGTTGCGGACATGCTCGCGCTCGACGTCAGCCCGCAGATGTGGCCGATCGGCATGGGCGGCCAGTTCGAGGGCCTGCTGGACTTCGCTTCGGGCGAAGTAAGCCGTCCCGAAGGCCCGTCGAAGGAGTTTCTGGGCAAGCGAGACAGCGATCCCGCCATCCCTGAAGAATATGCCGAGGAAATCGAGCTGGCTCAGGTCGGCTATCCCGAATTCGACCTTGAAGCGTACCGCAACGGCGATCTGACCCCGGTGTACTTCGGGTCGGCATTGAAGAATTTCGGCGTGACCGAGCTGATAGAGGCGATTGCCCGTTTCGCTCCGCCGCCGCGTCCGCAGCCTGCGGGTGAAGAGCAGATCCCGCCCACCCGCGACGAAGTCACCGGCTTCATCTTCAAGGTGCAGGCCAATATGGACCCGAACCACCGAGATCGCATTGCCTTCATGCGTCAGGTGTCGGGCACGTTCAAACGCGGCATGAAGCTGACGCCCAGTGGACTGGGCAAGCCGATCGCGGTGCATTCGCCGATCCTGTTTTTCGCGCAGGATCGCGAGATTGCGGACACCGCCGAAGCGGGCGACATCATCGGGATTCCGAACCATGGCACCTTGAGGGTGGGCGATACCTTGTCCGAGCGGAATCAGGTGCGCTTTACCGGCCTGCCCAACTTCGCCCCCGAAATCCTGCGGCGGGTCCAGCTGAAGGACCCGACCAAGACCAAGCAGTTGAGGAAGGCGCTGGATGACCTGTCCGAAGAGGGCGTGATCCAGGTTTTCTATCCGGAGATTGGTGCGAGCCACATTGTCGGCGTGGTCGGGCAGCTTCAGCTCGAAGTTCTGATCTCCAGGCTGGAGGCGGAATACAAGGTGGAAGCCGCGCTTGAGGCATCGCCATTTGCCACCGCGCGTTGGCTGAAGGGCGATGAGAAGGCGCTCAACGAGTTCGAGAGCTTCAACCGAGCCAATCTTGCCCGCGACCGCGATGGTGATCTGGTGTTCATGGCGAAAAGCCCGTGGGACGTGAACTACCAGATGGAAAAGAACCCTGACCTAACCTTTTCGGCGACGAAGGAAAGGTAAGGTTGCGAGGCGCAGCGGTTCGCGGCAAAGCCATTGCCATGAACGCACATACCCCTTCATCCGGCCCGACATCGCAAACCTTCATCTCGCAGCGCCTGCGTCTCAATTACGAGGATTGGGGCGGACGCGGTAAGCCGCCGCTCGTGCTGGTCCATGGCGGGCGCGATCACGCGCGCAGCTGGGACTGGACCGCAGAGGCCTTGCGCGAGGACTATCACGTCATTGCCATGGACCACCGTGGGCACGGCGACAGCGATTGGGTATCCGACGGCAACTACTCCGCGGGCGACATGGTCTATGATCTGGCCCAGTTGATCCATCAGCTTGGCGTCGGGCCGGTTCGCATTGTGTCCCATTCGATGGGGGGCAACGTCGCATTGCGCTATGCGGGCATGTTCCCCGAAATGGTGACGAAGCTGGTCGCGATCGAAGGGCTGGGGCCATCGCCCGAATGGCGCGACAAGCAAAGGGCGACCCCTTACCCAGAGCGCATGCGCGAATGGATCGAGAAGAAGCGTTCCGCCGCTGGCCGCACCCCTCGGAAATACGACAGCATCGAAGCCGCCTTTGCCCGGATGATCGAGGAGAATTCCTATCTGACCGAGGATCAGGCGCGGCATCTGACAATCCATGGCGTGAACCGCAACGAAGACGGCACCTACAGCTGGAAATTCGACCCGCACCTGAATGTCTGGGGCGTCGAGGATGTTGCAGACGAATTCATCGAGGCGACATGGGGCGCGATCACCTGCCCGACACTGCTGCTCTATGGCGCAGACAGCTGGGCGTCCAATCCGGAAAAGGATGGTCGTATCCGCCACTTCAAGACAGCGAAAGTGATCGAGTTCGAGAAGGCGGGGCACTGGCTCCATCACGATCAGTTCGATCGCTTCATCGCGGTGTTGCGCGATTTTCTCTGACTTTTGCTGGAGCAGCCCACATGTCCGATTTCTTCAAAGCGCTAGAGCCCAAGCATGTGGCGATGATCGAACAGCAGCCACTTTTCTTTGTCGCGACGGCCGCCGCCGATGGCCGGATCAACCTCAGCCCGAAGGGTTATGACGCCTTTCGGGTTCTAGGGCCGGGTCGGGTCGCCTATCTGGATCTGGGCGGCTCGGGAAATGAGACGCACGCCCACCTTGTCGCTCCGCAGGCAGATGCCGGGCGGATCACGATCATGTTCTGCAATTTCCAGCAGCCGGCCCTTATTCTGCGCATCTATGGCAAGGGGCGGCCCGTGCTGCCTCAGGATGATGAGTGGGATGATCTGGCCGGGCATTTTACCCTGTTGCCGGGTACCCGTCAGATCTTCGTGATTGAGATCGAAAGCGTTCAGACAAGCTGCGGGTGGGGCGTGCCTTTCATGAGCTTCGAGGTTGAACGCGATACGCTCAAGAAGTATCATGGCAACAGCGATCCTGCCGAATGGGAGGCCAAAATGGCGAAGCGCACCAGCAGCATCGACGGGCTGCCGACGCGGCCCACCGCGCGCTATATTGCTGGCGAGTGAATCCTGACGCCAGAAAATGTCAGGGAACCCGGCTCTTCCTGCAACAAATTGGCTGACCCTGCCCAAAATGTAACCAAAAGATTAAATTTTGTGCACACACGATTGTGCAGGTGCGAAGAAATGTCCTGATTCCGCTGCGGAAGGCGTGTTTCAGAAATATGGCACGCCCCTTGCTTAACCGTTGGGAGCCGGATCCGCCGGCATAGCCAAAGGGGGCACGGATGAAGTTCATCATCGCCATCATAAAACCATTCAAGCTCGATGAGGTCCGCGAAGCGCTGGGTGCCATCGGGGTCGCCGGGATGACAGTTTCCGAAGTCAAGGGTTTCGGTCGCCAGAAGGGCCAGACAGAAATCTATCGCGGCGCGGAATATTCCACCAACATGCTGCCCAAGGTGAAGCTCGAAATCGCCGCCAGCGACGACATCGCTGCGCAGGTGGTCGAGACGATCCAGCAGACCGCCAACACCGAAGCGATCGGTGACGGCAAGATTTTCGTACTCGACCTAGCATCGGCGACCCGGATCCGCACAGGCGAATCCGGTGAAACCGCGCTCTGAGACAAGGGGACCAAACCGATGAAACTATTCTTCTCGAAATTGGCCGCCATGGGCGCGGGCGCGGTGATGATCGCGCAGCCTGCTCTGGCAGCCCCTGCTGCTGAGGCTGCGGCGGCGGTGCCCAATCCCGGCAACAACGCCTGGATGATGACCGCAACGATCCTCGTTCTGCTGATGATCCTGCCGGGCCTGGCGCTGTTCTACGGCGGTCTGACGCGCTCGAAGAACATGCTTTCGACCATGACGCAGATCGGCGCCACCGCCGCATTGGCAATGCTGATCTGGGTCATGTGGGGTTATTCGCTGGCCTTCGGCGATACCACTTACGAAGGCACGCTTGGCCTGTTCATCAGCGGGGGCAGCTATTTCCTCGCCGGAACCGATGCCAGCAGCACCGCTGCGACCTTCACCGATGAAGTCATCAGCAAATATGTCTTCATCAGCTTCCAGATGACCTTCGCCGCGATCACGGCTGCGCTTATCCTTGGCGCCACCGCAGAGCGTATGAAGTTCAGCGCGACGATGATGTTCGTGCCGATCTGGCTTACCATCGTCTATTTCCCGATTGCCCACATGGTATGGGCCGGTGGTGGTCTTCTGTTCGAAGATGGCGCGCTGGACTTCGCCGGTGGCACCGTGGTTCACATCAATGCTGGTGTGTCCGGTCTCGTGCTCGCTTACCTGCTCGGCAAGCGTCGCGGTTGGCCGCAAGAGCCGATGATGCCGCACAGCCTCACGCTGACCATGGTCGGTACGGGTCTGCTGTGGGTGGGCTGGTTCGGCTTCAACGCCGGGTCGGCGCTGGAAGCAGACGGATCGGCAGGCCTTGCCATGATCAACACATTTGTGGCCACTGCGGCAGGTGCACTGACCTGGATGGTGATCGAGCGTGCAGCGGGCCACAAGGGTTCGGCACTGGGCTTTTGCTCGGGCGTGATCGCCGGTCTCGTCGCGGTGACCCCGGCAGCTGGTAACAGCGGTCCGTTCGGCGCGATCCTGCTCGGTATTCTGTCGTCGGCGGTCTGCTACTTCTTCGTCGCCAAGGTGAAGACGAAGTTCGGCTATGATGACTCGCTCGATGCTTTCGGCATCCACGGGATCGGCGGTATCGTCGGCGCCATTGGCACCGCGGTGGTCTACCAGCCGTTCCTCGCTGGCCCTGGCGATGGTTCGACGCCGCTGGGTGACCAGCTGTGGGTCCAGATCTTCAGCGTCCTCGTGACGATTGCCTGGGCCGGCATCGGTACTCTGATCGCCGCCTATGCAGTCAAGCTGACGATCGGCCTGCGTGTTGACGAAGAGACTGAAGTTGATGGTCTCGACATTGCCGAACACGGCGAGCGCGCCTACAACTGATCAACAGTTTGGTGGGGGAAGGTTTCTCTCTCCTCTTCCCCTTTCCCCACCAACCGACGTTCCTCCTGCGAACGAATAGACTGACAATGGGCCGGAGCCAGCGTGCTTCGGCCCCTTTTTTGTCAGGCGGGAACCGTCTCGGCAGCTTTCACGAAATCGGCGCAGCGCTCTCCGATCATGATGCTGGGAGCGTTGGTATTGCCACTTACCAGGCGCGGCATGATACTGGCATCGGCGATCCACAGGCCGTCCAGCCCGCGCACCTTTAGCGTGGGATCGACCACCGCTTCATCATCCGCTCCCATCCGGCAGGTGCCAACAGGGTGATAGACGGTATCGGCGCGATTGCGGATCAGTTCGTCGAGCGCGGCATCGTCATTCAGATCGACCGGGTGACGATCAGTTGGCCCAAACGCCTGCAGCGCAGGCGCGTCGGCAATCCGGTGTGACAGGCGCACGCCTTCGCGCAGAACGGCGATATCGCGATCATCATCAAGGAAGTTGGGATCAATCACAGGTGCGGCCGCGATATCGCGCGATCCGAGCCGCACTGTACCGCGACTTTCGGGGCGAAGGACGCAGGCGTGGAGCGAAAAGCCATAGCCTTTCACATTCTCGCGCCCGTGGTCTTCAAGCACGGCGGGTACAAAATGCCACTGCACGTCGGGGGCGGGGCTTGCCGGCATCACGGTCCAGAAGCCGCCTGCTTCAGCGTAACAGGTGGTCATCGCGCCGGTGCGTTTGCGCCTGTGTTCAAAGATTGCCCCGGCCATCTTGAGAGTGCCCTTAAGCGTTCCGCCGATTGGCACATCAGACGTCGTCTGCCAGCCCGATACATAATCGATGTGATCTTGCAGGTTCGAGCCTACAGCTGCGCGATCCAGCACTACATCGATGCCGTGTTGCTTGAGATGCTCGGCAGGCCCGATGCCGGACAGCATCAGGATCTGAGGCGAATTGAACGCGCCAGCCGAGAGTATGACGCCCCGCCGGGCATAGAGCATTTCCGACCGTCCGCCACGTCTCACCATGACGCCCGTCACACGGCCTTGTTCGACCACCAGCCGCTCGACCAGAGTGTTGGTGCGGACCGCGAAATTCCCCTGCTCGCGGATCGGTTCGACATAGCCGCGCGCGGCAGACCAGCGTTCCCCATCGCGCTGAGTGACCTGATACAGGCCAAAGCCTTCCTGCCGTTCTCCATTGAAATCGTCGTTTGTGCGCAATTGCAATTCGGCAGCGGCTTCGACGAAGGCGAGGCTGGTCGGGTTTGGAGATCGCTGGTTCGAAACGAACAGGGGGCCACCTGCGCCGTGGTAGGCATCTTCGCCGCGCTCGTTCGATTCCGCCTTCTTGAAGTAGGGCAGCACGTCATCATAGGACCACCCGTCGCAGCCGAGTGCAGCCCAATTGTCGTAATCCCACTTGTGCCCGCGGATATAGACCATCGCGTTGATGGCTGATGAGCCGCCCAGCCCCTTGCCCCGCGGCTGGTATCCGATCCGGCCGTTCAATCCTTTTTGCGGCACCGTCTCGTATTTGTAGTTCGAGGAATTGCGGATGAAGGGCATGAAGCCGGGGGTCTTGATGAGAATATTGTCATTCCGCCCGCCCGCTTCGATCAGGCATACCCGGCGTGTTCCATCAACGGCAAGTCGTCCCGCTGCCGCGCTGCCGCCACTGCCACCGCCAATGACGATGTAGTCAAAACTTTCCATGATCTCTCCTCTTGGAGGGAGAGATTAGGCAGCTTCGCCTTGGCCTGCAATCGGGTTTCTGGGTGCAACTGAATTTGGCGCGGCGGACCGCCCGATGTTCTTGCGCCATCTTTCGCGGATCATGTCCGATGTTTCCCGGCTTCCGTCGTGTGTCCAGCCTGGTTCCCGCAGGAGATAAGACAACTTGTGCTTCCAGGGACTGCGCCAGATATCGGCGAGCATCCCGATCCATTCATGGAACACCGACCACAGCAGGTTGAAGCTGCCCAGCTGCTTCACAATTCCGTAGCGGATTCTTTCCTCGTTGGTTTCCGGCTCGAACGTCCCGAACATCTTGTCCCAGACAATGAAAACCCCGGCATAGTTTCGATCCAGATATCGGGGATTCGTCGCATGATGGACCCGGTGGTGAGAAGGTGTGTTCATTACCGCTTCGAACCAGCGCGGCATCCTGTCGATTGCCTCGGTATGGATCCAGAACTGGTAGATGAGGTTGAACCCGCCACAGATCGCGATCATCGCCGGGTGAAATCCGAGCAGCACGAGCGGAATGGCAAAGAGGAACCCGAAGGTAAAGGCGCCCGTCCAGCTTTGCCTGAGCGCTGTCGAAAGATTGTAGTGCTGGCTGGAATGGTGGTTCACATGACTTGCCCACATCCAGCGAATGCGATGCCCCGCGCGGTGGACCCAGTAATACTTCAGATCGTCCAGAACGAAGCAAACCGGCCATGCCCACCAGACAGACCACCATTCAGGCCCGAAATCGAACAGGCGATACTCGTATGTCGCGATGAAGAGGTAGAGCGCAAATCCGCCAAATAGTGCACCTGCGACGGTTGATCCGAGGCCGAATGCAAGGCTGACAAGCGTGTCCATGGGCTCGTAGGCTTCAGGGCGGCGAAACCTCGCCCAAACCATCTCGGCTAGGACGGCCGCGACGAAAAGCGGGACAGCATATTGGGTGGGAGAAAAGTCGGGCATGGTTGCGCAGACCTATAGCCGGTTGATCGTGTCGGCCCAAGATGCCGGATTTTCGATCGACAATCTGACCGTTCCGAAACGCGCCTCTCCGCAGTCGACCACGATTGCGTCGACTTCTTCCCGGACCTTTGCACCCTTGTCCAGAATACGGCCAGCGTATCTGTTGCCGCGACGCTTGATGACCATGATTCGGCCGTCCGCATGCTTCACCAATGCGCTCGCCCCGCCACGATCGACTGCCGCTTGCTCGATCGTGAAACCGGTATCCACCTCGTCTGCTACTGCGGCAAGCAGAGCGGTATCCTTCAACGAAGGCGATCCGCCGAGGCCAAGCCACCGGGCGAGACCGTACAGCGCCAGAATGGCTACAAGCGAACCACCGGATTGAAGGATGAGGGGGTGTATTTCCATGGCGCGTCTTTCCTGCGCCGGAGGATTGGCACGGAGCGGCTTTTGCGGCAAGCAGGCTTGCAAGGAGACCAACATGAAACTGCTTGGAACGATTTTCTCGACCACCGCCCTCGGGGCATTGGCTCTTGGGACTGCCCCGCTAGCGGCTGACAACCACGCAGGGCCGGATCCAATTGCCGTGGTGGATTCGCAAGCAGATCGTACGGCGCGGGTTGCGCAGGAACTGTGGGACTTGGCCGAGCTTGGTTATCTCGAATCGCGCTCAAGCGGATTGATGCAGGCCGAACTCGCGAGCGAAGGATTCCGGATTGAGTCGGGGATTGCGGAAATTCCTACCGCCTTCGTCGCCGAATGGGGGGAAGGCGGGCCGATCATCGCGATCCTGGCGGAAATGGATGCACTCCCTGGTATCAACCAGTCGGGCGCTTCCACCCGCGATCCGGTGGAGGGCAAGGGTGCCGGGCACGCTTGTGGCCACAACCTGTTCGGGGCAGGTTCGCTAACCGCCGCGATTGCAGTGAAGAAATGGCTTGAAGCTACGGGAACGCCGGGCCGCATCCGCTTGTATGGAACGCCTGCGGAAGAGGGCGGATCGGGCAAGGTCTACATGACCCGCGCGGGCTTGTTCGACGATGTCGATATTGCGATTCACTGGCATGCGGATGACGAAAACAGCGCTGCTGCAAGGACCAGTCTAGCCAATCGTTCCGCCAAATTCCGGTTCACCGGGGTTTCGGCCCATGCAGCTGGCGCGCCTGAGCGCGGCCGCAGTGCGCTCGACGGTGCGGAAGCGATGAACATGATGGCCAATATGATGCATGAGCATATGCCTCAGGATGCGCGCATGCATTATGTCATTACCAGCGGCGGCAATGCTCCTAATGTGGTCCCTGATTTTGCCGAGGTCTTCTATTATGTCCGGCATCCTGATCCCGCTGGTGTTGAGGCGATATGGGAACGACTTGAGAATGCGGCCCGGGGCGCAGCATTGGGAACCGGTACCGAGGTCGACTGGGAAATCATTCACGGCAACAACCCCCTGCTGGTGAATGAAACGCTTGCTCGTGCGATGCAGGCAAAACTCGAGATGGTTGGCGGCGTCAATTATTCGTCCGAAGAACGTGCATGGGCTGAGGAATTGCAGAAATCGCTGGGTGATGCAGCCGAGCCGCTTGAAAGCGCGGCTGAAATCCAGCCGTACACGCGAAGCCTCGGCTATGGCTCAACCGATGTGGGTGACGTTTCCTGGGCGACACCAACGGTCGGAGTTCGTACTGCTACCTGGGTCCCCGGAACAAGCGCACATAGCTGGCAAGCCGTCGCGGCTAGCGGGCATTCGATCGGTCACAAAGGAGCGCAAGTGGCGGCCAAGGCCATGGCCTTGATGGCAGTCGACCTCTTCACCAACGAAGATCTCCGCAATGCTGCCCGGGCTGAGTTTGATGCCGCTCGCGGGCCGGATTACGTCTATCGTTCGCTGCTCGGAGACAGGGCTCCCCCGCTCGATTATCGCCAGTAGCGGATCACTTGGACGATAGAATGTCCAACATGGGGCGAACCGGGCTGACATCATACCCTGCCTTCATCGCGGCCAGCGCAATTTCCTCTGGTGAAATCCCGTTTTTCGCCTGAGCAAGTGCCCAAAGTAGAGTCGATCGCGTTCCCGATCGGCAATAAGCGAGCGTCTTGCCTTGTGCCGAATTCAGGGCAGCTATCATCTGGTCGACTTGCACTTCACTGAAACCGGAATGGCCAATCGGGATCGCGGTGTAAGCCAGCCCGGCAGCAATAGCTGCGGCTTCAATGTCGGCGCTTTGCGGAGCGGAAGGGTCCTCACCGTCTGGTCGGTTGTTGATTATGAGGGCAACTCCAGCATTCTTGGCATTCGCAACGTCTTCGATCGAGATTTGCGGGCTGGCCAAGACCGAGTCGCTCAAGGGTCGAAAGTCGGGCATCGGTATTTTGCTCCTCATAGGTTCTAGCAAGCGAGATGCCGATCAAAGGGCGCTTTCGCAAGCGTGGCATCCGACCAGTGCCTGCGAGTACTTGCGAAAATGTCATATTTTTGCGCGATGAAGCGGTGATAGGTTAAATCGTTCGCATAGCGGCGCTTTGTGCGCTATGTGGACGAACAGACGGTGGGTTCGGCGTTTTCGGCTGTTCCATCGGCGTCTGGTGCGACTCGTTGCCCTCGTCGCCAGCGCTTCTCAGGATGGGCAGCGTGGTAAGGTACGACTTAAGATATGGGTTACGACAGGGGACGTCGGCGCGGTCGGGACAAGCGCGACGGTTTCGGCGAGGACGGTTTCGATCCTTTTGGCGGGAATGACGGGTTTCCGCCTCCGAGTGATTACGGCAATGATCGTGGTGGTGACCGATTCGGCGGCGGCGATCGCTTCGGTGGTGGTGATCGCCACGGCGGCGGCGACCGCTTTGGCGGCGGTGCTCCCCGCGGTGGCGGTGGTGGTCGCGGCGGCGGCGGTGGCGGCGGTTTCAACCGCATGCCTGCTCAGGTCGTTGGCACCGGCAAAGGCACGGTTAAATTCTTCAACGGCCAGAAAGGCTTTGGCTTCATCGCTCAAGAGGGTGGAGGAGAAGATGTTTTCGTCCATATCAGCGCAGTCGAACGTGCCGGCCTCGAAGGCTTGGCTGAAGGGCAGGAACTCGAATTCAACCTTGTGGATCGTGGCGGCAAAATCTCTGCACAGGATCTTCAGGTCGTGGGCGATGTGATTGCGGCGCCGCAAGCAGCGAGCCCGCCCAAGCGCGAACTGACCGGCGAAAAAGCTACTGGTACGGTCAAATTCTTCAATTCGATGAAGGGTTTCGGGTTTCTGGTTCGTGATGACGGCCAGCCGGATGCCTTCGTGCACATTAGTGCAGTCGAGCGTTCTGGCCTTTCGGAACTCAATGAGGGCGAGCGTTACGAGTTCGACCTCGAAGTTGATCGACGAGGAAAGTATTCGGCCGTCAATCTGGTGCCTGTCCAAAGCTGATCAGGCACCCCACTCTGGCCGTTTGACCCAATGACAGAGCGGCCCTAGATTATTCGGAAATGGCGGCTCTGAAAGGGCCGCCATTTTGTTTTAAAACAACAATTCCGAGCTCAAGGAAATTTCTGATGTCGATCAGCCCGCTTATGCCAGTTTACCCCCGTTGCGGTGTGCGCCCAGTGCGCGGAGAGCACTGCCACCTGATTGACGAGGACGGAACGCGCTATCTTGATTTTGCAAGCGGTATTGCGGTGAATCTTCTCGGCCATTCGCATCCGGGCCTGATTGAAGCGATCCAGCGCCAAGCCGAAACCCTGATGCACGTTTCAAATCTCTACGGCAGTCCGCAGGGAGAACGTCTGGCACAGCAGCTTGTTGATGCGACTTTCGCGGATACGGTGTTCTTCACGAATTCGGGCGCGGAAGCTGTCGAGGGGGCGATCAAGACCGCGCGTGCCTATCACCAGAATGCGGGTGATCAAGGGGATGCCAATCGGTTTGAATTGATCACATTTTCCAATGCCTTTCATGGGCGTACGATGGCGACGATCAGCGCCTCTAATCAGACCAAGATGCACCAAGGTTTTGCTCCGTTGCTCGAGGGTTTCAAATATGCGGAGTTCGACGATCTGGACGCTGCGAAAGCTTTGATTGGTCCGAATACCGCTGGCTTTCTGGTTGAGCCGATCCAGGGTGAAGGTGGAATTCGCCCTGCGTCCGATTCCTTCATGAAGGGTCTGCGGGCGATTTGCGACGAGCACGATCTGATGCTGGTGCTCGATGAGGTGCAATGCGGCGTTGCGCGTACGGGCAAAATGTACGCCTATGAGCATTATGGCATTGAACCGGATATCCTCGCGACGGCCAAAGGGCTCGGGGGTGGATTTCCATTGGGTGCCGTGATCGCAACGGAGAAGGCCGCACGCGGCATGACTTTCGGCACGCACGGTTCAACATACGGCGGCAATCCTCTCGCGATGGCGGCAGGAAGCGCGGTGCTCGATGCCGTCGCGAATGAGGAATTTCTGGCGGAGGTCACCGAGAAGGGGGAACGCCTTCGCTCCCGGCTTGAACAATTCATTGGAAATTACCCCGACCTGTTTGAACTTGTTCGGGGCAAAGGGCTGATGCTTGGGCTCAAGATGAAGGTCGAAAGCCGGCCGTTCTTCGTCCACTTGCGCGACAATCATCAACTCTTGACTGTCGCCGCTGGCGACAACACGCTGCGGATTATCCCACCACTGGTTATCGGTGATGTCGAGATCGAGGAATTCTTTGAGAAGCTGTCAGCTGGAGCTGCAAGCTTTACGATCCCCGAGTCCGCATGATGTCCCAGTCGACTGGACCTTTTCATTTCCTTGATCTCGAGGATGCGGGAGCGGACGCAATTGCGGCCATGATTGCTGATGCGATCGATCGCAAGGCTGCTCGGAGTGACTGGCCCAAGGGGCATCCGGATGCTGATTTTCCTTTGGCAGGCCGGGTTCTGGCACTGGTTTTCGAGAAGAATTCGACCAGAACACGGGTCAGCTTTGATGTAGCTATGAGGCAGCTTGGAGGCAGCGTTCTCATTTTAGATTCCGGGTCCAGTCAGCTTGGGCGTGGGGAAACGATCGCCGACACGGCTCGGGTACTTAGCCGAATGGCAGATGCCATCATGTTGCGAACCGATGATCACGCCAAGATCGAGGAAATGGCACGCTTTGCCAGTGTGCCGGTGATTAACGGCCTGACCGATCAGTCGCACCCCTGCCAGATCGTTGCAGACCTACTAACCATCGTTGAGAAAGGTAAGTCCTTGCCAGGCCTCGAGCTTGCGTGGTTTGGTGATGGGAACAATGTCCTCCACTCGATTCTTGAAGCTGCTGGCTTGTTCAAGTTCAACGTTCGGGTCGCTACACCTCCGGGCTTCGAACCCTCTACTGAGTTCGTAGATAAGGCTCGCGCTGGAGGCGCATCGGTGACTTTGACGCATGATGCCCGAGCGGCTGCGACTGGCGCTGATGTAGTAGTCACCGACACCTGGATATCCATGGGACAGGTGGACGCCGACGAAAAGCGAACAGCCATGACTCCCTATCAAGTGACTTCAGAGATCATGGCGCTTGCCAAACCGGACTCGATTTTTTTGCATTGTCTGCCGGCTCATGTGGGTGAGGAAGTGACCGAGACTGTTTTCGAAGGCTCGCACTCGGTCGTGTTCGATGAGGCTGAAAACCGGATCCATGCCCAAAAGTCAGTGCTGCTTTGGAGTTTCGGTCTCTTGTGCTGAGCGCTCGGATGGTGTGAGGGCTTATTTCACGTATCCGCAGTTCCCATATGGCAAGTCATGGAAACCTCGCACGACACCTTCGCTGACAAGCTCCTCGGCTTCACTTTGCCATCTCGGAATGCGAGAGCCCGCATCGTGCGTCTTGATCGAGTATTGGACGAAATCCTGTCGGCTCATGACTATCCACCGCCAATCACACACCTTCTCAGCGAAGCGCTCGTACTTGCTGCACTTATGGGTGGACTGCTGAAGGCCGATTCAGACGACGCCCAACTGACGATGCAAGCCCAGACCCATGATGGCGTGGTATCGCTGCTAGTGTGCGACTATCGGGGGGGGAGCCTGCGCGGCTATGTCGATTTTGATGCCGACCGACTGGCTGACCTTGGGGCCAACTCAGGACTCTCGGCCTTGTTCGGCCAAGGCTATCTGGCGATTACATTCGAGACCGGGGGTGGGCGCCGGTATCAAGGCATTGTGCCCCTCGAAGGGGATTCGCTTTCCGAAGCGTGTCAGATGTACTTCAGCCAGTCGGAACAGGTCCCGACTCTGATCCGCGCTGCGAGCAGTTCGAATTCGTCAGGGCGAATTGCAGCGGGGCTTTTGATACAGCATTTAGCGGATGGGGAGGTCGGTCGCGAAAGGCTGCACGTGCGCATGGATCACCCCGATTGGGAACATGTCTCGATCATGACGGCATCGGTAACTCACGAAGAACTCCTCGATCAAAACCTGTCCCTTGAGGACGTGGTGTGGCGTCTGTTTCACGAAGAGGATGGCGTACGGATACAGCCGGGGCAGTCGCTCGCTCGCGGGTGCCGCTGTTCTCCGGCGCATTATACATCAGTAATTTCGCGTTTTCCCGAAGATGAACGTGATGCCATGCGGGGAGAGAATGGCAAGATCGCTGTGGATTGCGCGTTCTGTGCCAGAACCTTTGAGCTCGCGATCTAACGATTGGCCGCTGTTCAGGCACGGCTCATCGCGCCAGTGCCATTGTGTGCAAGAAATTGCACAGAAGGCCTGTGAGAGTACTGTGATGGTTGGAAGTCGCCACAATTTTTCGAATGGAGCAATGATCGGCCTGACCATATTGGTCGCGTCGGTTGGTTTGCCTGCCCTTGCGCAGGCAGACAGTCTCACAATGTTGCGAACTCTTTCGAAGGGGGAGTGGACTATCAAGCATCGCGACGGTTCCCCTGATCGAAAAATCTGTGTGCGAAGCGGAGAGGAATTGATCCAACTGCGGCATGGAAATCAAGGCTGCAGCAGATTTGTGGTCGAGGACGCTGCAAACCGCATTACAGTTCAATATACTTGCCCCGGCAATGGCTATGGCCGAACGAACATTCGCAAGGAAGCTGGCGGCTTGGTTCAGATCGAGAGCCAAGGAATATCCTCAGGCATCCCGTTCCAGTTCGCAGCTGAAGGGAGGCGAACCGGCGACTGCTAACTGCAGCCCGACAGCGCCGCAATGATTGCTAAATAATCCACTGGCGTTAAGCCAAACTCATGGTTTCGACTGAACACAATGGGATGCCGCGCCGGGCGGTGGTGCTGCTATCGGGTGGCCTTGACTCGATGGTAACCGCAGCGATCGCCCTGGAAGAAGGGTTTGAGGTTCACGCGCTGACCGTTGATTACGGGCAAAGGCACAGAATCGAACTGTTGTCATCCAAGCGAATCGCCGAGAAGCTGGGATTGGCGAGCCGAACGGAAATTTCCTTGGATTTGCGGGCGTTCGGCGGATCCGCCCTCACTGCCTCGATTGACGTTCCCAAAGCTGGTGTCGGAGATGACATTCCAGTCACCTATGTGCCAGCGCGCAACCTTGTATTTCTATCTTTGATGACAGCGTGCGCGGAATCCCTTGGTGCGAGCGATGTATATATCGGCGTAAATGCGCTCGATTATTCAGGATATCCGGATTGTCGCCCCGAATTCATTGCCAGCTTTGCGGAGACGGCACGGCTTGGGACAAAGGCGGGTGTCGAAGGCCATCCCTTCACAGTCCATACGCCGCTTCAGGATATGACCAAGGCGGATATCGCGAGGGAATGCGCTCGGCTTGGGCTTGATCCATCGTGGAGTTGGTCCTGTTATGACCCGACGATTGAAGGGATTGCTTGTGGCGAATGTGACTCCTGCAGACTACGGAAAAAGGGTTTTGCGGAGGCAGGAATTGTCGATAGCACGAAGTACGCAATCTAGAGCGCGCCACTGATTGGGTGCCGATCGCTGAGCTGTTTCGGGAGAGAGTGACTTGAGTGAATATGACGTTGAGACGCCTGATTCGAAAGGTCAGGTGGAAGCAACTGTTCCTGCCTACAGCTGGTATGCTCTTTGCGTGCTCGTCGTGGTCTATGTGCTTAACTTCATTGATCGGCAAATCCTCTCAATCCTAGCCAACGATATCAAAGCGGATCTGGGCGTTGATGATGCCTATCTGGGTTTTCTGTATGGGACGGCATTCGCTATCTTTTACGCCCTTTTTGGAATTCCATTGGGCAAACTGGCAGACAGTTGGAAGCGCATTCGACTGATGACCCTCGGCCTGACGCTTTGGTCGGCAATGACGGCAGTATCCGGATTCGCGCGCGACGCGGGTACATTGACGGTTGCGAGAATTGGCGTTGGCGTTGGTGAGGCGACAGCAAGCCCTTCGGCGTATTCACTCATTTCTGATTGGTTCCCGGCCCGGCTCCGGGCGACTGCTTTGGCAATCTATAGTTCCGGTCTGTATATCGGTGGAGGCGTGTCCCTCGCGATTGGGGGCTTGGTGGTCGACAATTGGAATAATGCTTTCCCGGACGGTGGCCCCTTGGGGCTTGCTGGATGGCAGGCAGCATTCATTGCGGTGGGGCTGCCCGGCCTCCTGTTAGCGCTGTGGGTCTTCACACTGCGCGAACCAGCTCGTGGTGCGATTGATGGGCTATCAACGCCTGAAGACCCCCACCCGTTTCGTGGCTTCGTTCGTGAGCTTTATACGATTATACCGGGTTTCACATTCTTTGGTGCCGCTTCACGCGGTGCGTTGAGCCTTGCGTTGAATATTGCGGTGTTCATTGGAAGTATCGCACTTGCTTATGCCTTGACCGAGATTTTGAAATCCGGGCCGGGCCGCATTCTTCCCTGGATCACAGATCAGTGGTTCTTGCTGGCTATCGGCTATTATGCAGTTTTCTCATGGGCAACAGCACTACGGGTCCGAGATTATCCCACGTTCGCTCTAACATGGGGATCACCAGCTTTTCTTTGTACCATTCTAGGGTACGGCACAGTAGCATTCATGGCCTATTCGGCGTCGTATTGGGGCGCGCCGTACGCTGAACGCGTTTTCGATGTCTCTAAGGGAGAGTTGGGCTTCTGGCTGGGCGGAGGCGGTGCCGTAGGAGGATTCCTCGGTGTGATCCTTGGTGGACGTATGGCCGATGCGCTTTTTACGCGGATGCAGGCTGGCCGGGTTTGGGTAATATTGTTCGGGCTGCTTAGCCCGATCCCGTTTGCCGTCGTGCAATATACAACCGAAAGCTTCGGTTTGTTTATCGTTCTGAATGTTGTCGTCGGCGCTCTGGCCGCATCCGCGCTTGGTGCAGCCGCCGCGAGCAGCCAGGCTTTGGTCCTGCCTCGAATGCGAGGCACTGCAACGGCTACGTTCTTCCTCGCGACAACCTTGGTCGGTCTTGCTCTCGGGCCGTACACTGCGGGTTATGTTTCTGCACAAAACGACGGAAATTTGAGCATCGGCGTCCTTTCGACGCTCTGGATCACGCCGATCGGTCTCGCACTCCTGGTCGCCGCAATAAGACTGGTGCCTCATGCGAACAGAACCGTAGTCGAACGGGCCAAGGCTGCTGGCGAAGTCTTCGATTGAAGACAGTCGGGGCTCGTCCACTGAGGTCGACGCCCGGCGGTCAGTCACTTTATGGGTGGAATATGTGAGCCTGCGAGGGATCACATAGAGATGGTTCTCAGATGCGTTTCCGTTCGTAACAGGGGCGGCGCTGGTGGATCGTGTGCATCGCCATTTGCCAGTTACAGCCAGTATTCTCGCGCAATGGGTAACGTGCGTTTCTGGGGCGCCGCCCTCATTAAGAGAGAGCGACTGAGAGTTCTGTCGAACGCCTATCGGTCAGCGACGATAAGCGCGGGGAGATCGCTGCATTCCGAGAATAGGATTTTGGCCAGATATCTGGCGTAATGATCCAAAGTAGTCGGATCGTGGCTGAACAAAGAAAAAGGGGCCGGAAATTTCCGACCCCTTTCTCGATTTTGGCTTGAAGCCGTTGCTTACATGCCCGAGCCCGGACCGTAAGTGACTTCAACACGACGGTTCTGCAGCTCACGGACACCGTCTGCAGTCGGAACGCGCGGCATCGATTCGCCGAACGCTTCGCTGCTGATGCGCGATGCGGGAATGCCGCGGCCCGTGAGGTACTGCTGCACGCTCGCGTTACGACGTTCTGCGAGACCCATGTTGTAGGTCACGCTGCCGGAACGGTCGGTGTGACCAGCCAGCATTACGTTTGCCGTACCGCAGTTCGCATATGCCGTGACGGCATTGTCGAGGATCGTCGCAGCATCCGCAGTGATGACCGATTCATCGAAGTCAAAGAAGACGATGTAGGGGCCAGTGTTGCACGGAGGCGGCGGAGGCGGCGGCGGAGGCGGCGGCGGAGGCGGTGGAGGCGGCGGCGGCGGCGGAGGCGGAGGCGGCGGCGGCGGAGGCGGAGGAGGCGGTGCTACGTCGCCACCAAAGTTGTAGGTGATCGAGCCGAGCAGTGAGTGCGTGCTCAGATCCGTCTCAAGCGGCCGGCCAAGCGGGTCAATGATGTTGACATTTACGGCGTTGAAGTAGCGATACTTCAGGCCGACGTCCCAGCTGTCGCTGATCGGGGCACGAATACCCGCAAGCAGTTGCCAAGCCAGACCAGTGTCCGAATCATTCCAGATGCCCGGACCGTTGGAGTTTACACGGCCTTCGAGGTCCACACGCGCAACACCGATACCGGCGCCTGCAAAACCTTGGATCCCGTCATCCGAGCCAAAGTCGAACAAACCGTTGATCATGAAGCTGAGCGCATTGAATTCGCCCAGCGCATCACGAGTGTCACTGAAGGTGTTGAAGCCACCAGGCGAGGTGGGCGAGGGATTGAGCGCAAGGCCCGAAATGCCGGCCGAGACTTCATCAAGCTCCGCAGTGCGGTAGCTAGCTTCTGCTTCCAAACGGAAGGCACCAAAGTCGTAACCTACGATCCCGCCGAAGTCTCCTCCAGTGTCGTGGTCAGCTACGGCATCACCAGGATTGCCGTTAACATCAAAAGTGATGTCTTCGACCAGCATCACACCAGCATCGCCCTGGATGTACCACTGGCCTTCGCGGGCCATGGCGGGCGTGGTGAGTGCGGTAGAAGCCATCGCCAAGCCGATGACGATTTTACGCATTCTAAGATTCCCCTTCTTTAGGTCTGAGGCGCTCTTTGTTTCTAACTTCTCACCAGATGAGTAGCAAGCAATCAATGCCACCCAACTGTTGCAAGAATGCCTCGTTTAGGGTCTGATCGCCTAAAATATGGCTAAAAACGGGGAAACTTACGTGTTGGCCAGTTCGTTTGCCGGCGGTGGATCAATCAATGTCGGCAAAGATTCCGATGGCCTTCAGGGCCGACACCAGTTGCTCCAGAGCCTGTCGCGCTTCCTGATCGATATGTGTTCCGCCGCTTGCTGACGCTGGTGCATTCGCCGAGCGCCATGTACCATTGAAATGCAGCATGCGCCCCGCGGCTTGATCGAAAACGGTCATGCCATTGTATGGAACAAGAAATTGCCATGCGCCTGCAATGTAACAGGCGATTGCATCTTCCTTGCCTTCCCAATCGCCTGTCGCAGGTGCTGTGACGCGATAACTCGATCCCTCGCCTGGGGTCTCAGGCGGATTTTGCATCGAGCCAAGAATGGCGCGCTTTGCCACAGAGTCGATCATCGCAAATGCTTGATTGACGAAAAACTCTTTCTGCGCCTGACCGGGAATTAGCATTGGCAGATTGAAATTCGGAGTAGTCGACGGGAAGAAAACTGGATTGGCCATGATACGCCTCCCTTCTCAAGATAGTGTAGCGATCAACAGTGGGGCTGACTGGCCGTAGGTGCCAACTTGTCTTACCCACAGAGGGTTCTGGCCATATTCAGCCAATAGATTTGACATTGCCGAATGCGAGAGTGCGAGGCTTGGTTCGTTTACCGACCAACCTGTATAGGGGGCATCGGTCGGGCCGTATCCAACAAGATAGGCCTCCTGTTCTTCAATTAGCGGTACGTCCGAACCGTCATTCCAGCGCCATTGCCCTCTTGCGCGCCTGACCCATTTGAAAACCCAGTTGCCACTCACGTCCCTGGTTGCCTGTGCACCAATTGGCATCAAAGGCCTGCGCGACAATCCCGCATTGGCTAGCGTCGAGTAGACCAACGTGTTGTCGCCACGCCCAATCGCTGCAATCCGTGTGCTGGGATCAGATGGAACGACCGCTGCATCGAGCGGGGTGAGCCGATCGTCCAGAAACACGACAGATGTTCCGGCAGGGTGGCCAACGATTGCTTGATCCTCCGTGCCTGCGCGGCCGCGAAGCAGACCACGCAATCGCCATCTGTTCGCACCAAGCGACGATGCCTCTAGGAATTGCATCACCTCGCCGCCAACAAGAATGCGATTGGCACCCATTGCCATTCCGGTCACGTCAGTGCTGGAGGGTGTCAGATCGTCTCCAATCATATCAATTTCGAGTTCTTCGTTCGGCGACAACAACATCGACAAAGAACTGCCCAGCGGTTCGACCAACTCACCAATCAGCGCTCGATTTGGTAACGTCCCGCCAAGTCGATCCAAGGTGCCGCCCAGTTCGACAAAGAGAGATGCTCCACGCCACCCGGGCTCTGCCGATGATGCTGCAGCATAGAGAATCGGCAAGGAGGGAGGGGTGGTTCCATCGGGCGGGACTTCGATGGCGCGGAGCGTGGTGGGTGAAGGAATCGTATCCACCGGTCGGTTTGCGAGGCCGGCATCACCTGCATCGGCATTGCTCGCTGAAGGCGACAGTCGCTCGATGGCAAGTTCAATCCCGCGATCGAACCACTCCCAGCTGCGAACCAACCAATAGCCCGCATGCCCAGGAGCTCTCACCACACTTCCTGGTCGAATCCGAGGGTCGAACTCCCCCGTGCGCCAGATCATCTTTTCGTCAAGCCAGCGTGCCCGGTTGGCATTTGCATTGGCGACACTGCGCGCTCCGGCCGCTTGCATCGCCGCGGGAATATCGACAACAGTCTCTCTGCCGCTTTGCCGCATGCCGAGCGCTCGCTGAACGCTCGGCTGGTAGTCTCGGTCCTCGTCATAATACCGCAGGGCCAAGGGCTCCCGTCCCGAGGATCCGCCTCGCTGTTTGCGTTCACCTTCAAGAGCTTCATCCTCAGACTCAAGGAACCGCTCTGACAGCACTGGAATTTCGACAGGAAGATTGTCGCTGGCCGCGAAGCGCAAACCTTCCTGGGTTGTGGCGCAGATTAAAGGGAATACATTCTCCAATACACTCAGAGATCCGACCAGGGCTCCACCCTCATCAGAAAATCCACGCGCATGTGAAAGCAATACACCGCCTCCGTCGCCTCCAGTCTGTGGTACGAGGTCATCAAGCGATACCGTGTCATCGCGCAAGCCGAACAATTCAAAAGTCAGCGCCGGAATTCGGTTGCCGAAATCGCCGAGTTGCAGCCCCTCGAATATGACATAGGCGATGTCCCGAAACGCAGGCGCTGCAGCCCCGATCGATGCCGATATGAGAGGATCGACAGGATGATCGCCTGTGCCCAGATAGGCACGCATTTCGCCTTCGACTTTCAGATCGCCTCCCGCCCCTCTCAGCAGGTTTCCGTCCGCCCAAATTCTTCCGATCCCGCCGACTGGCGTGCTTGAGAGCGCAACCGCAAATGAAGCGGAATAGGAGTAGGTCTTCGTGGAAGGTCGCCCTTTGCCTCCACCTTCCTTCGAAGTTGTCTCGATCAGGTCTGTCGACCAGATCACAGTGCCCGCGACGCGCATTCGACCGAAATGTCGGGCGATGGGCTGCCCATAGCTCGATGTGGTAACCGATAGTTCTCGCAGGCGTGGGCCTTCGCGGCTTCCGCCGCCGAAGATCGCGGCGTCCACTTGCCCGCCTAGAAACGCGCCAACTGCGCTGCCGATCGGTCCGCCAACGACCGCTCCGATGGTGGAAAGAACAAGAGTAGCCATGGAAACTCCCGATAGGGTTTCAGAATAGGCGCCATTGCGCCAGCGGTGCGGTGTGGATTGGGATTGGCTCGCGAACAACGCGACCCAGTCCTGCGTGCGCGTGGACTGAATGGCCTGTTCCATCTGCAATGATCAGGTGAAGCTGGCCCATCCCTGGCTCGATCAGGGCGATGTCCCCGATCATCAGTTCGCCGGTGCTTTTCTGAAAGCCGGACAATTCGGCATAGCCAAGCCAGCGTGATGGATCGCTGTTGCGTAGCCTGTAACCTTCCGGGGTGATTGGCCGACGGTCAATCGCAACCAAGGCTGCGTGAACGAGTCCTATACAATCCAGACCCTTAGAGGGATCCCTGCCATGCAGCCGGAACGGCACTCCAATCAGGTTTGCCGCTGCAAGGGCGAACCGTTTGCCCAGTGGCGACGCATTCATGACGAGCCCGGCTGACCATACCTCGCCAGCAAATCGTTCCCCGGCAGAAATGGTTCGCCGCGAAAGTTGATCGCATTGTCAAAGCGGCTAGTGCAGGTCGTGATTGTATGGTCACATCCCTCAAGCAGCTCGGCCCTTGCTCCTGGCTTCAGAACAACGTCGATTGGTCTGTCGAGTATCAGCCAGTCTGAATCAATCCCAAGCACCCCAAAGCTGATCCCGGTCTGAGGTCCTTCCAAGAACCGTATTCGACCATCAACAAATCTTTCTGCCGCCAGTCCGTCGAAACGAACTTTGTTCGCGTCAACGTCCACCTCTGCAAGGCTCCGCAAGTGCGTGAATTTCGGCGCTGGCAGCCCGCAGCCCGGGCCACAGAACTGGGCTCTGCAGGTGGGGCTGGTCCTGGGCACTAGGTCGCGCTCTAGTTCGTACTTGGCTGATCTCAATTCGGCCGAGAAGCCGGTTCCTCCGCCCTGAACCTTTCCCATCTTACCCCAGTACACAGAGTGCTTGGCCAGCGTGTTCCAGTCGACGATCCCGATCTCGATCGCCGCATTGTCGAAGAGTCCGGCTTCGAGATCGATTTCACTAATGGAGTCATGACTTAACGCCCCATCAACCCCAGCGCTTTCTTCTGAGAAATCGGCTGTCATTCGGATGGCAGTCGGAACCATTCCCGGGGCCGATCGATGGACCAGCCCATCAAAGCAAAGCGAGCGATCATGACTGGTAAAGCCGAACGTCACTCCATCTCTGCGATAGACGCGCCAGAAGGTTGCAGCTGTTTCCAGTTCGCGGTCGAAGAACACGCGCATCAGACTTCTTCCCGCAATTCGATCAGGGGGATGCTCGGTGCCTCTCCCGCGGTGAAGTTCACACCGGAAATATCGATCCGATCTTCGGCAAAACGGACCGGGACATCGAACAGGAACCCGGCACGGACTTCAGCTCCCGCGCCCGGTGCGACGGCGAAGGAGAGCAATCCGGTGGCGCCGATGGTCCAATCGAGACTGGGCGTTCCCCCGACGCTGACGAGAAGCGTATCGTGCCGGGGGCGGGTAATTGGTCTGATTTGAGGATCGGGCTCGGAACCGTATGATTTCACGAGTTGGAAATCAGCCTGCTGGCCATCTCCGATACCAAGCAATTGATCTGACATGGTCGGTGTACCGGTCATGCCGTTCGAACTGTGGTCAAACGGATCGGTGATCCGGAACCCTTTGGCTGCGCCCCGCCGCGCACGGAAGAATGCAATCAGTTCGGAAAGCTCGTCTTCGGATCGAATTCCCGGCCCCACATCAAAGTGAACACGGGCGTCTGTCCAGACTGAGTTTCGTCGTTCATGTCCTGATGCGGTTACTGACACCGAAGTCGAGAACTCCGGAGCGACAGCAGTGCTGCGACCGAGTGGGAATGGATACAGAACGTCGTCAAACGCTTCCATCAAGTCATCTCCTGAAAACGGCAGCCGGGTGTAGCCATCCCGATTGATTTGCGGCTGGGCCCAAACGTAGCGCCTCGGGACATTGCGTTTTCGGGCCTCGTCAATGCCCGCATCAATCCGCGCCCAGAGCGAGTCAGCGTCCGCCGGATCGAGCACGAAGCCGGCGAAATAATCCTGGTCCTCAATCGGGTATCCGAGGCGGGTGTTGACGAAGGTGTAAGCCGCCCGTCTGAGCGCGTCCGCGCCGCCTGTAAGCCAGTCGTAGTCTTCGATCTGACAGCGATCGAATGCGAGTGCTGCCCAACCAACCGGAAGGTTTGCCCGGTAGAGTTCGGGCATGTTCGGGTCGAGGAGTGTCGGCGTGAATGCAAGGAGCAAGACTTCGGCACCCGTGGTCGCTGCGGCCCGGATGTCGGCGGTCAGTGCTGCAGTCGACTGCGCCAGCAACGCTCCAGCGGCATCGAGCAATTCGATCTGGGACGGATCCAGAGGTTCGCGCAAATCCGCGATCTCTACCGGCGAACCCCCGAAAGCTGCTTGCGCGGCGGCGTCATACAGGCAGATCCTGCCGTCGGCGAAAGTCCACCACCAGGGCTCGCCAATCTGCATTTTGACCGGCTGGCCCGCGCCTTCAAGCAGCGACACAAACCCCAGCGTGCTGCCGCGCAGCCATGCCATCGCTTCGGCATTTGCCGGCGAAAGGAGCGTCGAGGGCGGCACCCAGCCAGTCAGCGCGGGTTCGCCTGACCATGTCCTCTGCTTCCATGCTTGGGGACAATAGGCGTCGAACAGTTCGTAGGAAATGGATGCGATGACCTCGAGATCATTGATCCTGGCAAATTCGAAGAAATTCCGGTGCCATTCCGAGGCAGGGGTGCAGATTTCGCCCTGAGCTGTGGCCAGCAGCGCGCCGGATTGTTGGGCGAGCCGCATGAAGTGGCTCATCCCGACATAGTGCACCAGATCTTCGCGGTAGCCGAGGCCGACTGCCCCGCGGATCAGGCGGGCGGGGGTCTGATTGTACCCGTCGTCATAGGCGGTGGCGATCCGCTCACCATGAACCGGCAAGCGCACGTCGCCGATCTCGAGAATGCCAAACCGCCCATCGGCATTGATCTGGGAAATCGTGACGCGCCCGTTTACGCGCTCCGGCAAAAGTTCTGCGCTGCCCGCTGCATAGCCGGGGGCCACCAGTGATATGAACATCCGATCGATATCGTGCGGGTGGATTGGCGTGCCCGGAAGGGTGAAGCCGCCCTCCAGCAGCGAAAACGGCAGGGTTACAAGGGCATCCGCCGGGCTGCCGCTCGCATAGTTCCAGAGCCTCACGAACCATGTTTGCGGATTGCCCGCAGCGTCGCGCCCCTCGATTGTCAGTGTCGGACCGTTCACCTCATCAAGCGGGATCACGCCCTCTGATTGCCAACGGAAACTTAGCGTCGTGTTCGCGTAGTCCCGGTTGGTTTCGTAAGCGAGCAAGGGATGATCCAGACTGTCGACGCTATCCCATATCAATCCGACCAGTTCGCCCCGGTGATGCAATTCGACATCGACCTGCATCGATGTCGGACCAGTCGTGACCACGCTTGCCATTGCCGGGCGGGGAAAGTTGACCGTCCAGAACCGGGGGTCGAACCGCTGGATGAAGCTTGATTCCTGATTACGCCGCTCGCGCGCCAGCCAGAATGCCATGGCCGCTCCTTCCTATCGTTCCTGAAGCGCGCGTCGCACCGCGCTGGCGAGTTGGCGGGATGACCGCTGCATCGCGGTGGGTGCGGCGGTTCCGCGTGGGGAGTTCAGCTGAATCGCGACGCGAACATCACGGCTTCCGCCACCAATAGTTGACGCGGCCGCGATCTGGCCGGAGCTGGTCGGAATGAACAGTTCAGGGCCGCGTTCTCCGACGATGTAACCGCGACCGGGCGATACAGGGCCGCCGGTCGCCCGACCTGGCAGGCCCAGCAGCGCGCCGAACGACTGGCCCAGGAGACCTGCCAGACCGCCGTTGCCGCCCGTGCCCGAGAAGATCGAGCTTAGCCCCGATTGCAGGGCGTGGGCGGCGATCGAATCGAGTGCACTGAAGGCGATCCGCTTAAGGTCATCAAAGCCCAGACTGCCACGACGCAAGGCGGATAACAGGCTGCGTTCAAGTGCCTGCCCCGCACGTCCAAACCCGTCGATCAGAGTCGTATCCAGGGATCCGCGCATCGCTTCCAGGTCGGCATTGAAACCGTCCGTCGTCGCGCGGACATCAATGACCAGCTCTTCGAAATTGTCATCCATTGGCATCCCGTTCCATCAATTGGGCGATTAGATCGCGGTTTGGGGCTAGCCCGCCGACTTGCGGTTGCGGTGGGAGGATTGCGCCGGTGAGCTCGGAAGGGGTCGCAGCCCAGAATTCATTTGGGCGCCAACCCAGTGCTTGCGCGGCGAGCGCCCAGCAAACCGGAACGCTATCGGCAAAATCCTTCATCCTTGGCCTTGCAGGACCTGCGAGAGAATTGCGCGCACGGGCCGGGTTGCAGCGACAAGCCCGATTCTCAGCACCTCCCGCCCGACAGCTTCACGCTCCGGGCGAGGATCGGCTTGGATGCAATGCCATATAAGGCTCGATACCTCTGCAAGGGTGATCTTTCCTTCGGCGGCCCGTTCCACGAGTGCGAACAGCGAGCCAAGTTCTTCTTCCGCAAGCACCAGATTTTCGAAGCTGGGGCGGAGCAGGAAAGTCCTTCCGTCGATCTCAAATTGCGCTTCGCCGCGCAATCGGTTGGCGGGCTGGTTCATGCTGGGACCACAGCGCCGGAGCTTTCCAACTGGAGCGTGTAGTTTCGTTCTCCGTTGAAATCGCCCGAATAATCCAGACGCTGCACCAGGAATTTCCCGCGCAGCCGCTCGCCATCCTCGAACGACAATTCGTATTCATCGATTGTTCCGGCAAGGGCGTGGGCGCGAACAGTGTGCTCCGCCTCGCTGCCCAGAAAGATGCCGGCGGCGCTGACCGAAACCGAGCGGGTTCCGGCCCCTGAAAGCAGATCGCGCCAGCCGCCCGATTGTTTGTGCGTTACGACGACAGCATCGCCGTTGATCGTCATCTGGGTGGTGCGCAAACCGGCAACCGTTTCATAGGTGGGCGTGGCAGCGCCATCGCTGATCTTGAGCAGGAAGGCAGACCCTTTTTGTGCGGGCATGATGGTGTCTCCGTGTGATTGTCAGGCTTGGACGGCGAAGATGCGGAATCGGAATTCCAGCAAGGCGCCGCGAAGATTGTTTTCCCGCGCTTCGCTGCGGGCGCGCAGAAACCGGATTGAGGCCAGTTCGAAGGTTGGGTGGAACGGTGGCAGATCGAGCACCCGCCGTTCGATCGCTGCGAGCAGGGTGGTGTCGCCACCAGCTTCGTCAGACCGGCTTTCGAGCTCGAGTGCGATGCGAACCTCGCGGCCGGGGCGGTCTTTCGTGCCCCAGTCTGCCGATGCGCTCGCAGAAATGCCGAGCCACGGGGCGCTGGCTCTAAGCGGAGCCTCTTCCTCGATCGCATTGATCGTCGCCAGATCGGGATCATTGCGCAGCCATTCGATCAAGGCTGCGCGCAGGGCGTTTTCCATTGCTTCAATCCCTTCCGAAATCGGGCCACAGCGCGCGAGCTGAACGCCAGGCATTGCCGGGGCGTGAGGAGGTGCTGGCGATCTTCCGGGCAAATTCCTGCCCTTTGTTTCTGGCCTTGAGTGTCAGCCGCCTCAGCAGCTCGCCGCTGTTCATCGACGCATTGATCATGTCAGCCGCACGGTGCGCCATGCACGCCAAAGCGCGGTCACGCTGGCTGGCGGAACCGCGCCAGCACCGGGGTAGCCATCCCGATCCCGGTCGCGGAACATGTGCGCGCACAGGCGGATTGCCCCCTGCCTAATGGCAGGCGGCAATGCACTCCATTCGCTTGCAAGCCCGGAGCGAAGGGTGACGACAATCGCATCGGCTGCAGTATCGGCGAAGAGATTGACCGCCACGGATCCCGGGGCTTCAAAGCTGGTTTCGAATTGCTCGGGCAACAGCGGGCTTCGCGTTCCGTCCTGCGCAAACGCTTCGACGGACAGGATCGTTTCGACCGGTTGCGATGAGAGCCTGTAGCGCCCTGCTTGTGTCGGCAGGCGTTCTTCAACCTGCTGCAACAACGGAGCCTGCCCGGTAAAGGCCTCGCACATTTCGAGGCTGGCTTGCAGCAGTCCCGTCAGCAGATCATCTTCATTTGGCCGGGATATACCCAGCCAGTCCTTCAATTCAGCCAGGGCGGAGCCGCTTACATCCGCTGGCATGACTATTTTTCGCCGCATCGCGGTCTCCCATCAACTTGTCCGAAACAAGGCACCCACGCCGCTGCCGGGGCTGGGGTTGGCCGCAAGGGGGCGGCGTGGGTGCGGAAACCCGACAAGGGAAAACACGTCTCGACCTTGCCGGGGCATCAAGGGCGTTTCAGCCTCCGTTCGGAGCCTGTCAGGCCTCGATCTTGAGCAGCTTGATCGCGTTCGAATCCAGCACTTGGCCACCGACGCGTTTGGTCGCGTAGAAGTGGACAAACGGCTTGTTCGAGAACGGATCGCGCAGAACGCGGGTCGCGCTGTGTTCGGCGATCAGATAGCCGTGGCGGAAATTGCCGAATGCGATCGGGAATTCGCCCGATGCGACATCGGGCATGTCTTCGGCTTCGATCACCGGATAACCAAGCAGGCGATCCGGCTGGCCTTCGACCATGCCCGGCTGCCACAGGAAGGCGCCATCGGTGGTCTTGAGCTTGCGCACATTTGCCAGCGTTGCCGAATTCATGACGAAGCTGGCGCCCTGACGGTGTCCTGCCTTGAGCGAATGCACAAGATCGATCAGCTTCGCTTCGGGCGCGGAGCCGAAGCCGGTGGCGCTGCCAGATCCGATGTATTGCAACTGGCCAAAGGCGCGCACGCCGTCTTCTGCCGTACTGGTGGTGGCATTGAGGAAACCGGAAGGCTGGTTGACCCCGGTGCCATTGACGAAAGCGGCACCTTCGGCGCGCGCAAACTCGATTGCGATCTCGTTCGCCAGCCATGTCTCGAGGTCGAACGCTGCATCGTCGAGCATTCCCTGGCTCGCTGCCGGATTGGCATAGAGATCGCCGGAGGGCGGTGCGATTTCGGCGAAGTTCGGCGCTTCGGTTTCCGGGCGTGCAGCGGTTTCGCTGACCCAGCCCGATGCTGTGCCGCCGGTCGACACCAGCTTGCGGTAGCCCGAAGTGCCGGTCTGCACGACTTGGGCAATGGCGCGGATCGGGCTGATTTCGGTAAGCTCGCGGGCAATCATCGCGTCGATCTGGCGCGGGATGGCAAATCCGCCTTCAGCAGGCGAGGCGCCGTTGATCGACTTGACCTCGGTTTCGCGTCCGCGGCGCAGGTAGCCATCGACGAAGCCTTTGACTTCGGCGCTGGTGGCTTCGGTGCTGCCGATCGCCGGGCGAGCTGCAGCGCGGGAAACCTTGTCGAGCCGGGCTTTCACTTCGTCGACGTCGCTGCGCAGAACCTTGATGTCGGCTTCTGCCAAATCCTGCCGCGCGACAATGTCGAAGCTTGCGTCCATTTCGTCGGTCGCAACCGGATTGGGGGTGGGGGTATCCATGGGGTAGAGGGCCTTTCTGTTGGGCATGAAAAAGGCCGCCCCGAATGGCGGCCGTTGGGAAGTTCTCGGAAGGTTTGTCAGGCGATGAAATGCACCCGCGCTCCGTGCTGAAGCGGGTGGGTGACGAGGCTTACTTCGAACAGGTCGATGTCGATGAGTTCGCGGTCCGGCCCGGTTCGGCGGGCCGCTCTTGCGCGGTAGCCGAAGCTCAGGCCGTTGACCGCGCGTGCCAAGAGCATTCGTGCAGCCTTGCTCGCGGTTCGATCGATCCGGGCGATCACGCGGAGGCCGCGTGCATCTTCGGCGATGGTCTCAATCTCCCCGATCTGCTGATCCGGGCGGTGCTGCCACAAGAGCGGCAAAGGTGCGGATCGCTCTGCCAACGTGCGCGCAAAGGCGCCCGGGCGGATCGTATCGCGCCCGGCATCGCGGATGTCGAACAAGCCGGCATAGCCGGCGAACCGGATCGCCTCGGCGGTATCAGAGTTGCGGCTCATCGCAGCAGCTCCCAGACGCCAAGCCGCACGGCAATGCCGATCAACAGGGCTGCGAGCAGACCACGAATCGCCCAGTCGATGAAGGCTCTCCAGGCGCTCGCCTTGGCATCGCGCCATGCGCCGAGCAGTTCGCGCAGTTCGTCCAGATCGCCCTCGGCCCCCGGATCGGAAAGGCCTAGGCGATCGAGCACCCGCTCTGCTGCAAGCTCGCTCGTTTCTTCGACAATGGCACGCAGGGTCACGATGTCGGCGCCTTGCCGGCCGGCCTGTTCCATCAGGCTGGCGAGTACGTCTTCGCGGGTCATTGGCTTTCCTCCTCGGCGGCAAAGCCGAGCAGGACGCGTTTTTCGGAACGGCTCAGGAAATCGGCTTCGGAAACCTGCTTCCAGAGCCTCTCGCGGTCTTCGGACAAGGCGGTGATCCGATCGAGATCAATCGTCAGCCTCGCTTCGGGAAACCACGGCGCAAGCCCTTCGCTAAGGGCCGAGAACAGCTTGTCGGCAAGCGGCAGCAGGGTCAGCCGCCACAGCGCGCGATTGGCTTCGCGATAGTTCGAATAGGTGTTGTCGCCCGGCAGGCCCAGCAGCATCGGCGGGACACCGAAAGCGAGCGCAATCTCACGTGCAGCGGCGCTCTTGAGCGTTGCGAAATCCATGTCCGCCGGGGACAGCGCCATGCTTTGCCATTTCAGCCCGCCGTCAAGCAGCATCGGCCGTCCGGCGTTGACGGCCCCGGAAAAGGCCGCTTCGAGCTCGTGCTTGAGCCGTTCGAACTGGTCTTGCGTCAGGCCCGCGCCATCGCCGGTTTCGTACACCAGCGCACCCGATGGCCGCGCCGCGTTTTCCAGCAGCGAGCGGTTCCATTCGGAGGCTGCGTTATGGATAGCGACGGCCTGTTGCGCGGTGGCGAGGGCGCTGGCGCCCAGATAATCGTCCAGCGGATGCATTGCCCGCACATGGATGATGTTGGGCCACCCGTCCTCGTCTTCGACCGGGATGGTCACGCTATCGCCGACCACCATATACTCATAAGCGCAGGGCCAGCCGTCTGTGCCGGTCACCACCTTCACCCGGTCCGGCCGCAGTGCGTAAAGCTCGACCGGATTGCCTTCGGCATCCTTGGCGATCTGGACGTAACCGTTCCCGTGCAACAGCAGATGCGCGGCCAGCGTTTCGATCAATGACTGGCCAGCGCTGGTCGCGCCGATCAGCTGCTTGAGAGCGTCATCGCCGCCGGTAAATGGAGCCTGGCCGACGCCTTCGGCCACGATCCGCACCGCACGCTGGGCAATCGGATTGGCCAGAAAGCCTTCGCGAACGGCGCGCTCGTAGTGGTAGGGGCGCGCCCCGCCAGCCTCCGCAAAGGCGGGCAGCCAGCCTGCCAATGTCCCTTGAGAAAGCGGCAAGGGTTTGCCCGCCCCGCCCTTGAAGGCGGAGAGCAAGGTATCGATGAAGGACATGGAAATTCCTTGGTTGGAACGCGCGGGTCAGAGCCGACGCACGCGGGGATTGGGCGATGCGGAAAGCATCAGTTCGGTAAGCGCCCAGACCAGCGCGTCGGCCCGGTCGGGCGATCTGCCGGGGCCGGCGTAATCGCCGCCGATCAAGAGACCGCACATCTGGTCTTCCAGCTGCGGGAAGGGCCGTGAATGGCAGACGCGCCCGGCCGAATAGAGCGCGGCGACAGGCTCTGCGCGGGCGACCTTGCCCCGGCTGGCATGCATCAGCTTCACCGGCAGATTGCGATTGGCCGCGCGCAGCACGCTTTCGACCATTGCCCCGCCCTGGTTGGCTTCGGCAATGATCCTGTCGGCCTGCCAGTGCGCAGCGGCATCGGCGACAGCGCTGGCCCAGCGTTCGGGCTGGGCCAGCCCGATCGAGCAGTCTTGCAGCACATGCGCGGTGCCTTCCTTATCAAGCCCTGCGACGATGATCCCGCATTCATCCCCATTGGACGACGCGGGCGGGTCGACCGCCACGACCAATCGGCACATTTCGTTCGATGGGGCAGGTTGCCGTGCCGCTTCGATCATGGCGCGGGTCCACAGCGCGCCTTCGAGATCGGTCAGCAGTTCGCCCATGATTTCCTGCCGGGCGAGCTGGCTTTCCCCGAATTCCTCGCGGATCGCCGAAAGGAACCGCGAAGGCAGATTGGCGGCATTGTCATGTGTCGATCCGCGTGTGATCACGGTGGCCGCATCGCCACTGCCAGTAATCAGCCGCTGGACCAGTGGCACGGCGCGCGGGGTGGTCGTAACGGCGATGCGGGGATCATGGCCAAGCCGCAGTCCCATCAGCAGATTGTCCCAGGCCCGCGTCGCCCGGTCATTCGAAAGCGGCCATTTCCCGATCTCGTCACACCATGCGTGCGAATGTTGAGGTCCGCGCAGGGTTTCGGGTTCGGCGGCGGAAAACAGATGGGCCTGCGCCCCGTTGGGAAAGCGCAGGCGCTTCAATGATGGTTCGAAAACCGGCTGGCGATCAGGCGGTGAGCAGGCCAGCAGCCCGCTTTCGCCTTCGACCATCACGGCGCGGGCTTCTGCCAGCGATGACGATACCAGTGCGATGCTGGCATTGGGGTTGGCCTCGGCGATCATCCGCACCCATTCCGCCCCTGCACGGGTCTTGCCAAAGCCGCGACCGGCCATGATGAGCCACACGCGCCAGTCACCCGGCGGCGGCAACTGCGTAGTCCGCGCATGGAAATTCCAGTGGTATTCGAGTTCGTTGCGTTCCGCCTGATCAAGCGCGTCGATCATGCGGTGACGGATGCGATCATGTTGCCCGGCCAGCCATTCGATCGGGCTGTTCATTGCCGCTTGTCTCGCTCATCACGGACTTGCTGGCGGATCGCCTCGACCTTGCGATCGATCGATGCGCGCACTTCCGCGGCGCTGACGTTGCGCTCTGCAGCTTGTGCCCTGGCGGCGTTGTCACGGTGGGCGGTGAGCAGCCGGATGGCGTTGGCGAAGTCATATTTGTCAGACCCGGATGTCGTCAGATCGCCTTCGCGCAAGCGCCGCAGCACTTCCAGTTCGAGGTGCAGATATCCCTCCCATAGCGCCGCCAGCCATTGCCGGGCAAAGGCCGGGTCCTGCCGCCGCACCAGATAGGCGCGGCTCGGGTTGATGCCGGCCACCTTGGCGGATTCGGTGATGTTGGAGCTTTCCGCGAGGTGATCGAGGAAATGCTTTTGCCAATGGCGGGTGAGGGCTTCTTTCTCGCCCTCCTTTATGTGTGCTGGAATCTTGACCTGGCGACTGCCCTTTCTGGCCATGCATGATCTCCCGAAACGGCAAAAGAAAAGGCGGCGCTTCCCGAGGTGGAAGGCCGCCTGAAACGCCGTGCTGGCGAATCGGTATTTCTCGATGTTGCCTGACGTATAACCAAAGAGCGCGACGATGTCAAGAAAAATAACCAAATAGGTTATCTGTCTCATGTTGCATGCACCGTTGTGCTGCCGTAATGGCGCGCCTTCACCGGGAAGGAACATCATCAGACATGGCCTGGCTGCGCGCTCTTTATAACTGGACGATGGACAAGGCCGCGCATCCGCATGCGGTCTGGTGGCTGGCCTTCTTCTGCTTCATCGAATCCAGCTTCTTCCCGATCCCGCCGCACCCGTTGCTCGGGCTGATGTGCCTTGCGGAGCCGAAGAAGGCCATCCGCTTCGCGCTGGTAGCGACGATATCATCGGTGCTGGGCGGGCTGTTCGGCTATGCTATCGGATTCATGCTCTACGAGACCGTGGGCGTGTGGCTGCTGGGTGCGCTTGGCCTTGCGGAAAGCTTTCCCGTCGCAGCCTGTTACATCCGCGAACAAGGCGCGCTGGCGGTGTTCTTTGCCGCAGGCACTCCGGTTCCGTTCAAGCTGATGACGATCACCGCCGGGTTCATCGAGATGAACCTTCTGACCTTCACGCTGGCCGCTTTGGCTGGTCGTGCGCTGATCTTCATGGCGGTCGGCATACTGTTCCAGATCTTCGGCGCGCCGATCAAGGCGATCATCGACAAATATCTGGGCTGGGTGACGACCGCGTTCGTGGTGCTGGTGGTGGGTGGCTTCATCGCTTTCACCCAGCTGGCGGGCGGCGACGATCAGGCTGGCGAAGCGCATGTCTGCGACAGCGCCACACAGGTGCAGGGCGACGCGCTCTAGGTTTCTACTCCAGCGACGCCTGCTGCAGCGCTTCCCGGTCGATCACTTCCACCCCGCCATAGAAGCGCCTGACACTCCCTCGCGCTTCGTGATGTTTGAGCGCGGCATTGACGGTCGCGCGGGTCAATCCGAGCAATTCGCCCAGCTCCTGCTGGGAAATTTTAAGCTTCGCCGTCTCCGTGGTTTCCCCCGCGAGCGTTGCCAAAAGGCCGGCAACCCGCGCTGTCGCCGTGCCGCGCCGGATCCCTGCGAAAACGTCCAGCACTTCCTGAAACTGTCCGGACAAGGCCCCCAATAACGAGCGCATGCAGCACGGGTCTTTTTGCAGAGCCGCTTCGAACCGCGAGGCGAGAATATGGCGAACCTCGCACCGTGTCCGGGCAATGGCATCGACCACGCGCGGCCGCCGGGCAAACATTGCGAGCTCGCCCCAGGAATCGCCCGGCCCCAGCACGGCCACTCCCCGAAATTCGCCTGATCGCAGGAATTGCCCGACCGTCACCGAACCGCTCTCGGTCAGCCAAAATCCGGCCGCGTCCTCCCCGCGTTGCTGGATAAGTTGTCCTTCCTCAAAGCGTGAAAGCGGCGACCCGGATCGAAGCTCTTCGCGCAAGTGATCGGGAAGCGCGGAGAACAGCATGGGCGCATTGAGCGATCGCGAACCAGAATGTAAAATATCTGACATTTGATATGGCGACTAGCTGCTATCCCCCCTTGGGTCAAAGGAGAGAGAGCCGTGCCAGCATATTCGATTGTCATTCTCGCCATCTATCTGGGGTTTGGCCTGTTGGAGCTGTGGCGTTCCAACCTGTTCATCAAGGATGAACAGACCCGCGACGACGGCATCGTCGAAGCGGTAAGCACGGCGATGCTGCTGGTTGTCACTCAACCCATGATCGTTTTCGCTTCGGCCGGCATAATGTGGGCGATCGCCCCGGAATGGGCGGGGGCGCTTCAAGGCATCAACGTTCTGCTCGCGATCCTGCTGTTCCTCGTGCTGGACGACATGATGCAATACTGGTGGCACCGCGCCAGCCACAGTTTCGCGTGGCTCTACAATCTGCACCGGGCGCACCACAACGCGCGCTACATGTCGGTCCGGCTCGTTTATCGGAACAACCTGTTCTACTACGCGATGATGCCGGGCCTGTGGTTCTCCGGTGTGCTGGTCTACCTCGGGCTTGGCTGGGTCTATGCCGGTTATCTGATCGTGAAGATGACCGTGATCATCGGCGCGCATTGCGATGTCGCATGGGATCGGCGGCTATATTCGATCAAGTGGCTTTCACCGGTTATGTGGCTGGTCGAACGCACGATCTCGACCCCGGCAACGCATCACGCACATCACGGCCGTCACGCCGATGATCCGGCTGTCCACTACAAGGGCAACTACGGGAACCTGCTGTTTTTCTGGGACGTGCTTTTCGGCACCGCGAAAATCACCCGGACCTATCCGCAAAGTTACGGGGTGGAAAACCTCGCTCCGGCGAGCCTCGGACAGCAATTGATGTGGCCCATCTTCCCCGAGCGCAAGGCCGGGGGCGAAAACGGTCAGACTGTGGGAGAGGCTGTCTGACAAGCGGATCGCCGGAGCTCTGCAAGGGAGCTCCGGCGATCTCTTTCCGTCAGATCAGATGATTCCGGTGGCCTTTCCGGCCTGTTCGAAGATTTTGAGGATCGTCTCGACCTCTTCGGCCGAATGTTCGGCGCAAAGCGAACAGCGCAGGAGCGTCATGTTTGCAGGCGTTGCAGGCGGTCTTGCCAGATTGACGTAAAGCCCGCCCTGAAGCAGCGCCTCCCACATCATCGCTCCGCGTTCGAGATCGGGCATGATCACGGCCACAATCGCGCTCTGCGGCTCGGTGGTGCCAAGCTGGAAACCGAGTTCCGTCAATCCGGCGTGGAGCCGCTTTGAATTCTCCCACAGATGCGCGCGCTTGTTGGCGCCATGCATCAGCTTGCGGATCGAGGTCGCAGCGGTGGCGACGACGCTCGGCGGCAGGCTGGCAGTGAAGACGTAGGGACGGCAAACGAAGCGCATCACCTCAAACTTAGGGTGGTTGGAAACGCAGAACCCACCGACGGTGCCAACGCTCTTCGAGAACGTGCCGATGATGAAATCGACATCGTCGATCACGCCTTGCTCTTCGCAGACGCCGCGACCGTTCTCACCGATGAAACCCATCGAATGCGCTTCGTCGACCAGCACCATCGCGCCATACTTCTTGGCGATGGCGACCATCTCCTTGAGCGGGGCAACATCGCCCAGCATCGAATAGACGCCTTCGAGCACAACCAGCTTGCCGGCCTCTTCGGGAAGGCGCCGCAGCCGCTTCTCCATCGCCTCGATATCGTTGTGCTTGAACGGCACCACCTCGGCCCGGCCCATCGCGCAGCCATCATAGATCGACGCGTGGCTGTCGATGTCGAGGATGATGTAATCACCCTTTCCGGCAATGGTCGAAATGATCCCGAGGTTGGCCTGGTACCCGGTCGAGAAGACCATCGCGTGGTCCATCCCGTAAAATTCCTTGAGCGCGTCCTCGCATTCCTTGTGGCCCTGGTAGGTGCCGTTGAGAACGCGGCTGCCAGTCGTGCCAGAGCCGAACTCGGTCAGCGCCTGCTTGCCCGCATCCAGCACATCCGGGTCAAAGGTCATGCCCATATAGTTGTAGGTGCCCAGCAGGATTGTTTCGCGCCCGTTGCAGATTGCACGGGTCGGCGAAACTACCTTCTCCATCACCAGGCTGAACGGATCGGTCACCCCGCTCGAAAGCAAGGTTTCGCGCGCCTGGATGAAGTCGTCGAACTTGGAGAAAAGGTCGCCGCGGGGCTTGGTATCGCTCTCGGTCATGGAGTGCCTTCTATCAATTACCCTGCAGCTTGTGCACTGCAGTGATCAACTGACCATAGGTTTCGATTTCGGCCTGCTGGTTCATGCTGATGATAATGTCGAATTCGTCTTCGATTTCTGCCACGAAATCCATCACGGTCAGGCTGTCGAATTCAAGATCGTTGGCAAAGGTGCTGTCATTGGCGATCTCGATTCCCTTCTTGTTGAAGGGTTCGATCAAGGTTCGGATGCGATCGTCGACTTCGGCTTCGGTCATGGTGAAAAACTGCTCTTGGTTGCGTCGCCCAAAGGGCGGGATTGCTCATAAACGCTTGCAAAGCGCATTCGGTGCTAAGCTTGTCAAGGTTTCACCGCGCTGGCAAAGCGGAACCGCAAACAGGTGGGGGAATAAATCACGTGGCTGAGGCTGATTCGACAGCGGTCCAGCGGGAAGGTCAGGTGGAAGAACAGCGCGTGTTCTCACCTCAGTCGGTCCATCTCCTGCGCACCGCACAGATCAACACGCTGACCTTGTCACAAATGGCCGATCAGAAGGCCTCGATCCTGATCGGCGCAACCTTTGTCGTGTTCTCGCTCGCGGTGACGCGCCTGATCGGCGAAGCTATCACCTGGTCAACGCTGAGCCTTGCGGCGACGGCCTTCCTGTCCTCGCTTTTTGCGGTCGCTTCGGTCTTGCCCTCCCTTGGCAAGCCTCCCAAGGATCAGGCAATGATCAACCCTCTGTTTTTCGGCCATTTCGCTGCGATGGAAGAAGACGAGTGGGTCGAATCCTTGCTGGACCGGCTCGCCACAGACGAAGAACTGTTCCGCACGATGCTGCGGGATATCCATCAGAACGGCCGGGTGTTGTACCACCGCAAATATCGTTTCCTGACGCTTGCCTATCGCATCTTTCTGGCGGGAATCCTGATCACCTGGCTTATTTACGCCGCTGAATTCACTCTCACCTAAGCGGGCAAGAGTTCCCTCACCGCGGCCATGAACGGCATGATCGATACCGGCTTTGAGAGATAGCCTGATGCTCCGGCGGAACGAATGCGTTCCTCATCACCCTTGGCCGCAAAAGCCGTAACCGCCAGAACGGGGATCTCCTTCAATGCCAGGTCGCGTTTTGCAGCAGCGATAAGATCAACACCCGATATCCCGGGAAGCTGGATGTCCATGATGATCAGATCCGGCGTCGTGGTGCGCGCGGTTTCCAGGACGGAATGACCGTCAGCCACCGGATCGACTTCAAAGCCGTTCGCTTTCAGCACGTCGCAGAACAATTTCCGGTTGAGGTCGTTGTCCTCGACAACCATTATACGCTTTGTCACTGAGAGCCCCGACTTTCTACTGATCCTGTCGCTGCCTAAACCTGCCAAGAGGTCATCACAATCCCGCAAGCTCATGAACAGCCTCCAAAGGCTGCCCCATCTCCAGAAGCCGCGACGCGCGCTGCCACCTTGGCGCTGGCCGCGATCGGCTGGCTTTTGCAGAACGATGATCGCGCCCAGCGATATCTTGACCTGACAGGCCTAGACCCGGATTCGCTGCGAGCCGGGCTTTCCGACCCCACCGTGTTGGGATCGGCGCTTGATTTTCTTGCCAATCACGAACCCGATCTGATCCGCGCTGCCGAAGCATTGGCGGTGACCCCTGAAGAACTGATCGCCGCGCGAAAGGACCTTGCCCAATGAGCCGCCCCCTCATCATCAGCGATTGCGACGAAGTGATCCTGCACATGGTTGCCCATTTCAAGGATTGGCTGGAGGAAAGCCAGGGTGTCGATTTCAACCTCGAAGGCCATAACTTCAGCGAAGCGTTGCGCTGGCGCGAGAGCGGTGAACTGCTGAAACCGGATGAGATCTGGAAGAAACTCGGCGGCTTTTTCGATACTGAAATGGATCGTCAATTGCCGATCGCGGGCGCCATCGAGGCACTGAACGAATTGAACGAGCATGCCGATGTTGTGGTGCTCACCAATCTGGTCGATTTCCGGCGGGACAAGCGAGCCGAGCAATTGGCGAAGCACGGGCTTCACGCGCAGGTCTTCACCAATCAGGGGCCCAAAGGGCCTGCCCTGCGGAAGATCGTCGAAGAATTCCGGCCCAGCCGTGCGCTCTTCATCGATGATCTGTCGCAGCATCATCTGTCGGTAAAGGAAACCACCCCCGATGTGGTCCGCCTCCATTTTTGCGGCGAACCCATGATCGCTGATGCTATCGATTGCGCCCACAGGGCGGGGCATGCCGACGCAAGGATTGACCAATGGTCCGAAGCCCTGCCGTGGCTGATGGAAAGACTGGAAGGAAATGCAGCATGAGTATCGAGCAACGTTTGCAGGAACTGGGGATCACCTTGCCAGCGGCAGCGGCCCCGGTGGCCAGTTATCTGCCGGTCGTGGTGCAGGGCGATCTTGCCTACGTTTCCGGCCAGATTTCCTTTGTTGAAGGCGAACTGGTGAAGGGTCGTCTTGGCGATGATGTTTCGCTGGAGGAAGGGATGGCAGCGGCACGCGGTTGCGGCCTGATGATCCTTGCCCAATTGAAAGCGGCGCTTGGATCGCTTGATCGGGTCGAGCGCGTGGTCAAGCTTGGCGGCTTTGTGAATTCGACACCGGACTTCACCGATCAGCCCAAGGTCATCAACGGCGCTTCGGACCTCATGCTCGAGGTGTTCGGCGAAGCGGGCAAGCACGCCCGCGCCGCGGTCGGTGTACCGGCGCTGCCTCTGGGTGTTGCCGTGGAAGTCGACGCGGTGGTGGCGATCAAGGGAGCCTGATCGTTCGTGATTGAGCGCCGTGCCCCTGAATGGCTGACCCGGTGGGAATACGCCCATCGCGGCCTTCACGGTGAGGGCGTGCCCGAGAATACGCTTGCGGCGGCTGAAGCGGCAATCGCAGCGGGGATGGGCATTGATTGCGATATCCAGTTGAGCCGCGACGGCGTACCGATGGTGTTTCACGACTGGGAACTCGATCGACTGACCAACGAAAAAGGAACCGTCGCAAGCTTTAATGCCGCCGAATTGCAGCAGATCGGCATCCTCAATTCGGGGCAAACAATAACCCGGCTCGACGACTTCCTCGCCGTAATCGATGGGCGGGTGCCGTTGCTTATCGAGATCAAGTCAAAGCCGGGCTATGATGTGACGCTAAGCTGCCGCGCAGTGTCTGAATTTTTGGGAGACTATGCTGGCGAGCATGCGGTGATGAGCTTCGATCCGCGCGTGGGCGGCTGGTTCTTCAAGCGTGACAGCTCGAGATGCAGAGGTCTCGTGTGCACCGACACTCTGGATATGGGCTTCCGCGAGGCATGGCGGGCTGCGGGCTCAATTGATCAGGCACACCCTGATTTTCTGGCGGCAGACGTCCGCGATCTGCCCAATGCGATCACGACGATCTGGCGGCAAACGCGCAGGCCGATCCTCACCTGGACCGTTCGCTCTCCGAAGCTGCGCCGCCATGCGCTTGCAGATGCCGATGCTCTCATCAGCGAAGGCGAAGGCCTGGCGTGAGCGACCCGGAGTTAACCGTTCGGCTTGCGCCCGGTGTCGGCAGCTTCGGCCCGGCAGAGTGGAATGCGCTTGGGGGTGATCGCAATCCTTTCGTCTCTCATGAATTTCTGACCGCGCTTGAGGATTCGGGCAGCGTCGGCCCCGGCACCGGCTGGGAGCCCGCGCCGATTGTGATCACTGATGTGGCCGACAACCTGCTTGCTGCCATGCCGAGTTATGCCAAAGGGCACAGCCAGGGCGAATATGTGTTCGATCACAGCTGGGCCGATGCATGGCACCGGGCCGGGGGACGGTATTATCCCAAGCTGCAAATCGCCGCGCCCTTTACCCCGGCAAACGGACCGCGCCTGCTGTTGTCCGATCCTTCGCTGGCGCCGCATCTGCTCAAGGGGGCGGAGACCGTTTGCGTGGACAACGGGCTTTCTTCAGCGCACGCGACATTCATCGAACCGGAGCAACTGCCGCTTTTCGAAAATGCCGGTTGGTTGATCCGGTCCGACATCCAGTTTCATTGGCAGAACCGCGATTACAATTGCTTCGACGATTTCCTAGGTGAGCTGGCATCGCGCAAGCGCAAGGCGTTGCGCAAGGAGCGCGCAGCCGCGCAAGAGGGGTTGCGGATCGAACGTCTTACCGGCGACGCCATCCGGCCAGAGCATTGGGATGCGTTCTGGATATTCTATCAGGATACCGGGGCTCGCAAATGGGGAACACCCTATCTGACCCGCGAAGCCTTTTCCCTGCTGGGCGAACGCATGGCCGACAGGATGGCCCTGATCCTTGCGTTTGATAGAGCGGAGCCGATTGCAGGCGCGCTCAATTTCATCGGGTCGGAAGCACTATACGGCCGGTATTGGGGGTGTACCCGCGACGTGCGCTTTTTGCATTTCGAACTGTGCTATTATCAGGCGATCGACATGGCGATCGAACTGGGTTTGCCTCGGGTCGAGGCGGGTGCGCAGGGCGGGCACAAGCTGGCTCGGGGTTACGAGCCGGTGCAAACATATTCAGCGCACTGGATAGCTGATCCGGGCTTTCGCAAAGCGGTGGCCGACTTCCTTGAGCGCGAGCGGCAGGGCGTGAGCGCCGATCAGGTCTTCCTTGGCGAACGAACGCCTTTCAGAAAACCTGATTAGGCGGCGCGACGTTCCTGAGCCAGCCATTGCCGAGCCCGGCGCTGTGCCTCAGCGATTTCGCGAGCGGTCATTTCGTCCGATACATCACCACGGCACCAGCAGGCCTCCTCGTGCCCGCGCGATGCGGCGAGGTTGAACCACTTGTGCGCTTCGACCAGGTCAACGGTCACACCGTTGCTGCCAGTCGAGTAGGCGACACCGAGATTGAACAATGCGGCGATATCTCCGGCTGCTGCCTCGGCGAGATAGCCTGCGATGGCGATGTCCGCTTCTCCGTTCGAAATTGGCGAAGCCATCCCTGTTTCAACCGGCTTGAGTTCCATGATCCATTCCCCGTTTTCCTGCGCCCGCAGTGCGGAAAAGATCCAGACCCCCTCCGGATCGCGCACCGACAGAACTCACGGATCATGGTCAACAAATGGTTAACGCAGGTTACTTTTTTGGATCGGCAATGCGGCGGCGGTGCAACGGCGCGGGCAAAAATCCCGTTCAGTCCCCCGAATGTTGCAGGCGTTTCTTCAAATCGGCTTGTGTGAGACTGGCGCCTTCCCTATAGGCGCGGCCTACGTAAAGTCTTGCCGGGGGGCGAGGGATGCCGAGATCCTTTCCACGCATCCTTACGGGACGGTCACGCACTGTGTTTTGGGATTAGAGGACCACATGTCAGCGGCCGCGACTGAAGAAATCAACATCTTCGAAAAAGCCAAGAATCTGCTGCCGCCGGACTATGTCCCGAGCGACGACGAAGAATACATGAACGATCGCCAGCTGGCCTATTTCCAGATGTTGCTGATCGAATGGAAGCGCTCCATCCGCACCGCCGCAGGTCAGACCCTGCAGTCTTTGGCGGACGGACCAATCCGGGAAGCCGATCTGAATGATCGCGCCTCCAGCGAAACGGATTGGGGGATCGAGCTGCGCACGCGTGATCGTCAGCGCAAACTTGTCGCAAAGATCGACGCTGCCCTTCGCCGCATCGAAGAAGGTGAATACGGCTATTGCGAGGTCACTGGCGACCCCATCGGATTGCGTCGCCTGATTGCCCGTCCTGTCGCGACAATGACTGTCGAAGCACAGGAAGCTCACGAACGCCGCGAAAAGGTTTCGCGCGACGATTGACGATCACCGGCTGCCGGACACAGCCAGTCCGGCCAGTTTCAATCCGTTCCAGTTTGGGACGAGCGGGGCGAAACCGTCGCAACTCCCGTTGGCCTTAACGCCTCATTTACTGCGCTTCATTAACTGCAATCGGACTGTTTATTTGTCGGGTCGCTCGTTGAAAGCGCTGAATGCGCGAACAGACCGAGTGTAGGAGTTTTGGCGAAAATGACGGGTGTTGAGACCAGAAGTGATTCTCGCGACAGCCTGTTTCTGCTTGCGAGCGTGCGCGTTGAACAGGAAAGCGAAGAGCATCGCGTCCGCGTCCGTAACCTCTCTGATGGCGGAATGATGGGCGAAGGCCCTCTGCGCGTCCAACGCGGCAACCGGGTCGAAATTGAATTGCGCAATATCGGCAGGATCGGAGGCAGCATCGCCTGGGTTCAAGACCAACGATTCGGCATCGCGTTCGACGAGGAAATCGATTCGCAACTCGCTCGAAAGCCCGCCTTTGGCTCTGAAACCGCAAGCGTTGGCAACAGCACAATTTCTTACGCCCATCGCGCCCCGCCACCGCCTGAATTGCGGAATTTCCGCAAGGTCTGATATCGTTGGCGATTGCTGCGAATATCCAGTTCACTTCGCGCTGACCTGCAGCCCTTAAGCTGCTAGTCAATCGAGGTGAGCCGATTCCTGCCTCTTTTCTCATTGATTTTCGCGTTGCTCGCCTGCGACGGTGCCTCCGATCGCGGCCCGCTGAATGTCGCCATTATCGGCGAACCCGAAGACCTGTTCCAGTCAGGTGTTCGTCTTTCGGTGGGCGGACAACATGTACAGGCGGCAACCAATGAGGGCCTTGTTGCGCTTGATCCGACCGGACAGGTTGTTCCGGCAATCGCCGAACGCTGGATCGTTACCGATGACGGCTTGAGCTACATTTTCAGGCTGCGCAATACCGACTGGCCCGATGGTGAGCCGATTGCGGCGGTAGAAGTCCGCACCATGCTGCGCGAATCGATCCGGCGGCTCGAAGGTACATCGTTGGGTCTTGATCTGGCCAAGGTGACTGAAATCCGTGCAATGACAGGCCGGGTGGTCGAACTGCGCCTGTCAGGGCCCATGCCTGAATTTCTCCGGTTACTTGCTCAACCGGAACTGGGTTTTGACCGGCGCGGGAGTGGGGCCGGGCCAATGTCGCTCGAGCGCGAAGCCAATGAGCCGATCGCGCGACTGGCCGCAATTCCCCCGCAGGATCGCGGCCTTCCGACCACCGAGGACTGGGAAGACCTTTCCCGCAATGTGATCGTGCGTGCGTTGCCGGGCAGGGCGGCTGTCGATGCATTTTCGGACGGCGAAGTCGATCTTTTGCTGGGCGGCGATATCGTCACTTTCCCCATGGCGCAGCTCGGCCCCCTTTCACGGGGAACCGTGCAGGTAGACCCGGCGCTCGGCCTGTTCGGGCTCGTGATCCGTAGGGGCGAGGGGGTGCTGTCCGATCCCGCACGCCGCGAGGCATTGTCCATGGCAATTGATCGTGAGGATTTTATCCGACCATTCGGCCTTGGTGGTTGGCGTTCCAGCACTTGGATTGTGCCCCCGGACCTGTTTTCTCCGGTGCAATATCCTGTGTCGCGCTGGGCTGACCAGTCGCTTGACGAGCGCAGAACACGCGCGCGGCAGCGTATCGGGCAATGGGAAGGGGCGACTGGCCGAGATGCGGTGGTCCGCCTTGGCCTTCCGGACGGACCGGGTAGCGACATAATGTTCCAGCAGCTGGAGAGCGCTTGGCAGTCCATCGGTGTCACGACTGTCCGTGTTGGGCTTGGCCAAGGAGCGGATGTCGAATTCTGGGATCGGCTTGCACGCTATTCCTCGCCGCGTTGGTTCCTCAACCAGTTCAATTGCTCGCTTGATATCGGGCTGTGTTCGCGCGCGGCGGATGCTCTGGTGCGGGAATCGCTCACGCTCAAGGATGCCGAGGCGAAACAGCAATTGCTGGCTGAGGCGCATGCCGAATTGGTGGCCGCCGAGGTATTTATTCCCTTGGGTGTGCCGGTGCGCTGGTCGCTGGTTCGCGGGGGAGTCAACGGGTACGAACCCAACCCTTGGGGGCTGCACCCCTTGTTCCCGCTCTCTCAACCCACCACCTAAGGAGGGAAGGAGGCAACAATGAACTCTTCTACTGGACCTGCATTCGACAAGACGGGCGACGGCCCGCGCATAGTCGGTGTGTCGCTGCCGACCGGTAATGACCCGGCATCGGTTCGAGCGCGGGTGGAAGCGGTTGAATTCCTTCTGGAACGCAGCTTCCGAATTCCCGGTGTGAACGTGCCGGTCGGCCTGGATGCGCTTGTAGGTTTGGTACCTGTGCTGGGCGACATCGTGACCACCGCTCTGGGTGCCTACATGGTGTGGGAAGCACGCAATCTGGGGATGTCGAAATGGCATCTCACCCGCATGGGCGCCAATGTCGCGTTCGATGCTGCGCTCGGACTTGTCCCCGTGGTGGGCGACGCCGCCGACTTCGTGTTTCGGTCCAACAGCCGGAACCTGCGGATCATCAAGAAACACCTCGACAAGCATCATCCCGAAACACGGATCATCGAAGGATAGTTTGCGCGCGCGCGCCAAGACGCTAGGGCATGCCGCATGGCTTCAGGCGTAACCTATTCAAGCTATCTCGATCTCGAGAAGATCCTTGCCGCCCAGCATCCCTCGTCGGGCGCGCATGACGAGATGCTCTTTATCATCGTCCATCAGGCGAGCGAGCTTTGGCTCAAGCTGTGCCTGCATGAATTGACCGCGGCTCGGGAGTGCATCGAGGCGGACGATTTGCGACCGGCGTTCAAGATGCTGGCGCGGGTGGCGCGGGCACAGCAGCAGCTGATCCAGAGCTGGGACGTGCTTAGCACCATGACTCCGCACGATTATTCCCGCATTCGCCCGCACCTGGGATCGTCCAGCGGGTTCCAGTCGGCTCAGTACCGGATGATGGAATTCATGCTTGGCGGGCGCGATGCAAAACACATTCGCCTGCACCGTGAAACCGGCGACTGGTCGCAGCGGCTGGAGGCGGAAATGGGCCGTGCAAGCCTCTATGACAGCGCGATCCGGTTGCTCGCAAAGCGTGGTTTCGCAATCGACCCTAAGGTGACTGAAAGGGCACTGAACGGTGTCTACGAACACGATAGCAGCGTCGAAGCCGCCTGGGCGGAGATCTACCGCGATCCCAAACCGCATTGGGATTTGTACGAGCTCGCTGAAAAGCTGGTGGACCTCGAATACCATTTCCAACGCTGGCGGTTCGGCCATCTCAAGACTGTCGAGCGGATCATCGGCTTCAAGAAAGGAACGGGCGGCACACCCGGCGTGCCCTATCTCGCAGGGGTGCTGAAGCAGGCGTTCTTCCCCGAACTCTTGAGCGTCAGGACGGCGATCTGATGGCGGGGGCAACGCCGCGCATCTGGGATATTTCGCAGCCGCTTCGCCCCGGCCTTCCGGTATGGCCGGGGGACACCGCTTTCGAGCAGGCGCGCACATGGCAGATGGAGGAAGGTTCGCCGGTCAATGTCTCGGCCCTGACCCTTTCGACCCATTCCGGTGCGCATGCCGATGCGCCGCTGCATTATTCGCAGACCGCCCCCGATATCGCGAGCGTCACGCTGGAGCCCTACCTCGGCAAATGTCTGGTGGTGGATGCGCGCGGGGTGGGGCAGTTGATTGAAGTGGGCGACCTGCCGCACCTCCATTCGGCTGACCGGGTGCTGTTCCGCACCTTTGACAAATTCCCGCATGATCACTGGCCCGAGGATACCACCGCGATTGCGCCCGAGACGATCGAGTGGCTGGCGGCGCAGGGGGTGAAGCTGGTCGGGCTGGACGGCCCTTCGATCGACCCGCAAAGCTCCAAGACGATGGATGCGCATCTGGCGGTGCTCAAGCACGATATCCGCGTGCTCGAAGGGTTGGTGCTCGATCACGTTTCGCCCGGCTGGTACGAATTGATCGCCCTGCCGCTGCCGATCGTTGGCGGAGACGCGTCACCTGTGCGCGCGATCCTGAGGGAACTGCCATGATGAACCGCGCCCGCGAACTCGATGCCGCCGATCCGCTTGGCCCCTATCGTGATCGGTTCCATGTGCCCGAAGGTGTGATCTACCTCGACGGCAACTCGCTCGGCTGCCTGCCCAAGGCCACGCCTGATGCGATGCGCCGTGTGGTGGAGCAGGAATGGGGCGATGGGTTGATCCGCAGCTGGAACGATGCGGAATGGTTCAACATGGGCAGCCGCGTCGGCGCCAAGATCGCGCCGCTCATCGGTGCGGCCCCGCAAGAGGTTATCGCCTGCGACACGGTGAGCGTGAACCTGTTCAAGCTGATCGCCGCCGCGCTGCAAATGCGCCCCGGCAGGAAGGTCATCCTGTCCGAGCCGGGCAATTTCCCGACCGACATCTACATGATCGAAGGGCTGGAGCGGCAAGGTCTGGCAACGCAGCGGCTTGCCTCTCGCGACCGGATGCTGGACGCGCTGGACGAAGACGTCGCGCTGCTGATGCTCACCCACGCGCATTACAAGACCGGCGAGATCTTCGACATGGCCGCGCTGACCAAAGCCGCCCATGATGCAGGCGCGCTGGTGCTATGGGACCTTTCGCATTCGACCGGAGCCCTGCCTGTTGACCTGAATGGTGTCGGTGCCGATTTCGCCACCGGCTGCGGTTACAAATATCTGTGCGGCGGCCCCGGAGCGCCCGCCTTCGCCTTTGTCGCGCAGCGCCATCACGCGGAGCTGAAACAGCCGCTGACCGGCTGGTTCGGCCATGCGCGCCCGTTCGCCTTTTCGGACGAGTATGAGCCCGCGCCGGGGATTGAGCGGCTGCAATGCGGCACGTCGCCGATCCTTGGCCTGACCGCGCTGGAAGTGGGTGTCGATCTGATCGCGGAGATCGGGGTTGATCGACTGTACGCCAAGTCACGCGCGTTGTCGGAATTCTTCCTCGAATGCCTTGGAGAACTGGGCGTGCTGCACGAACTGGTTTCCCCCGCCCAAAGCGACCGGCGCGGCAGCCAATTGAGTTTCCACCACCCGGATGCCTATGCCATCTGTCAGGCTCTGATCGTGCGCGGCGTGATCGGCGATTTCCGTGCGCCTGACATCCTGCGTCTGGGATTTGCGCCCGCCTATCTGCGGTTTGCCGACATTGCCGATGCCGCGCGCCACCTGTCTGAAGTGCTTGCAAGCGACGAATGGCGCCGCCCGGAATTCCGCCAGCGGGCGGCGGTTACGTAAAACCAACTACGTCAGTTACCGGTGTCGCGGTTCCAGTATCTTTCCATGTGGAGATAGGTCATGGATGCGGTCCAGGTGATCATCACCAGACCGTTCAGCGCCTCGATTCCGCTCAACAATCTTATCTGACCGCTGGGATAGATGTCCCCGATACCCAGCGTGGTGTAGCTTGTGATCGAAAAATAGAACGCGTCGTCGTAAATGCCCGCCGTCTGCCCGGCGATGGTTCCGAGTTCGAAATTGTGTTCGAGCAGCAAGTAACCCGCAGCGTAGAGCGCAATGTGGATGATGTGCGATAGCATGGCTGCGCTCAGCATCATCACCATGCGCATCCGGGGCCTTACGTTGAGATCGGTTGCGCCCAGCGATGCGAGCCGCAGGGTTTCATAATGGATGAAGATCGTCGCTGCGATCAGCGCAACGGCCAGAATGAGAGTGATCATTTGATCAGCCTCGTCCCGGAAGGCCGGATTATCAAGCTTCCAGTTCAATATCCCGGAAAACCGAGTCCCGCCGAGTTTTGCGCCATCTGCATTCGGAAGGCTTTACGCGGAACGCGAAAGGCTAGAGAGTGTGCGCAGCGCAGCCATGCGGCGACCGGGAATTGTTCCGGCCCACCCCGGCATGAGAATCGCGCATGGGAGAGTTATGGCTGATTCGACGGTGGAAGCGCCCGCGCAGGCGCATCCTGCATCCGAAGGTTTTGGAACGCCTGCCTATCGATCCTATGTCCTCGGGGCGTTGCTGGTCGTCTACATCTTCAACTTCATCGATCGCACCATCGTCAACATCCTGACAGAGCCAATCAAACTGAGCTTCGGGCTGGAGGATTGGCAGATGGGGCTGCTCGGCGGGCCTGCGTTCGCGGTGCTTTACACCTTCCTCGGCATTCCGATCGCGCGCGGCGCGGAGCGTTACAACCGGGTGGCGATAATCGCCTGGGCTGTTGCCATATGGAGCCTGTTCACCGCGCTGTGCGGCTTCGCCATGTCGTTCCTGATGCTGTTCCTGTTTCGCGTGGGCGTCAGCATTGGCGAGGCCGGCTGCACTCCGCCTGCGCAATCGCTGATCGCCGATTACTTCAAGCCGTCGCGGCGGGCCACGGCGGTTTCGATCTATGCCCTCGGCGTTCCGCTGGGCGGTATGTTCGCTTCGATCTTCGGAGGGCAGTTGGCGGGTCTGGACGGAGCCGAATTCGGCAATTTCGTCAACGCAATCGGCATCGGTTTTTTGTTCGGCAATCTCGACTGGAGCCAGGTCGAAGGCTGGCGGGTGGCGTTTGTCGTGGTGGGGGTTCCGGGTGTGCTGCTGTCGCTGATTGTCTGGCGCACAATCAAGGAACCGCCGCGTGGCTACACCGATCCGGCATCGTTGCAGGGCCTCGAAAAAGCGAGTTTCAGCGAAGCCCTGGCCGTCCTGATCAAGAAGCCGGCCTATCGCCATGTCGTTATGGGGGCGATGCTGGCATCGTTCGTCGGCTATGGCGTGGGGCAGTTCACCACCTCTTTCCTGATCCGCACCCACGGCCTTTCGATCCAGACGGCGTCGCTGCTGTTCGGGATCATTCTGGGGGTGATGGCGGCGCTGGGCGTGTTCAGTTCGGGCTGGCTGGCCGACAGGATGTCACAACGCCATCCCAAGGCGCTGGCATGGCTCCCGGCAATCGGCATGGCGGCTTCGGTCCCGCTCTATGCCTTCGGGTTTCTGGTGGACAATCTGTGGCTGGCGATGCCTCCGCTGATGATCGCGGCGATGATCCACTATTTCTATCTCGGCCCGATGTATGCGGTGTCGGGCGGCGTCGTTGACAGCCGGATGCGCGCGACATCGGTGGCGATCACGCTGTTTGTCGTCAATCTGCTCGGCTACGGACTGGGTCCGCCGCTGATCGGGATATTGTCGACATTCCTGAAGACGGTGTTCCTCAGCGGCTATGGCATGGGTCTGACGCTGGAAGCGTGCCAGCCGCTGCTGGCGCTTGTACCCGATGCAAGGGCGCTGCTCGACGCGGCCAGCCTTACCACGCTCGAAGCCTGCTCCAGTGCCGAGGCGCGGGGACTGCAATGGTCGATCGTGATCTTTGTCTGCGGCTATGGCTGGGCGGCGCTGCATTACCTGCTGGCCGGGCGCACCTTGCAACAGGATATGGTGGCCAATTCGGCCAGCTGACAGGCTCTACGCTTCCAGCTCGATATCCCAGTAAAGCCAGTCCCGCCACGTTTCGTGCAGGTAATTGGGCGGGAACAGCTTGCCGTGCTGCTGCAACTGCCAGCTGGTCGGGCGGATCGGCTTCATCTGCACCGGCATATGCGCCTGTGACGGCGTGCGGCCGCCCTTCTTCATGTTGCACGGGCCGCAGGCGGTGATGATGTTTTCCCACGTGGTGCGCCCGCCAAGTCGGCGCGGGATCACGTGATCGAAAGTCAGGTTTTCGTGGCTGCCGCAATACTGACACTGAAAGCGATCGCGCAGGAACACGTTGAAGCGGGTGAAAGCGGGAAATTCGCTCTGCTTCACATACTGACGCAGCGCGATCACGCTCGGGATCTTCATGTCTAGGCTGGGCGAATGCACTTCGCGGTCATAGCTTGCGACGATATCCACCCGATCAAGGAACACTGCCTTGATCGCAGTCTGCCAGGGCCACAGGCTCAAAGGGTAATAGGACAGCGGGGTGTAATCGGCATTCAGCACAAGCGCAGGGCAAGCCGACAGATTGGATGTCGGATCATGCTCGGCACTGCGGAACCGCGCGGCCTTTTCTATCAGTTCGGCTTGAAACACGTTTGCTGTTCCTCCCTGATTGAATGGAACATGCCGTGACAAGGAAAAGAGTCAAAGCCGTTACACCCGGCATATCCACAGGGACAGGCTGTTGAGAAGCTGTGGATAGCGCAATGATATGTCCTGTGGCATTGGGCAGGGCATGTCTGATGCCGCTCCAATCGTGACCCGGTTCGCGCCCAGTCCCAACGGGCAGCTGCATCTGGGCCATGCCCTGTCGGCGATTGTCGCGCATGATCTGGCAAAGGACGCGGGCGGTCGTTTCCTGCTCAGAATCGAGGATATCGACGGGCCGCGGTCCCGCCCGGAATACGCCGATGAATTCCGCTGCGATCTGGAATGGCTGGGGTTGGAGTGGGAGGAAGTGCCCGCGCAATCGACCCGGATCGAAGGCTATGTCGCAGCGGCTGAACGGCTGAAGGCGATAGGGCTGCTTTATCCCTGCACCTGCACGCGCAAGGAAATCGAGGCAGCCGGGGCGCGGATGGGCTCCGACGGGTTGATCTATCCCGGCACCTGCAAGCGCACTGCGCCTGATCCTGCTCGTCCACCCGCGTGGCGGCTGGATGCGGCAGCGGCACTGGAGCAGACGGGGCCTCTGGCGTGGGAGGATGAGCTGGCCGGGACGACCCCGGTCGATCTTTGCCAGCTTGGCGATGTGGTGCTGCTGCGGAAGGATTTGCCCGCAAGCTATCATCTTGCCGTAACGCTGGACGATGCAGCGGATGGGGTCACTCTGGTGACGCGCGGGGCTGACCTGTTCGCCTGCACCCATGTCCACCGCGTGCTTCAGGCGCTGTTCGACCTGCCGGTGCCGCGCTGGCACCACCATCCGCTGTTGCTTGACGAGGAAGGCGAAAAGCTCGCCAAACGGCGCGGCTCTCCTCCACTCGCTGCGCGGCGCGAAGCAGGGGAAGACGGACTGATGCTTGCACAGCAACTGCGGTTGCACATAATTGGGGGTGGAACTTCGCAAGGATGAGGCCATTTAGACTGTCATGAACTACATCCTCATCCCGGTGCTCGCGATCCTCGTGATCATGGTGGTCGTCTCGCTGGTGCGCGGCATCATCGCCTTTCTCAAGACGACCAAGATCGACCTTGAGACAGGCGAAGGCGAAACCGTCACCGACATGCAGCTCATGCAGAACAAGGCGATGTTCGCGCGCATCAAGTATCAATTCGCCGCCGTCGTGGTGGTCGCGGTGATCGCGCTCGTTGCAAGCAGCTAGACGCACGGGCGTCCTCTGCGCCATAGGGCCTCGCCATGGTCAAACTGAACAAGATCTACACCCGCACCGGCGATGACGGCACGACGGGCCTCGTCGACGGATCGCGCCTGCTCAAGCACGCGGTCCGGATGGAGGCGATCGGCGCGGTCGATGAAGCGAATTCGGCGTTGGGTTTCGCCTTGCGCGAATTGGACGGAGAGGCGCGCGATGCGGTGTTTCGCATCCAGAACGATCTTTTCGATCTCGGTGCCGATCTCGCCACTCCGGCTGAGGACGACGATGACTTCGCCCCCTCGGAAATGGTGCTGCGGATCGTGCCTACGCAGGTCGATTGGCTGGAAGCGCGGATCGACGCTTTGACCGAGGTGCTAGAGCCGCTGACCAGCTTCATCCTGCCCGGCGGGACCGAGGCAGCCGCGCGCCTGCATCTGGCCCGCACCGCATCGCGCCGCGCCGAACGGGCAATGGCCGCTCTCGCTGCGGCTGACCGTATCAATCCGGCGGCGCTGCAATATATCAACCGGCTATCGGACTACCTGTTCGTGCTTGGTCGCGCGGCCAATGACGCGGGCAAGGCCGACATAAAATGGGTGCCGGGCGCTAACCGCTAGTCAGACCCGCGCTTCCCCGCTAGTGAGCGCGCGTTGTTGCACTTGCGAAAGGATTGTTGCCATGCGGAACATCGCCGTTATCGGGGCCGGACAGATGGGGACGGGCATCGCCCAGACCGTCGCTGCGCATGGCATGCGAGTGATGCTTTCCGACATCGATCTCGCCACCGCCGAGGCAGGCAAGGGCAAGATCGAACAGGCTGTGACCAAGCTGGTCGGACGCGGCAAGATCGAAGCTGACGCGGCCGAAGCGCTGCTCGCCAAGGTCACTCCCGTCGCGGATTATTCGCCGATGGCAGACGCCGACCTGATCATTGAAGCCGCGACCGAGAAGGAAGAGATCAAGCTCCGGATTTTCGAGGCAGCGGGCAAGGTGCTCGGCTCTACCGCTATCATGGCATCGAACACTTCCTCGATCCCGATTACCCGGATGGCGAACCATTCGCCCGATCCGGAGCGTTTCATCGGGCTGCACTTTTTCAACCCCGTCCCCGTCATGGGTTTGATCGAGGTTATCCCCGGCCTTGCCACCGCGCAGGTGACGACTGATAGGGTTACGACTTTCGCCAAGGGACTGGGCAAGGAAGTGGTGCTGAGCCAGGACGAACCCGGCTTCGTCGTCAACCGCATCCTTCTGCCGATGATCAACGAAGCGGTCTTCGTACTTGGCCAGTCGACGGCTGGCATCGAAGACATCGACAAGGGCTGCCGGCTTGGACTCAATCACCCGATGGGGCCGCTGCAACTGGCCGATTTCGTCGGGCTGGATACCTGCCTCGACATCATCAAGGTGCTCTACAAGACCACTCGCGACAGCAAGTATCGCCCCGCGCCGCTGCTGGTGAAATATGTCGAAGCCGGCTGGCTTGGCCGCAAGACCGGGCGCGGATTTTACGATTATTCGGGTGAGGCACCCGTCCCCACGCGCTGATGCGCTTTAGCCTGGAGCGCCGCCGGGAGCCCCGATTGGCGGGGCGCCTTCAGCTGCGCCCGAAATGATCTGGCCGGACGACGACGAGCGGGTCACATTGGCGCCTGGGGGCGGGCCACCGCCCGAAACGGCTCCGCCGCTATCGATTGCTTCTGATTCTTCAGGCTTGAAGCTGCCGAAGGTCGGCTGCGAAGCATTGGGCACTCCCATCGCCGCATCGCCCCATCCGCCGGAATCGCCACTGGCCGATTGATCGGCTGCACCCCAGTCATCGCCGAGACCTGCGTCGTTGTCCCAGCCCGATGCCTGCACCGGTTCGTCCACTGCCTTTGGCTCTTCAACCGCTGCCACTGCAACGGGAGCCTCATCTTCTTCCGACACGAAGGAGTTCAGGCCGGCAGTCGCCGCAACAGCCATGATGACAACTGCAGCGGCAATGCCGAGCATGGTTTTCGGATTGGTAAGGAGCCCTTTCGACATGGCCGCAGCGATAGCAGCAAGAGGGTTAAGTTTTGGTGCAGCCGTGGCCCGCCGATTGCGTTCAATCGAGGGTGCGCTTGAGCTCATAAAGCAGATCGAGCGCATCGCGCGGCGAAAGCGCATCGAGATCGGTCGTGCGCAGTCGCTCCGCCAGAACGTCTTCGGGGCCTTGCTCCGGTTCCGGCGCGGCGGCGGCAGCGAACAGCGGCAATTCGCCGAGCCCCGCGGCAAGCCCGCCAGTTTCGCTGCGTGCCTGTTCAAGCTTGGTCAGCACCTGCCGTGCCCGTTGCACCACGGGTGCGGGAATGCCGGCCAGCTTGGCCACGGCAAGCCCGTAGGAACGATCCGCCGGCCCTTCGGCCAGTTCGTGCAGCAGCACCAGATCGCCCTTCCACTCGCGCGCCCGCACATGGTGCAGCGATAGGCTGTCGCAACTGTCCGCCAGGCGGGCGAGTTCATGATAGTGGGTCGCGAACAGGCATCGGCACGCGATCCGCGAATGCACCGCCTCCACCACCGCCCAGGCAAGAGCCAGCCCGTCGTAGGTGGAGGTTCCCCGGCCCACCTCGTCGAGGATGACAAAACTGCGCTTGGTCGCCTGGGCAAGGATCGCGGCGGTTTCCACCATTTCGACCATGAAGGTCGACCGGCCCCGCGCCAGATTGTCGGATGCGCCGACACGGCTGAACAGGCGATCAACCAGCCCGATCCGCGCCGCGCTGGCTGGAACGAAGCATCCCGCCTGTGCCATGACCACGATCAGCGCGTTCTGGCGCAGGAAGGTCGATTTGCCGCCCATGTTCGGGCCGCCGATCAGCCACAGGCGATCATCGGGGGCGAGTGTGCAGGAATTGGCGATGAACCTTTCGCCTGTTTTTGCCAGCGCGGCCTCGACCACGGGATGCCGCCCGCCGACGATTTCCAGTTGCGCACTGTCGACGATCTCGGGGCGCGCCCAGTCGCCTTGCGCTGCGCGTTCGGCATTCCCCGCCGCCACATCAAGTCTAGCAAGCGCCGCTGCTGTGGCGGCGATCCTTTCCCGCGCGGTATGCACTTCGCCGACCAGTTCCTCAAAGTGGGATTCCTCGGCGGCAAGCGCGTGGCCACCTGCTTCGGCAATGCGCGAGGCCTCCTCGTGCAGGGCCAGCGAATTGAATCGCACCGCCCCGGCCATGGTCTGCCGATGGGTAAAGCCGCTGTCGGGCGCCATCAGCGCGTCGCCATGGCGGCTGGGCACTTCGATGAAATAGCCGAGCACGCCGTTGTGCTTGATCTTGAGCGCGGCGATGCCGGTTTCGTCGCGATAGCGCGCCTCCATCGCCGCAATCGCGCGGCGGGCATTGCCCGATATGTCGCGCAGTTCATCTAGGCTCGCGTCATAGCCGGGGGCAATATAGCCGCCATTGCCGCGTTCGGTCGGAGGTGAAGCGACGAGCGCGCGCGCCAGCAAGTCGATGAGCGCCCCATGCCCGGCAAGCCGCGGCAAGAGCGCATCGAGCAAAGCCGGGCGGTCTGCCTCGCGCGTCAGCCAGTCGTGGATTCGCGCCGCTTCGCCGAGTCCGTCCCTGATCTGCCCCAGATCGCGCGGGCTGCCGCGTCCGGCGACAATCCGGCCCAGTGCGCGACCGATATCGGGCAATGCGCGCAAGACATCGCGCAAATTCGCGCGCTCTATCGGCCGATCACGCCAGAACTGCACCAGCGCGAGCCGTTCTTCGATCAAGTGGCGATCAAGCAGCGGGGCTGAGAGGTCCTCTGCCAGCAATCGCGATCCGGCGCCCGTCGAGCACCGGTCAAGCGCGGCAACAAGGCTGCCTGCACGACTGCCGTTTTGGCTTTCGAGGATTTCGAGGCTGCCGCGCGTTGCTTCGTCCATTGCCATGCTTGATGCATTGGCGCGAAGCCGGGGAGGGAGCAGCAGCGGTAGCTTGCCGCGACCGACATGATCCAGATAGCCGATCAGCCCGCCCGCTGCCGCCAGCATTGCGCGCGAGAATTCGCCAAATCCGTCGAGCGTCGCCACCCCGTGCACCGCGCACAGGCGCTCGCTTCCGGCGTCGCTTGAAAAGGCACCGCAATCATGCGGCACATTTTCGTCTGGCCCATGCTCCCAGCCTTCGGGAACGATCACTTCCGTCGCATGGAGCCGCGCGAGTTCGGCGCTCAGCATTTGCGACGTGCATTCCTCAAGCGCCATCGCGCCTGTCGAAATGTCGCAGCTGGCGATGCCGATCGCGCCGCGCACCTCGGCCAGCGCCACCAGCACATTGGCCCGCCGTGGTTCGAGCAGGGCCTCTTCGGTCAGCGTTCCGGCGGTGACGAAGCGGACGATGTCGCGCGCCACCAGCGCCTTGGACGACGGCTTTCCTTCGCGTTTGGCGCGCGCCTTGGCTTCGTCTGGTGTCTCCACCTGTTCGGCAATGGCAACGCGCTGCCCCGCCTTGATCAACCGTGCGAGATATCCTTCCGCCGAATGCACCGGCACGCCGCACATCGCGACCGGCTCACCCGCATGCTCGCCGCGCGATGTCAGCGCGATGTCGAGGATTTCGGAAGCGATCTTCGCGTCTTCGAAGAACAATTCGAAGAAATCGCCCATGCGGTAGAACAGCAGCGATCCCCCTGCCTCGCGCTTGAGGGCGAGATACTGCTCCATCATCGGAGTGGGCTTTGAGGATGCGGCAGCGGCCATTTCTACCGACTAGCGATGGCGCGGATGATTCGGAAAGGGAGCGTGGAGCCTTTTCAACGCACTTTGGCCTCTATCATCTGTCACCAACGCAAGCTAAGTCAGCGGGAATAGCTTTTACCAGACGCGTTGGGGGTAATTTGATGGCGGACGAACCGAAGGGCGGCTTCACCAGCCGCGAGGCGCTTTTTTATCACGAAACCGGCAGGCCCGGTAAGATCGAGATCGTCGCGACCAAGCCGATGACCTCGCAGCGTGATCTCAGCCTTGCCTATTCGCCCGGCGTTGCTGTGCCGGTGCAGGCAATTGCCGAAGAACCTTCGCTGGCTGCGCGCTACACCGCCAAGGCCAATCTCGTCGCGGTGATTTCTAACGGAACTGCCATCCTCGGCCTCGGCAACCTTGGCGCGCTTGCGTCGAAGCCGGTGATGGAAGGCAAGGCAGTGCTGTTCAAACGCTTCGCCGATGTCGATTCGATCGATATCGAGCTGAACACCGAAGATCCGCAGGCTTTCATCGATGCTGTCGCGCTGATGGAGCCGAGCTTTGGCGGGATCAACCTTGAGGATATCAAGGCACCGGAATGCTTCATCATCGAAGCCGCTCTGCGCGAAAAGATGAACATTCCGATCATGCATGATGACCAGCACGGTACGGCGATCATCACCGCCGCCGGTCTGCTCAACGCCTGTTACCTCACCGATCGCAAGATCGAGGACGTGAAGGTCGTCGTGAATGGTGCAGGCGCCGCCGCGATCGCCTGTACCGCGTTGATCAAGGCGATGGGCGTGCGGCACGAGAACGTGATCATGTGCGACCGTTCCGGTCCGATCACGCGAGGCCGCGACGGGGTTGACCAGTGGAAGAGCGCGCATGCCGTCGCCACCGATGCGACCAGCCTCGAAGAAGCATTGAAGGGTGCGGACATCTTCCTCGGCCTTTCCGCCGCCGGCGCGCTCAAGCCCGAATGGGTCGCGGAGATGGCGGACAAGCCGATCATCTTCGCCATGGCCAACCCGACCCCGGAAATCATGCCGGACGAGGCCAAGGCCGTTCGCCCTGACGCGATCATCGCCACCGGGCGCAGCGACTTCCCCAACCAGGTCAACAACGTCCTAGGCTTCCCGTTCATCTTCCGCGGCGCGCTCGACGTGCAGGCGACGACGATCAACGAGGAAATGAAGGTTGCCGCAGCCACCGCCATCGCCGAACTCGCGCGCGAACGCGTGCCGGAAGAAGTGGCGAGCGCCTATGGCAAGAACCAGAAATTCGGGACGGACTACATCATCCCCGCGCCTTTCGACCCGCGCCTGATCGAGGTCGTGTCCTCGGCTGTGGCCAAGGCTGCGATGGATTCCGGAGTGGCGAAGGCTCCGATTGCCGATCTCGACGAATATCGCCACCAGCTCAAATCGCGCCTCAACCCGACAACGGCGGTGCTGACCGGCGTCTACAACGAAGCCAAGGCCAGCCCCAAGCGGATGGTTTTTGCCGAAGCGGAAGAGGAAGTGGTGCTGCGCGCCGCGATCCAGTTCCGCGACTTCGGCTATGGCACACCGATTCTGGTCGGGCGCACCAAGGCGGTGATGGACAAGCTGCACCAGCTTTCCGTGTCCGATCCGGGCAGCTTCGAAATCCAGAACTCGGCGGATAGCGAATATGTGCCCGCCATGGTCGACTATCTGTACAAGCGGCTTCAGCGGCGCGGCTATACCGAGCGCGACGTGCGCCGCATGGTCAATCAGGAACGCAACGTCTTTGCCGCCCTGCTGGTGGCGCTGGGCCACGGTGACGGCATGATATCGGGCGTGACCCGCACCTATGCCCAGACCGTGCGCGAAGTGAACCTTGTGCTCGACAAGAAGCCCGACGCCTTGCCGTTCGGCATCCACATGATGATCGGTAAGAACCACACGACCTTCCTTGCCGATACCACCATCAACGAGCGCCCCAATTCCGAGGAGCTCGCCTATATCGCGAAGGAAACCGCCGCCGTCGCCCGCCGCATGGGCCACGAACCGCGCGTTGCTTTCCTGTCCTATTCGACATTCGGCAACCCTTCGGGCCAATGGCTCAGCAACATCCGCGATGCTGTGGCGATCCTTGACCGCGACGGCTGCGATTTCGAATATGAAGGCGAAATGGCCCCGGATGCGGCGCTCAACCCTCGGGTGATGAGCCTCTATCCCTTCAGCCGCCTGTCGGCGCCGGCCAACGTACTGATCATGCCGGGCCTGCAATCGGCCAATCTTTCGGCCAAGCTGCTGCGCGAACTGGGTTCGAACACTACGATCGGCCCGATGCTGATCGGGATGGAGAAGCCGGTGCAGATCGTGCCGATGACGGCTGCCGCACCAGACGTGCTGACGCTCGCGGTTCTGTCGAGCGCGGGGGTGGTTGGCTGATCAGCTTAGCCGGTCTTCCACCGGCACATAGTCGACGTCATAGCCAAAATATCGCGGGCCGAAGACGGCAAGTCCGGCATCGCTGCGCCACAGCGGATCGCAGCGGAAAGCGAGTACGGCAACTGATTGGCCCAGTGCGAAATCGGGATTGTTGATGCCGTCATGGGACGTCAGATCGATCACCGTTATCAAATCAGGGCAGGTGGCAACGACCATTCCGTTGCGCCGTGCGATCAGGTGTTCATTCTTGTAGTCGGTTTCGAATGACTGGCCGGCGAATTCGCCGGTGCCCTTGATCTTCAGATTGCCGACAAGGAAACCGTCTTCGTCGCGCCAATCGAAATCGGCGATTCGCCCGGTGAACAGCAAGTAGCCGTCACCGGCAGCGCGAGCGGCCTCGACCGGGTCCGAGCCGGCAGATTTTGCCGTGCGCACTGCGGCCCCGATACTGCGGGCCAGCGTGAGGCTTCCTGTGACAAGCGTTCCCTTTGTTTTCGCCTGAGCGCCGGTGATCGGGCTGTCGGCCACACCACAAACCTCGCTCGCCACGGCGATACTGCGCAGGATGTCTTCGGCTCTGGTGGGGTCGCCAAGCTTGCCTATAACCAATTCATCGCCAAATGGCGTCGCCGCGCCAATCGGTGTCAGCGGAATGCCCGCGACTTTGACCGAATGCTGGTTGATTTCGGGCACGGCGCGGCCGACCGTATCGGCATCAAGCGAGGGAACGCCGAGCCGGGCAGCAATTGAAAGCCCTTCGGCAAGACTCAGCGGACCGATCTCGCCAAGAATCACGGCCGCGAATTTTTGGCCGATATGCCGTTCCAGCGTCTCGAAGGCGAGTTGCACAGGCTCGGCCGTTTCGCCGATCGCGTCGAGCCGTTCCTGCATTTCCGGGCTGGTAGGGGCAAGGCTGGCGAGGCCGTAAGGACATGCCACCCGGTCGCTATCGGCCAGATCGCCAACCGACAGCGTGGTGAATGCCAAACCGGCTGCCAAATCCTTGGCAATCAGCTCGCGGGCTTCCGAAAGGCTGCCACCACCGCCAGTGCCGAGATAGGAGCTGCCGACGAGCGCATCTTCAAGCGCCTCGGCGTTGAGTGGCGTAGCGCCCGGAGATTGAGCCCGGGATTGACTTGTCCCCTCACCTGAAACCAATTCATTGCACGCGGTGAGCGTTCCTGCCGCTATCGCCAGCCCGCCCAGAAATTGTCTACGTGATGTCATTGAGGGGGCCCGCCTTGCCTGTTTGGCGGAGGTTAGCCCTTGTCCGAGCGACTAATCAACGTCGACGGAACCTGAAGTACCAGACCTCATGACCGAACACGGTGCGCGCCTTGTGCTCGTAACGGGTTTCGCACCAGCCGCTTGGCCGGTTCTGCCAGCTTGATGGGCCATCGACGACCCATTCGAACTTGTCGGTATGCCGCTGCATCACCATCAGCGCGTGGCGCACATAGACCGGATGATCGGTGCCGAACCGGAATTCACCGCCGGGTTTCAGCTTGTCCGCGAACATCTGCACGGGCCCGTCATTCATCATCCGCCGCTTGGCGTGCTTGGCTTTTGGCCACGGATCGGGATGCAGCAGGTACAGCATCGTCAGCCCGCCATCCGGCACCCGCCGCAGCACTTCGAGCGCGTCTCCATGATGGATCCTGACATTGGCGAGCCGCTGTTCCTCCACATGGGTCAACGCCTGAGCGACGCCGTTGAGGAATGGTTCGGCGCCGATGAAGCCATGATTGGGCAGGAGATCGGCGCGATAGGCGAGATGTTCGCCGCCACCAAAGCCGATCTCGAAATGCAGCGGGCAATCTTCCCCGAACAGCGCCTGTGCCGTGACCGGGCCCTCTTCCGGAACCGAGATTTGCGGGAGCAATCGATCAACCAGCCCTTGTTGCCGCGCGCGCAAGGGCTTGCCCTGGCTGCGTCCGTACAACCGGCTGAGCGTGGTGGGATCGCCTTCCTTGAATGCTGTCATGGCGCGAGGCGCTAGTCGCGCAGGGCAGGGCTTGTCCAGCCAAGAATAATCGGCCTGCGGGTTGAGGGCTGCCGATGCATCCCTATAACGCGGGGCAGACATGGAAGAACTCTCCGCCACTTTCCACGCCCAGCCGCTCTGGCTTCAGTCCCTGATCGGCCTTGCTCTGCTCGCCGCAGCCGCGCTGGCTCTCAACTACGTGCTCAAACATGTGATCTTGCGGCTCGCCGCACCTTACCTTGATCGCAAGAGCAAGACGATCGACAAGGCAGCGGCCTGGCTCGCTACGGCTGCTCCGCTGATGGTGATTTCGCGGGGGATCACGCTCGTCCCGAACCTCCCGGAAGAAGTCTACACCGTCGTGCGTAACACCGCGCAGGCGCTGATCGTGATTTCGGTGGCGATGGCCATCGTCAAGGCGCTGACCTACGCCAACGAGCTTTACGAACGTCTCCCGCGATCGAAGAACCGCCCGATCAAGGGCTTTGTCCAGGTTGTGAAGATCCTCGTTCTGTGCGGCGCCGCGATCATCCTGATCTCGGTGCTGATCGACCAGTCACCGCTGCTGCTTTTGTCAGGGCTGGGCGCGATCACGGCGGTGCTGCTGCTGGTGTTCAAGGATACGATCCTGAGCCTTGTCGCCAGCGTTCAGCTGACCACGCAGGACATGCTGCGCGTGGGCGACTGGATCACCATGCCCAGCATGGGCGCCGATGGCGATGTGATCGACATTTCACTGCACACGGTGAAGGTGCAGAATTTCGACAAGACGATCGTCACCATCCCCACGCACCGGCTGGTATCGGATTCCTACCAGAACTGGCGTGGAATGAGCGAGAGCGGCGGGCGCAGGATCAAGCGTTCGCTTATCATCGACCAGAACACTGTACGGTTCCTCAGCGATGAGGAAGTCATTGAACTCAAGAAGTTCAAGATGCTCAAGCAGTACCTCGCCGCCAAGCGCGAAGAGATTGCCGAATGGAACGCGCGCGAGCTTTCAGGCGAGGATGCGCCCGTGAACGCGCGGCGCCTGACCAATCTCGGCACGCTGCGCGCTTACATCGCCGCCTATCTCGAATGGCATCCGAGCATTTCCAGGGATTTCACCCTGATGGTGCGACAGCTGCCGCCGGGTCCGCAGGGCATTCCGCTGGAAGTCTATTGTTTCACCAACACCACGTCCTGGGGCATCTACGAGGGCATTCAGGCCGATATTTTCGATCACCTGCTGGCGATCCTGCCCGAATTTGACCTCAAGTTGTTCCAGGAACCGAGCGGCGGCGATTTCGGCCCGGTCTTCGAGAAGCATTGACCTAGAAACCAGAATGCCCGGCTGCCATTCGGCGACCGGGCATTCTCTGAGTTTGTGACTGGCTTTCGCGCTTAAGCGGCTTCGGCCTCTTCGCCCGGATCGCGCAGCACGTATCCGCGGCCCCAGACGGTTTCGATATAGTTTTCACCGCCGCAAGCATGGCTCAATTTCTTGCGCAGCTTGCAGATGAAGACGTCGATGATCTTCAGTTCCGGCTCATCCATCCCGCCATACAGGTGGTTGAGGAACATTTCCTTGGTCAGCGTGGTACCCTTGCGAAGCGAGAGCAGCTCGAGCATCGCATATTCCTTGCCGGTGAGGTGGACGCGGGCGCCGTCGACTTCGACGGTTTTCGCATCGAGGTTGACTGCCAGCTTGCCGGTGCGGATGATCGACTGGCTGTGGCCCTTCGAACGACGCACCACGGCGTGAATGCGGGCGACCAGCTCTTCGCGGTGGAAGGGCTTCGTCACGTAGTCGTCGGCGCCAAAGCCGAACGAGCGGATCTTGCTGTCCATTTCGGCGATACCCGAAAGGATGAGGACCGGAGTCTGCACCTTGGCAACGCGCAGCTTCTTGAGCACGTCATAGCCATGCATATCCGGCAGGTTCAGGTCGAGCAGGATGATGTCGTAATCATACAGCTTGCCCAGATCGAGGCCTTCTTCGCCGAGATCGGTCGAATAGACGTTAAATCCTTCGGTAGTGAGCATGAGCTCGATAGCCTTCGCGGTTGTCGGCTCGTCCTCAATCAACAGCACTCGCATTGCTGGTCCCCTAGTTGCCCCACATGGTGGACATGTTCAGTGCGGTAACCCCTCGCTAAGAGGTGTTGCCTTGTATTAACCACACAAGGTCTGAACGGAAAAGGTTAATTTAGCGTAAACCGGCCTGACTCCACGAGTCGCGGGGGTTTCTACCTAGCCGGATCTGTCGCCGCGCAGGCTTCTTCACGGTGCAGATCAGAGGGACTTGAGCTTCTTCTGCCGCCGTCGCTCGGCACTTGAGCCAAGGCCGATAGCTTCGCGATATTTCGCCACCGTGCGCCGGGCGAGGTCGAAGCCTTCCTCCTGCAGCAGGTCGACCAGCTTTTGGTCGGACAGCACCTTCTTAGGGTCTTCAGCGTCGATCAGCGCCCTGATCCGCGCCTTGATCGCTTCGGACGACGCACCTTCTCCATCGCTCGATCCAACGCCGCTGGTGAAGAAATACTTCAATTCAAAACAGCCGCGTTCGCAATGCAGATATTTGTTACTGGTCACCCGGCTGACGGTGCTTTCGTGCATCTCGATCTTCTCAGCCACCTCGCGCAGCGTCAGCGGGCGAAGATGCGATACACCGTGGCGGAAGAAGCCGTCCTGCTGCTTCACTATTTCGGCAGCGGTCTTCAGGATCGTCTTTTGCCGCTGGTCGAGCGCGCGGATCAGCCAATGCGCATCAGCGAGTTTTTCCTTGAGCCAGTTTTGCGCTTCGGGATCGGGGCAGCCCGCGCTCAGTTCCACGTAATAACTGCGATTGACGATCAGGCGTGGCAGCGTTTCTTCGTTGAGCGTGATGTCCCATCCTCCGGCTGCGTTGGTGGCCAGCAGCACATCGGGGATCACCGCCTCGGCGGAAGAGGGAAGGAATGCGAGGCCGGGCTTGGGATCGTAACTGCGCAATTCACGCAGCATGTCGGCGAAATCCTCGTCATCGACATTGCACAATCGCTTCAGCCGGGCGACTTCGCCCTTGGCCAGCAATTCGAGATTGTCCAGCAGCGCGGCCATGCAGGGATCATAGCGGTTTGCCTCGCGCGCCTGGATTTCGAGGCATTCGGCAAGGCTGCGCGCACCCACTCCGCTGGGATCGCACATCTGGACCACGGTGAGCGCATCCTCGGCCTCGTCCAGTGTGATGCCAAGATCATAGGCGATCTCGCGCAGATCGGCCGACAGATAGCCGGCATCGTCGAGCAGGCCGACGATATGGCGTGCGCAGAATGCCTCTTTGGGATTGACCGCCAGTGCGCCGATCTGCGCCTCGAGATGCGCGCTCAGCGATATTTCACCGGCACGGGTCTCGGCCAGATCGGGCAAGTCCTCGCCGCCTGCGGACCGGGTGGAGCTACCCCATTCCGCGTCGGATGCGGACATTCCGTCGCCCGTGTCGCGATCGGTATCGAGCGAGGAAGGATCAAGATCGAGCGGCGCATCGCCTTCGCCCTGACCCTGCGCAATCAGATGGTCTGCGGTGAATTCATCGCGGGGTATGTCGTCGCCGTCGCCTTCCGGACCATCCCGATCCTGCGACAAAGCGCCAGCCTCGAGCAGCGGATTGGCTTCCAGCGCGTCGCCGATGAAGGTTTCGATTTCGAGATTGGATGCCGCCAGCAGCTTGATCGCCTGCTGCAGTTGCGGCGTCATCACCAATTGCTGCGATTGGCGTAGATCGAGGCGTGGACCAAGAGCCATCGCAGCAACCGCTAGAGCGTAAAGCTCTCCCCGAGATAAAGCCGCTTTACGTTTTCGTCCGCAACCAGCGCCTGCGGCGTGCCCGCAAACAGCACCTGTCCGCCGTATATGATGCAGGCGCGGTCAACGATATCGAGCGTCTCGCGCACGTTGTGATCGGTGATCAGCACGCCGATGCCGCGCCGCTTCAGGTCCTTCACAAGATCGCGGATATCGCTGATCGAAAGCGGATCGATCCCGGCGAAGGGCTCGTCGAGCAGCATGATCGAAGGTTTCGCCGCCAGCGCGCGCGCGATTTCGCAGCGCCGCCGTTCACCACCCGAAAGCGCCATCGCCGGGCTTTCGCGCAGCCGGGTCAGGCCGAATTCGCCCAGCAGCCGCTCCAGTTCCTGCGCACGCGTCTGCGGATCGGGTTCGACCATTTCGAGCACGCAATTGATGTTCTGTTCAACGGTCATGCCGCGAAAGATGCTGGTTTCCTGCGGCAGATAGCCAAGCCCCAGAATTGCGCGCCGATACATCGGCAGGTTGGTCACGTCCTCGCCATCCATCAGGATGCGCCCGGAATCGGGCTTCACCAGACCCATGATGGAATAGAAGCAGGTCGTCTTGCCCGCACCATTGGGGCCAAGCAGGCCGAGCACCTCGCCCTTCGCCACGGTGAGCGAAATGTCGGTCAGCACCGCACGCTTGTCATAGCTCTTGGCGATCGAGATGACTTCAAGGCCGCCATCCGGAAGCGGCGCGGTAGCATCGGCGGGTGCGCCCTTCACAGCGCTTGCCGGTTCTTCAAGAGAGGTAGACTCGCTCATCAAGACAAGCCTTAGCAAAGTGGCTGTCTCATGAAAGGGCGACTGTGTGGATTTCATGCCGATTTTGGCAAGATTTTTGCAACAAATCTGGAGCAGCCTTCCCTCTCGCGGGGAAATCCGCATGTTTCCCGCTGCTTGAGCCGCGTCGGTTGCGCGCTGTGCAACTATATTTCGTTATGGTTACAATGCTTGCAACGGATCGGTGGTTTTGAGATACTCGCACCACACACAAACCGTTGGGGAGCGGATTGATGAAAGAGCTGTCACACCAGCACCACGGGGCCGCAAGAGCGCGCGATTGGCGCAAATCGATGAGCGACCATGTCGCCTACGCCCTGCTGGTTTACACCGGCTTGCAGATTTTCCTGACGGTCAAGGCGCTCAGCCAGGGCTTCTCCTCGATCCTGCCCTACATGGCGCTCATCATACTTGTCGCAGCCATCATTCCGGCATGCCGCTGGTTCGAAAAACGCTGGGCCGGGCTTTCGGACGAACAGGCGGCAGACATGGACTATGCCGCCGCCTTTCGCCGCGATGCCATCGGTTTGTGGATGATGGCGATCTGCCTGCCGCTCGCGCTCACAGGCATTCTGAAGGCGCTCCTTTAGCCAGCAGCCTTGGCGTTTGCAGCGCGTTCAATCGCTTCCGTCACGATCTGGCGTGCTTCTGCTCGGTCACCCCATTTGCCGACACGCACCCACTTTTCCGCTTCGAGATCCTTGTAGTGGGTAAAGAAGTGCTCGATCTGCTGCATGATAATTGAAGGCAGATCCTTCGTTTCGCCGACATCCGAATAATACGGAAAAGTCGTGTCTACCGGCACGCAGATGAGCTTTTCATCGCCGCCATGCTCGTCTTCGAGGTTGAGCACGCCGATCGGGCGTGAACGCACCACGCATCCGGGAATGAAGGGCGAACGGGCGATCACCAGCGCGTCCAGCGGGTCGCCATCGGGCGAAAGGGTGTGGGGCACAAAACCGTAGTTCGCCGGATACCGCATCGGCGTGTGCAGGATACGGTCCACAAACAGCGCGCCCGATTCCTTGTCGAATTCGTATTTCACCGGCTCGCCCCCGGTGGGAACTTCGATGATGACATTCAGGTCGTCGGGCGGATTGTTGCCGGTCGGGATCTTGTCGATACGCATAAACGGGGTTCCTGTCTGTGTCTGGTGCCCCTCTCCCAAAGGCTTGAACGCGCCGATAGCTTCCTCTCGATATTGCGGCAAGGTCGACCTTAGCCTAACTGCGCCCAAAACACAGGACAGCCATGAGCAAGAACACGCCAAAAGCCATTCGCGGCACCCAGGACATTTTCGGCGCCGATGCGGAAGCCTTCGCCTTCGTGGTCGAGACATTCGAACGCGTGCGCAAGCTGTACCGGTTTCGCCGGGTCGAAATGCCCGTGTTCGAAAAGACCGAGGTGTTCAGCCGCGCAATCGGCGAGACGACCGATGTGGTATCGAAGGAAATGTATTCCTTCGAGGATCGCGGTGGGGATTCGCTGACGCTGCGGCCGGAATTCACCGCCGGGATCGCGCGCGCTTTCCTGACGAATGGCTGGCAGCAACACGCGCCGCTGAAGGTCGCGACGCACGGCCCGCTGTTTCGTTACGAGCGTCCGCAAAAGGGCCGCTATCGCCAGTTCCACCAGATCGACGCCGAAATCATCGGCGCCGCCGAACCGCAGGCCGATGTCGAACTGCTGGCGATGGCCGACCAGTTGCTCAAGGAACTGGGGATCGAAGGCGTGACGCTGCACCTCAACACGCTGGGCGATGCCGACAGCCGCGAGGCGTGGCGCGCCGGGCTGATCGACTATTTCGGCAAGGTTAAGGGCGATCTGTCCGAGGATTCGCAGGAGCGGCTGGAGAAAAACCCGCTGCGCATCCTCGACAGCAAGGACCCGCGTGATCGCGTGTTTGTCGCCGATGCGCCCAAGATTGACCAATATCTGTCGGACGAGGCGCTGGCGTTTTTCGAACAAGTGACCGACGGGCTTGATGCGGCAGGCGTGAAGTGGATGCGCGCCGAAAGCCTCGTGCGCGGCCTCGACTACTACCGCCACACCGCCTTCGAATTCGTGCCCGACGAAGGCAGCGAAGCAGCCTCGCGCCTCGGCTCGCAAAGCACAGTGCTGGGTGGCGGGCGGTATGACGGGCTGATGGAGAGCCTTGGCGGGGCACCGACGCCTGCCGTGGGTTGGGCTGCGGGGATTGAGCGGCTGGCCATGTTGGTGGGGGAGAAGCCCGAAGGACTGATAGACGCCATGGTGCTCGTCGAAGATGATGCCGGCCTTCAAGCGGCGACTGCTCTTCTATGCGACCTAAGGAAGTCCGGGTTTGTCGCAGACATGGTTGCGTCCGGATCGCCAAAGAAGCGTTACGACAAAGCGGTAAGACAAAACCCTAAGGCCATCCTTCGCGTAAACGACGAAGGATATTACGGTTATTCCGGCGCAGAAATTGATCCGCGTCTGTCTCAATTCCTGAAGGATGGGTATTAGCCCCCCGTCATCCCCGCGGAGGCGGGGATCCAGCTGCCCTCTGCGGCGGTCACCCAAACAAGCTGGATTCCCGCCTGCGCGGGAATGACGTAGAGAAGAATAACCATGCAAATCCCCGCCACGCGCCTTGATCAGATCGCCCATCGCTTCGCCGAGCTCGAAGCTCGGATGGCGTCCGGCACGCTCGAGGGCGATGCCTTCGTCAAGGCCAGCCGCGACTATGCCGAGCTGGAGCCGGTGGCAAAGGCCGCTGCCGAGGTGAAGGCCATGCGCGAGGAAATCGCCGGGCTCGAAGAAATGCTCGCCGACCCGGAAATGAAGGCGATGGCGGAAGAAGAGCTGGCGGAACTGCGCGAGGCTCTGCCTGAACGGGAGCGCGCGCTCGCCATTGCGCTGCTGCCGCGCGACAGTGCCGACAGCAAACCCGCCATGCTCGAAATCCGCGCCGGAACCGGCGGCGATGAAGCGGCGCTGTTCGCGGGCGATCTTTATCGCATGTACGAACGCTTCGCCGCCGAACAGGGCTGGCGGGTCGAGCCGGTGAGCATCAGCGCAAGCGAAGTCGGCGGGTTCAAGGAAATCGTCGCCAACGTCACCGGCACGGGCGTTTTCGCAAAGTTGAAGTTCGAAAGCGGCGTCCACCGCGTGCAGCGCGTCCCTGTCACCGAAAGCGGCGGGCGCATTCACACCTCCGCCGCAACTGTTGCAGTTCTGCCCGAACCCGACGAGGTTGACGTGCAGATCGAGGACAAGGATCTGGCGATCGACGTCTATCGCGCCAGCGGTGCAGGTGGGCAGCACGTCAACACCACCGACAGCGCTGTTCGCATCACGCATTTGCCGACCGGTTTGGTGGTGACGTGTCAGGACGGCCGCAGCCAGCACAAGAACCGCGAAAAGGCGATGCAGGTCCTGCGTTCGCGCCTGTACGAAAAGATGCGCGACGAGGCGCAAGGGGCTGAGGCGGAGGCACGCAAGGCCATGGTCGGCAGCGGCGACCGCTCCGAACGCATCCGCACTTACAACTTCCCTCAAGGCCGCGTGACCGATCACCGCATCGGGCTGACGCTGCATAAGCTCGAGGAAGTGCTTGCCGGGCCGGGCCTTGCCGAGGTGGTCGACGCGCTGATCGCCGAGGATGAGGGCAAGCGGCTGGCGGCCTTGAGTCAGTAATGGGGGCGGAATGACCGTCCGCGAAAAGCTGCGCGAGGCGACAGAGCGGCTCGCCGCAAGCAGCGACACCCCCCGCCTCGACGCAGAATTGCTGATGGCCCACGCGGTCGGCACCACGCGATCGCAACTGCTGCTGCGCGGCATGAACGAAGTGCTGATCGGCAACCTCGACCATTTTGACGAACTGGTCGCCCGCCGCGCCGCGCATGAGCCTGTCGCCTATATCCTTGGAAGCGCCGAATTCTACGGTCGCTCCTTTGCCGTATCGTCCGACGTGTTGATCCCGCGCCCTGACAGCGAGACGTTGATCGAGGCCGCGCTTGAACAGACGCCGAAGGCAGCGCGCTTGCTTGATCTCGGCACCGGATCGGGCTGCCTGCTGCTGACGGCGATGCTCGAACTGAATGCTCAAAGCGGGATCGGGATTGATGCCTCTGAAGGCGCGCTGGAGATCGCGCGGCGCAATGCGATAAATCTGGGCGTTGCGCCGGACCGGATCGAGTTCTCGCTTCGAAACTGGCACCAGCCGGGCTGGAGCGATGACCTGGGCAACTTTGATCTGATCCTGTGCAATCCGCCCTATGTCGAGCAGGAGGCAGAACTTGATCTCGATGTGCGCGGTTTTGAGCCGGCCAGCGCGCTTTTCGCTGGGCCTGATGGGCTAGACGATTATCGCGCAATCATCCCGCAAATCCGTGATCTCCTGAATCCTGGGGGTGCTGCCATTCTTGAAATCGGCCACACGCAGGCCGATGCTGTCACAATTCTCGCGCAAGCTGCGGGTTTCAATAGTGAAATCCGCCATGATCTTGCAAAAAGGCCACGCGCTGTGGTTCTTTGGTAACGAAATTGCCGCTAGGGCTTGGCAAATGCATCGCGGCTCGCTAGCTGTCGAATCAGACCTGTCGAGGGGCCCTTTGCGCAGATCGACGAGGTCAAGCTCCGAATTACCGCTTTATCTGACCGGTTGGGTCACTCCACTGGTCTCACGCTGGGCGGACGCGCGTGCATGATTGCGCGTGTTGTCAGAGAGGGTCGAAATCGGGGTCCACGGGCTGATCAGGCGCACCATTGAAAACGCGCTGGCCACGGATGAGGATAAATTTCCTTTGAATAACAATCGTAACAATCGTCGCCGCGGTCGCGGAAACCGCAATAATCAGGGCGGTGGAGGCAATCAGAACCGGATTGACAGCCGGGCACGTGGCAATGCGCCGCAGCTTCTCGACAAGTACAAGAAGCTTGCTCAGGACGCGCAGCACAACGGCGACCGGGTTCAGGCCGAATATTATCTGCAGTTTGCCGATCATTACTTCCGCGTGATCGCCGACAACAAGGCTCGTCAGGACGAAGCGCGCGCCAAGCGCAACGATGATCGCGGCCAGTCGAACGATGACGGTGACGACGAAGACGAAGTCGAGAACCGTCGTGACAACCCTAAGCGTGACAAACGCCGCTCGCGCTCGCGCCGGGATGATCAGGACAACAGCTCGGCAGACGACGGCGAGCAGGGCATCGAAGGCGAAGCCTACGATGATGATGACGACGGCGAAGACGAAGCTCCCAAGCCCAAGCGTCGCCAGCGCAAGCCCAAGGCCGAAGATCAGGACGAAAAGCCGCGCCGCAACGCGCGCGGACGCAAGTCGCGCGACGATGACGATGGTGCCGCCTCGGGTGAGTTTGACTCCTCGGTCTTGCCGCCGTCGATCAGCGCCGCAGCCGACGACGGTGATGACGCACTCGAAGCAGTTGGGTGATCGCTGAAGGCACCGGCCCAAGGGTTGATTCATGACCGATCGGCTGGAGCAATTGGCTGAAACCGCGCGGCGGCATCCAAAGCTGCTTGCGCTGCTGCTGGGGTTGACAGCGGCAACAGGCTATCCGCCGATCCACGCATGGCCGCTCGGGCTGCTGAGCCTGGCCGGGCTTGTCTGGCTCATCTTTGATGCGCCGGACTGGCGCGCGGCACTGGGTCGGGGGTGGCTGTTCGGCTGGGCGCATCTGACGCTTGCGAACAACTGGATCGCCACGGCCTTCACCTATCAGGCCAATATGCCCGAATGGCTGGGCTGGCTCGCGGTACCGTTGCTGTGCATCTATCTTGCTTGGTATCCCGCACTGGCTGCGCTGACGGCGCATTTGCTCGCAAAACGCGCCGGACCGTTGGCGTTCGGACTGGTCTTTGCCGCCGCTTGGATCGTGACCGAATGGCTGCGCAGCTGGGTTTTCACCGGATATCCATGGCCACCATTGGGGTTGATGCTGCTGGGGGGCTGGGACAGGCCGGGCATCGCTGCGGTTTTGCCTTGGCTGGGAACCTACGGAATTTCAGGTCTTGCCCTCTTGCTTGCTGCTGCGCTGTGGTGGGCGATGGCGCAGCGCAAATGGCTTGTCGCAGGCGGCGTGACGGTGGCGATAACTGCGGGGATGCTGGTGTCTCTCCACGCCGTAAAGCCGCCCTCGCAGGGTATTCGCTATACCCTCGTTCAGCCCCTCATCCCGCAGGACGAGATCAATGACGCGTCCAAATTCGAGGAGCAGTTCCAGCGGACGGCTGCTCTGACGATGGAGAGCAATGACCAGTCGCGGTTGGTTCTATGGCCCGAAAGCGCGATCCCCGACTATCTCGAAGACGGCTATCCCGAGCGGTATTATCGCGCGATGACGGCGGGCGCCGATCCGCAATTTGCTCGTGATCGCATCGCACGCACCATTGGCGCGCAATCCACTCTGTTGGCAGGCGTGGTGAACCTCAACATCGGCCCTCGTGAAGACGGAAGCCTCGCCGCGATAAGTGCGCGCAATTCCGTAATCGGGATGGATGGTGAGGGCGCAATCACCCATCACTATGCCAAGGCGCATCTGGTCCCCTATGGCGAATATCTGCCTATGGAACAGTACCTTGGCCTCATCGGGCTGTCTCGGCTGACCGCCGGCACCATTCCCTATATTCCGGGGCCGGGGCCGCAGACACTCGATCTGGGTGAACACGGCAAGGCTGGTGTCCAGATCTGCTACGAGATCGTGTTTTCCGGCCAAGTCGTCGATCGCGAAGACCGGCCAGATTATCTCTTCAACCCGTCCAACGATGGCTGGTTCGGGAGCTGGGGGCCGCCGCAACATCTCGCCCAAGCGCGGATGCGCGCGATCGAGGAAGGACTGCCGGTCTTGCGATCAACCACCACCGGGATCAGCGCGGTGATCGATGCGAATGGGATTGTCCGTCAGCACATCGCAACAGGCATGTCCGACAAGATCGAAGGCCGTATCCCGGCCGCGAAAGCCCCAACGCTTTTTGCGCAGGCGGGAAACGCTTTACCGCTGGCGTGGGCTGCCTTGCTCGCGCTGTCGGGGCTTGGCTTGCCAAGATTGCTTGCGCTGCGAGGCGCGCGCAGCTAGGGCTTTTGCAACAGACATAAAGGTTTCCTTATATCTGCATAAGGGGCCTTGAAATGGACAGCGAAAGGCCTCGATCCTCATGCGCAGCGACTATCTCTTCACTTCCGAAAGTGTTTCCGAAGGGCATCCGGACAAGGTTTCGGATCAGATTTCGGACGCAATCGTCGATCTGATGCTGGCGAAGGACCCGGAGGCCCGCGTTGCCTGCGAAACCATGACCACCACGCAGCGCGTCGTCCTGTCCGGCGAAATCCGCTGCAAGCCGATGTATGACGACAAGAACGAGGACTGGAAGTTCAACGGTTACTGGGCCCCCGGTGCGCGCGACGAGATTGAAAGCGTGGTGCGCAAGACGGTGAAGGACATCGGTTACGAGCAGGATGGCTTCCACTGGAAGACGCTTACTTTTGAAAACCACCTGCACGGCCAATCCGCACATATCGCACAAGGCGTCGATGCCGGTGTCGATGGTTCGAGCAAGGATGAAGGCGCGGGTGACCAGGGCATCATGTTCGGCTTTGCCTGTGACGAAACGCCCGATCTGATGCCAGCAACGCTGGATTACAGTCACAAGATTCTCGAGCAGCTGGCGAAGGATCGCCATTCCGGTGCTGCGCCCTTCCTTGAGCCCGACGCCAAGAGCCAGGTCACGCTGCGCTACGAGAACGGCAAGCCGGTCGCCTGCACGGCGGTGGTGGTCAGCACCCAGCACGCCGAAGGCTACGATCAGGGCGAGAAGGAAGCCGAGCTCAAGTCCTATGTGAAAGGCGTTGTCTCCGCGATCCTGCCGGAAGGGTTCCTCTCTGACGAAACGATCTGGCACATCAATCCGACCGGAAGCTTCGTGATCGGCGGTCCGGATGGCGACGCGGGACTTACCGGTCGCAAGATCATCGTCGACACTTACGGCGGCGCAAGCCCCCACGGTGGCGGTGCTTTCAGCGGCAAGGACCCGACAAAGGTTGATCGCAGCGCGGCCTATATCACCCGCTATCTGGCGAAGAATGTTGTCGCGGCGGGTCTGGCCACGCGCTGCACGATCCAGATTGCCTATGCGATCGGCGTGTCCGAGCCGCTGTCGCTCTATGTCGATACTCATGGCACTTGCGCCGAAGGCGTGACCGATGCCGGAATCGAAGACGCGATCAAGAGCATCGCCAAGCTGGGCGGGCTGACCCCGCGTGGGATTCGTACGCATCTGGGTCTGAACAAACCGATCTATCGCAAGAGCGCGGCCTATGGCCATTTCGGCCGCACGGCCGAGGGCGATTTCTTCCCGTGGGAACGGACCGATCTGATCGAAGATTTGAAGGCAGCGCTGGCCTGATCTGGTAGAGTGCCGGGAATGGAAACCCCCGGCACGCACCCCGGCAGAATCATCGAACTGGACGCGCTTCGCGGCGTGGCCGTGATCGGCATCGTCTGGATGAATGTGCTGGTCTTCGCAATGCCGGGCCAGTCCTATTACAATCCGGTGGCCTGGGGGCCGGGTATTGGTGAAGCGAGCGCGGCAGACCGTCTGGTCTGGGCCGCCAGCTTCGTCTTCGTCGAGGACAAGTTCCGCACCCTTTTCGCAATGCTGTTTGGCGCAGGATGCCTGATCCTGATCGAGCGCAGCCAGTCGCGCAAATGGCAGGCGCATTTCGCGCGCATGGCGGTGCTGTTTGGCATCGGACTGGTTCACGCGGTGCTTCTGGCCAGCAATGACGTGCTTCGTGCCTATGCGCTGGCCGGATTGGCCCTGCCGTTGCTTGCACACCTTTCGGCGCGAGAACTCTACGCGATCGCTATCGGCCTGGTGGTACTGCATTGCGGAGCAGGGCTGGTAATGTTCGGAGGTGCCGTTCTCGATCACCTCAACGGGCTCACCACGAGCGATGCCGCCCTGTTCGCCGAGCGCAATTTCGGCCGCGACGAAGCTGCTATCCGTTATTCGCTTTCGGTCGGCGCAGAAGGCCTGTCGGAGCGCATCCTCCGCAGGCTCAACAGCATACCGCAACAAATCGTGGCCATCAGCGGATCGCTGCCGCTCAACCTCGCCGCGATGACTTTGGGCATGGGGCTGTGGAAGCAACGGATGCTGGCGGGCGAGTGGCGCACTTATCTGTTGCAACGTCTTGCAGCGGTTTGCGCCCTGGTCGCGATACCCGGATTGCTGGCGCTGGTGTGGTGGACCGCGCAAAGCGATTTTTCCGGAGCCGTCGCAGGCGCTTCAACTCTGCTGATTTCCGCTCCTTTCGACACCCTGCTGGGCCTTGCCTATGCCGCACTGGCAATGGCGTTCTTCGCGCCCGGCGGAGCCCTCACCGTGCGGCTCGCGGCGGTGGGCAGGCTCTCGCTTACGAACTACCTGATGACTTCGGTGATTTTCGGCGCGATCTTTGCCGGCTGGGGGCTTGGCCTGTTCGGATCGGTCAGCCGGAGCGAAGCTTTCGCGCTCAGCCTTGTGCCGGTTGTCGCGATGCTCCTGTGGTCACCCGTGTGGCTTACAAGGTTCGGACAGGGGCCGTTTGAACGGTTGTGGCGGGCGGGAGCGCGCTTGCTCGCCTAGTCGTCTTCGCCCAGCATCGGCGATGGCCGATCGAACGCCAGTTCGGCATCCGAGAGTGTAAAGGGACTGCGCACACCCGGCATTCCGCCCAGATCGACCCTCAACCCGCGCGCCAGTACCTGCGGATCGGCAAACACCTCGTCCAACCGGTTGATCGGTCCTCCCGGAACGCCCGCTGCATGACAGGCATCGAGCAGACCTTGCTTCGTCCAACCCGCCGTTGCCATCGCAATTTCGGCATCCAGCGCCTTTGCGTTTGCCGTTCTGTCGCCATTCCTTTCGAAGCGCGGGTCGGACGACAAATGGCTCAAGCCCAGCACATCCATCAGCTTGTGAAACAGTCCGTCGTTTGCCGGAGCCAGGATCACGTGTCCGTCACTCACCGGAAAGACGCCATAGGGCGCAACCTGCGCGTGGGCGTTCCCCATCCGCGGGGGATTGTCGCCGGTCGTGAAATAATAGGTCGCCTGATTGGCAAGCAAAGCCACTGAGGAGTCCATCAGGCTCATGTCGACATGCTGGCCCATCCCCGTGCGCACACGTTGTAGCAAGGCCGCCTGAATGCCGTTTGCCGCCCAAACGCCGGTTGAAAGGTCGGAAATCGAAATCCCCATCTTCACCGGATAACCTTCGGGGTCGCCGGTCAGCGACATGAAACCACTCATGCCCTGAACCACGAAATCATATCCGGCTTCATGCGCCCTTGGACCTGTCTGCCCAAAGCCCGTGATCGAACAGTAGACCAGCCCCGGATTGGTGGCTGCAACAGCTTCGTAATCCAGCCCGAACTTCGCAAGACTGCCGGTCTTGAAGTTCTCGATCAGGACATCGGCACCCGCGATTAGGCCCTTCACCCGTTCCAGATCGGCGTCGTTCTTGAAATCGGCGACTATTGACCGCTTTCCGCGATTGCAGGCGTGGTAATAGGCGGCTTCCCGGCGGGTCTTGCCATCGGCACCCACGCGCTCGACCCAGGGCGGGCCCCATTGCCGTGTGCCATCGCCTTCGGGGCTTTCAACCTTGATCACATCCGCGCCCAGATCGGCAAGGATCTGACCGCAGAACGGCCCGGCCAGCACCCGTGCCAGCTCCACCACCTTCAGCCCGGCCAGCGGCGACCGAGAATTGCGCGGGGTCGCCAGCCACATGGATCAGGCGTGCTCCAGCGCCACTTCGTAACGCGCGGTGGTGCTGGCGGCGATATCAGCCTCGCTCACCCCCGGCGCCAGTTCGATAAGCTGGAAAGGAGCGCCCTTTTCCGGCCGTTTGAACACGGCGAGATTGGTGATGATCATGTCGACCACGCCCGCGCCCGTCAGCGGCAATGTGCATTCGGGAATGAACTTGGGTGAACCGTCCTTGGCAGTGTGATCCATCACCACGATGATTTTCTTGACCCCGGCGACAAGATCCATCGCGCCGCCCATGCCCTTGATCATCTTGCCGGGAATCATCCAGTTGGCGATATCGCCGTTCTCGGCCACTTCCATCGCGCCCAGCACAGTAAGGTCGATGTGCCCGCCGCGGATCATCGAAAAGCTTGTTGCGCTGTCGAAATAGGCGCTGTGCGGCAATTCGCTGATGGTCTGCTTGCCCGCGTTGATCAGATCGGGATCAACCTCGTCATCATAGGGAAACGGACCGATGCCCAGCATCCCGTTCTCGCTTTGCAGCGTCACCAGCATTCCTTCCGGAATGTGGTTGGCCACCAGTGTCGGGATGCCGATGCCCAGATTGACGTAATAGCCATCGCGCAATTCCTTGGCCGCACGTGCAGCCATCTGATCGCGGGTCCATCCTGCGGCGTGTGCGGTCATTATCGGGCCCTTTCGGAAAGCAGCGGGGTCGGGATCAGGAACCAGCCTTCCCCGATCATCGGTTCGAGCGCGCGGGCATCCGCCGGGTTGAGGAGGTAGTCGAACAATTCGTGGAAGTCCGAACGTTCATCCCCGGCAATCGCGATCAGGCACGAAGTCTGCGCCAGCTGATCGCGGCGCAACTGCTTGCGTTCGTCAGACGATCGCATCAGCAGAACGTCATCGGTTCCCAGCGGATCAAGGCCGGAGCGGAAAAGGGCCATGCGGACTTCGTTTTCCTTGTCCGCAGCCAGCCCCGAAATCCAGGCGATCGCCACGCCCTTGCGCCGCAATTCCGCCAGTCGCTGAGCGAGCGCCGGTGATGCGCTGGTTATATCGACCGGAAGCAGGTCTTCGCCCTTCGGATCGAGATCGATCAGGACGGTGGACGTGCCTTGCGCGCATTCCATTCGGTCGGGTCGGAGGGCGGTCGCATCGATCAAGACTGCCGATGCCCGATCCGGGCCGGTTCCCGGTTGCATCAGGAACTCGGGTGAGGATGCATAGCTGAAGAACGGATCGAAGAAGGTGCCGCCCGCTGTCGCCGGAGCGGCGCTCGGCACGGCGACCAGACCACCTGCGGCTGGTGCATCGGCACGGGTGCGCGGAACGGCTGCTTCGGAGACAGCAGGAACCGCAGCGGAGGTCGTTGCCGGAACGGGCGGGGGTGCGATGGCAACAGTCTGAGCCGGAGCTGGAGCCGGAGGCGGAGCAACCGGCATCGGCGTCGGTGCTGGTGCCGGTGTCGGCGCGGGTGTCGGTGCTGGTGCCGGTGTCGGCGCGGGTGTCGGCGCTGGTCCTGGCGCCGCCGGAGCGGCTGTCGTTGTGGCAAGGGCTGGAACACGTTCGAGCGCGCTCATGCTGCTGGCGACGGTCGCTGCGGCAGACGGGGCCTCTTCGGCTTCGGCCATCTCGGCCAACTCGCCAGCCACCAGAACAGGCTCGGGTTCCGGCGCTGGGGCAGTGACTATTGTTGGAGCCGGCGCTTCGACAGCTTCAACCTCGGCTTCGACCGTTTCCACTGCCGCCACCGCAGCGCTTGCGGTCGCCACGGTTACCTCGGGTTGGCTGGGCGCCGGTGCGGCAACGGCCGCAGTAGTGGCTGCCACAGCGGGGGAGTCGGCGCTGTCGGCTGCGTCATCAGCGCCTGTGCGCCCTTCGCCTGCCATCAGGCCGCCTGCAACGATTGGGAATGCCGCCGCGACGCAGCCCTGCAAGGCAAAGGCCGCTCCGCAGGCAAGCGCGAGCTTGATCTTCTTCTGGCGTTCCATGCCGCTGTTCATGCTTCCTCCCGTTCACGCACCGTGCGGAATTCGATCTTCTTGTCATAGGGCGCGCCCAGAACCAGACGGTTCACGAACACGCCGGGCAAATGCACTTCGTCGGGGTTCAATGCCCCGGCGGGCACAATTTCCTCGACCTCGGCGATGCATACCTTGCCGCAAGTGGCGGCTGGCTGGTTGAAATTGCGCGCGGTCTTGCGGAAAATCAGGTTGCCGGTTTCGTCGGCTTTCCATGCCTTCACGATCGACAGATCGGCAAAGATTCCGCGCTCCAGAATATAGGTCGACATGACGCCGTCCTGATCGGGGAATTCCTTGTGTTCCTTGCCTTCGGCAACCTGCGTTCCGACGCCGGTCTTGGTGTAGAAGCCCGGTATCCCCGCTCCGCCTGCGCGCATACGCTCTGCCAAGGTGCCTTGCGGGCAGAATTCGACTTCGAGTTCGCCGGAAAGGAACTGGCGCTCGAATTCCTTGTTCTCGCCGACATAGGATGAGATCATCTTCTTGACCTGCCGCGTGCGCAGCAGCTTGCCGATCCCTTCGTTGTCGATCCCGGCATTGTTGCTGGCGAAAGTCAGGCCTGTGACGCCGCTGTCGCGAATGGCATCAAGCAGGCGTTCGGGAATGCCGCAAAGGCCAAAGCCTCCAGCGGCGATCAGCATGTCGTTGGCGATTACGCCTTCGAGAGCGGCGGCGGCATCCGGATAAATCTTTGACATCTTAGGGGTGCGATCCTCGCAATCTTGTCTCGTTTCTGCGTCGCGGAAGACGCATCGCCCCGGACACCCTGAAAGGTGCGGCGGCTAGGGCTGATTAGTCCCTCAAAGCCGCGCTGTCACGACCTTGCGTATATTCGTGAAGACCCTGCCATCCTGTTGCAGTGCAAAATCCAAGACCACCAAAATGCCTACAAAGTAGGCAAATGATTAAAGATTGGGCTGACAAATGTGCAATGCACGACATAAAACTGAAAGATTTTGCGACCCATGTTGCATTTCATGCAATTTATAATGCGGCTTTCGCACTTGCACAAAACTTTCGATCTGATCATATCAGACCGTGCCTTTCAGGCATCCTCTCCCAAACTTTCAAGCCCGGCCTTTGTGCCGGGCTTTTTTCTGCCCTTCGCAAACGGCATTCGCGACCGCGATGCCCGTCCATGCGGATTGAGGGCATTTGCAATCAGGAATTCCGGACCTTAGCTAGATCGCGTCAACGTTTTCACGAAGTTCACGCGCAAAGGATCCGAAAATGGCCGATGTCGACGCTGCCGCCCCGAGCCGCACTGCGCGCCTGCAAGTCGCCCCCGCCCGGCAGGAAGAATCAGGCCAGGGTATTGCCCGTATGCCTCGATCGGCGTTCCAGAAGCTGGGCATTACCGAAGGCGACGTGGTCGAGATCAAGGGGAAGCGCACCACCGCCGCAATCGCCATGGCTGCCTATCAGGAAGACGACACGCTGGATGTCGTCCGGCTCGACGGGCTTCAACGCGGCAATGCCGAAGCCGGATCGGGCGAACATGTCGAAATCAGCGTTGCCGAATCGCGCCCCGCAACCCGCGTGGTGTTCGCTCCGGCGCAGCGTGAGATGCGACTGCAGGGTCCGACGCAGGCATTGAAGCGCAACTTCTTCCGCAAGCCGCTCGTCGCGGGCGATCTGGTGGCGACCACAGGACAGCAACCGGTGCAGAACATGCCGCCCGATGTCCGCCAGCTGCTGCGCGCCCCAGCCTACGCGCTAACGCAGATCCGCCTTTCGGTGCACTCCACCAGCCCCAAGGGTATCGTCCACATTGACGACAACACCGAAGTCGAACTGCGCACCGAATTCGAAGAGCCGCGCGATGCTCGCGCCGTCGTCAATTACGATGACGTCGGCGGGATGGAGGACACGATCCGGGCCTTGCGCGAGATGGTGGAACTGCCGCTGCGCTATCCCGAACTCTTCACCCGTCTCGGTGTCGATCCGCCCAAGGGGGTGCTGCTGCATGGCCCGCCGGGAACGGGCAAGACCCGGCTGGCACAGGCTGTTGCCAACGAGAGCGATGCCGAATTCTTCACCATCAACGGGCCGGAAATCATGGGCTCCGGCTATGGTGAAAGCGAAAAGCGGCTGCGCGAAGTGTTCGAAGAGGCGACCCGCGCCGCCCCCGCGATCATCTTCATCGACGAAATCGATTCGATTGCGCCCAAGCGGACACAGGTGCCCGGGGAGGCCGAAAAACGTCTGGTTGCGCAACTACTTACCCTGATGGACGGGATCGAATCCCGCGCCAATCTTGTGGTGATCGCTGCAACCAACCGTCCGGATGCGATTGACGAGGCTCTGCGCCGTCCAGGCCGGTTTGACCGCGAAATCGTGATCGGTGTGCCCGACCAAGGTGGTCGCCGCGAAATCCTGTCGATCCACACCCGCGGCATGCCTCTGGAAGACAAGGTCGATCTGAGCGAGCTTGCGCGGGTCACGCATGGCTTTGTCGGAGCGGACATTGCGGCGCTGACGCGAGAGGCCGCGATTGACGCCGTGCGCCGGATCATGCCGCGGCTCGACCTCGATGAACGCACCATACCGCAAGACGTGCTGGATGACCTCTGCGTCACCCGCGATGATTTCCTGAGCGCGCTGAAACGCGTCCAGCCATCGGCCATGCGCGAAGTCATGGTGCAGGTGCCGAACGTCGGCTGGGACAATATCGGCGGTGTCGGCGATGCCATCGACAAGCTGAAGGAAGGGATCGAACTCCCGCTCAAGAACCCGGAAGCGTTCCGGCGGCTTGGTATCCGCCCGGCCAAGGGGTTCCTGCTCTATGGCCCGCCGGGAACAGGCAAGACCCTTCTGGCAAAGGCGGTGGCAAAGGAAGCGGAGGCTAACTTCATCTCGATGAAAAGCTCCGATCTGCTCTCCAAATGGTATGGCGAGAGCGAGCAGCAGATTGCCAAGCTGTTCGCCCGCGCGCGTGCCGTCGCGCCTTGCGTCATCTTCATCGACGAGATCGACAGCCTCGTTCCCGCACGCGGTTCGGGGCAGGGCGAGCCGCAAGTCACGGGCCGTGTCGTCAACACCATCCTTGCCGAAATGGACGGGCTGGAGGAGCTGCAATCGGTGATCGTGGTGGGGGCAACCAATCGCCCGGCGCTGGTCGATCCCGCCTTGCTGCGCCCGGGCCGGTTTGACGAGCTTGTCTATGTCGGCACCCCTGACAAGGCGGGCCGCGAGCACATTCTTGGGATTCACACCCGCAACATGCCGCTCGACAGCGATGTCGATCTGGCCGAAGTGGCCACGCAGACCGAACGCTTCACCGGTGCCGATCTCGAAGATGTCGTGCGCCGTGCCGGGCTTGGCGCGCTGCGCCGACTCGGCGGCGAGGTGAGCGAAGTGGCGATGCAGGATTTCGTGGAAGCCCTGAAAGACAGCCGCGCTACCGTTACCGCGCAAATGGAAGCCGAATATCGCAAGATGCGCGGCGAGCTGAAGAAGCGCGCGGCAGAGGTGAACCCGATCGGGTTTTTCTCGCCTGAGCACCTGGAACCAGCCCGAGCAAAGAAGCACGGCGAACCGGAGAAGGATTGAACCCTACAGCCTGCTCGCGGCGTAGAGGGCCATGGCGGCCAGCACTGTGAAAAGCAGGGCGAACCCTGCGTAGATCATCACGCTTTGTTCGTGGATGACGACGGCTGTGGCGAGATCGAGAAATCGGCCATCTTCATTGTAGGGCAGCCCGCGCCTGGCGTTCCAAATGCCGCCACAGATCAACGCGCCGATCAGGCAAAAAGCACTGATCGTGCGCATCAGCCATGGCATCAATGCGCCGCGTCCCAGCTTGCGCCCGTCCCGATATCCACCGCCAGTGGCACGCTGATGTCGACTGCAGGCAGCGCGGCCTCCGACATGACTCGTTCAATGACGGGGGAAGCCTTGGCCACGTCGCCTTTGGGCAGTTCGAACACCAGTTCGTCGTGCACCTGCAACAGCATCTTCACGTCGGGCAGGCCCGCATCGCGCAACGCCGGGAGCATCCGTGCCATTGCACGCTTGATGATGTCGGCGCTGGTGCCCTGTATCGGCGCGTTGATCGCGGCGCGTTCGGAACCTTGGCGTTCGGCCTGATTGGACGATTTGATCCGCGGGAACCACGTCTTGCGCCCGAACAACGTCTCCGAATATCCCCGCGCCCGCACCGTTTCGAGCGTTTCGTGGATGTAACGCTGAATGCCCGGAAAGCGCTGGAAGTAGGTGTCGATCATCTCCTGCGCTTCGTCGGGTTCGACCTCGAGCCGTCCTGCAAGACCCCACCGCGAAATGCCGTAGAGAATTGCGAAGTTGATCGTCTTTGCCCGCGCGCGGGTGTCGCGGGTGACTTCGCCGAACATCTCCGTCGCGGTGCGTGCGTGAATGTCCTCCCCATTGGCGAAAGCCTGTTTGAGCGTATCGACATCCGCCATGTGTGCAGCGAGCCTCAGCTCGATCTGGCTGTAGTCGGCGGCGAGCAAAACGCTGCCTTCCTCCGGCACGAAGGCTTCGCGGATCTGGCGGCCGATAGGGGTTCGGATCGGAATGTTCTGAAGGTTCGGATCGGTCGACGACAGTCGCCCGGTCTGCGCGCCGACCAGCGAATAGCTGGTGTGGACGCGGCCGGTTTCTGGGTTGATCTGCGCTTGCAGGGCATCGGTATAGGTCGATTTCAGCTTCGACAGATGGCGCCATTCGAGCACTTTATTGGCGATTGGCGCGCCTTCTGCCGCCAGCTTCTCCAGCACCGAATGATCGGTCGAATAGGCGCCGCTCTTGCCCTTCTTCCCGCCTTTGAGGCCCATTTGTTCGAACAGCACTTCGCCCAGTTGCTTGGGCGATCCGACTGCGAATTGCTGGCCGGCGATCTCGTGGATCTCGCCTTCGAGCTTGGCCGTCTCGGTGGCGAATTCCTCAGACAGCTTGGCCAGCCTTGCACGATCAACCTTGATCCCTTCGCGCTCCATCCGCGCAACGACAGGGATCAACGGCCGGTCGACCCGTTCGTAGATTTTGCTGCCGCCCTCGGTCGCCAGACGCGGTTTCAGGTGGCGATAGAGGCGAAGGGTGACATCAGCGTCTTCGGCTGCGTACTCAGTCGCCCGGTTAAGCGGGACCTCGCCAAAGGGAATCGCCTTCTTGCCGGTTCCGCAAACGTCCTTGAACGCCAGCGGAGTGTGCAGCAGGTGGCGCTCGGACAATTCGTCCATACCATGACCGCCGCCCATGCCGTCACCCCGGCCTGCGTCGAGATCGAAGCTGATGACCATCGTGTCTTCGATCGGAGACACCGCAATCCCGACCCGTGCCAGAACGTTGAGATCGTATTTGCCGTTCTGGAAAACCTTGGTGACGCTGTCATCCTCCAGCATCGGCTTGAGCGTGGCGATGGCCTGATCCATCGGAACCTGATCGGGCTTCTCCGCGAACATGTCCGACCCGCCATGGGCTAGCGGGATGTAGCAGGCATCGTTGGGGCCAAGCGCGAGGCTGACACCGACAAGGTCCGCCTGGATCGCGTCCAGCGAGGTGGTTTCGGTGTCGACTGCCACCAGTCGGGCGGCCTGCGCCCGGGCAACCCAATGTTCCAGCCGTTCGAGCGTCTGCACCGTTTCATAGGCAGTGCGATCGACCTTGGGCATTTCGGGAAGCGGCTGGCGATTGCCCTCGGGCGTGCCGGCATCCCCTTCCTTATCCGCCTTTGCCGGATTGAGATTGTTTGCGCGTTCGGGGGATCCCGCTCCGGCGCCGAGCCGCTTGAGCAGCGAGGTGAAGCCGTGCTGTTGCAGGAATTGCGCGAGCGGTTCGGGCGGCACCCCGTCCAGCAGGAAATCATCCAGCGGTTCCGGCAGGTCGCAATCTTCCTTGAGCGCCACGAGCACACGACTCATCTCGGCATCCTCGCGCCCTTCGATCAGCCGCTCCTTCAGCTTCGAAGGTTTCATCTCCGGAGCCTGATCGAGCGCGGCCGTCAGCGAACCGTGTTCGGCAATCAGTTTCGACGCGGTCTTGGGGCCGATGCCGTAAATGCCGGGAATATTGTCGACGCTGTCACCCATCAGCGCGAGAACATCGCCGACCAGATCGGGTGTGACCCCGAACTTCTCCTGCACCTCGTCAATGTAGATGCGCTGTGACTTCATCGTATCGAGCATGTCGATACGCGCGCCGTTTACCTCTCCGACAAGCTGCATCAGGTCCTTGTCGGACGATACGATGGTGACATCCCATCCCTGACGTTGCGCGGCGCGTGCATAGGATGCAATCAGATCGTCAGCCTCAAGGCCCGATTGCTCGATGCACGGCAGGCTGAATGCGCGAGTCGCGTCGCGGATCAGCGGGAATTGCGGGCGCAGGTCCTCGGGCGGTTCGGGCCGGTTGGCCTTGTATTCGGGGTAAATCTCGTTGCGGAAGCTCTTCGAATCCTTGTCGAGAATCACCGCGAGGTGAGTCGGTCCGTCAGCCTCGTCGAGATCGGTCGCCAGCTTCCACAGCATGGTGGTGTAGCCATAGACAGCTCCCACCGGCGTCCCCTCCGGATTAGTCAGCGGGGGAAGCCGATGATAGGCGCGGAAAATGTAGGACGATCCATCGACGAGATAGAGATGCTTGTGCTCGCTTGACATGGGCGGGTGCTAGCATCGGTTGCACAGGCACGTAAGCCGCTTTAATGCGCTCACCCGGACATTGTTGCAGCCGTTCAGCCTACCCTGAGCCCCTTCTGAAAAGGGGCGAAAACATGGCAAAAATGTGTCGTCCTGCCTTATTTCGCTTGCAATGCCATAATCTCGCCATTATTTGGGGCGGTGAAGTCGGGGGTCAGAAGCCGACTTTGGTGTGCGTCCGGATCATCGGACCACGCGCCAATCACTCGCTGAACAAGGATTTCATATTATGCGTAAGATCGTTCTTGCTGCTGCAATCGCCACCTCGGCTCTGGGCCTCGCTGCTTGCGGTGAAACCGCTGATTCCGTTGCTGAAACCGGTGACGCAATGGCTGCCGACGCTGAGTCGATCGCCGAAGACGCGACCGCGACCGCTGAAGAAGGCGCAGAAGCCGTTGAAGGCGCTGCTGCTGAAGGCGCAGAAGCTGTTGAAGCTGGTGCAGAAGCTGCTGGCGACGCCGCTGAAGCTGCTGCTGCTGAAGCTGAAGCCATGGTGGAAGGCGAGTAATTCGCTCTCCGTCATCGCCATCCGGCTTTGACTAAAGAAAAGGCGGTGCCGCGAGGCGCCGCCTTTTTCTTTGCCCGGCCTTTTTCCTGGCTCGGAATGCAGCCGTTCAGCCGCCGGTGCGGTCAGCGCTGGTCCAGTTCCGGTTCTGACGCGCCCTGACGTTGAAGCCGTCGTAAAGCGCGCGGGCGATCGCCGCGATCCGCGCCTCACGTGCCGAACGCGATCCTTGCCCGGTTACGTAAATTGCCACTGCAATCGCGCGGTCATCGGGTGTTTCGATGATCCCGACATCGCTGGAAGTGTTGTTGAGCGATCCTGTCTTGTGGCTCACACGGGCTTCATCGGGCATGTGTGCCACGATCCGGCGTTGGCCGGTGACCGTGCGGCTCATCGCGCCAAGCAGCACCTGGCGGCTCTGATCCGAAAGGAAAGCACCGCGATAGAGCCCTTCGAGCAGCTTCACCATCGCACGCGGAGTTGCGGCATCACGGGGATCGATCCAACTCGCAGGATCATACTCGCCATCATCGCGCACCAGCGTTGCAATGTCGCGGTCGATCGAGAACTCTTCGATACCCTGCCGCCGCATCCAGTCGTTGACCTTTTCCGGCCCGCCGACAGCTGCGAGCAACGCGTCGGTTGCAGGGTTGCTCGAACGGGTGATCATGATCTCGATCAGGTCGATCGCGGGCATGTACTGCCCTTCGCGCACCGGAGCGGCGGGTGATGAGAACTTGGCCGAACGGATCGGGATCAGCAGGGGGAATTCCGAAGTCAGCGAATAGCGGCCCTGCTCGACCATTTCGAGATAGGTTGCCGCCACCGCAATCTTGCTGGTCGATGCCATCGGGAACAATTGATCGCCCAGCACCATGATTTGCTCGCCAGTAGCGAGATCGCGCGCCGCCACGCCAATTCGCCCCTGAGCCCCATCGGCGAGTTCCGCGATGCGCTGTTCAAAGCCGCTCGAATAGATCGCCTCGAAACTCTGCGGCTCGCGCATTTCGGTGCCGAACGCGTCGTCAAAGCTGGATTGAAGCTCGTTGGTCTGTGCTGCCGCAGGCAAAGACAGCAGCGCCGCGAAAGCTGCAAAAGCAGTTGCGAAACGTTTGAGAAGGGTCGGTCGGTTCGGGGAAGCCATCAGCCAGAAATACTCCAAACGGGGTTAGTGGCGACTTAACGAAAGATTCTACGTTGGCCGGATTCGTCGCGGCAAGAACCCGGTTCGTCTGGTGCGACGAAATGTGCGCGGCACGCGACCGGAGTTGTGAAACCACTCCAGAATGGAACATTCGCGCCATTGGAAGGTTCCTGTTTTGCCTTCATCGATATCGGTTGCGGCATTGTCATCGCAGCCTTGACTGCACGGTGCAGTCGGGCAGACAGAGCCGCTCCATCACTCAACAGGGACGATCATGATTACACCACGCAACGCTGTTTCGGGTTCTCGCGCTATTCTCACTGCCATGCTGCTGGGCGGATCGACGCTGGCGATGGCGCGGACGGCGCCGATCGTGCAGCCGGGTGCTCCGGGTCAGGCCGGCCGCACTCTGACTGCTGAAGAAGCGACGGAACTGGCCAAGGCAACCTATGTCAAAGCCGACGTGGCTTTCATGCAGGGCATGATCGTCCACCATCAGCAGGCCGTTGAGATGGCCAAGCTGGTTGAGGACCGCACCAATAACGAAGATGTCGTCACCGTTGCCGGCCGCATCCTTTCGAGCCAGGCCGACGAAATCGAATTCATGAACCAGTGGCTGTCGGATCGCGGTGAAAAGACCGTGATGGTCGGCATGGATCATTCGGGGATGGATCACTCCGGCATGGATCACTCCATGCATGCGATGGTGGACCATTCGCAGATGTCCGGCATGGCGACCCCTGAGCAGATGGCGAAGCTAGCCTCGCTTGAGGGTGCTGAGTTCGATCGCATGTTCCTTGGCCTGATGATTGCCCACCACGAAGGCGCGATCGACATGGTCGAGGCGTTGCTGCGTCAGGCAGGCAGCGCGGCAGACCCGGTGCTGTTCCGCTTCGTCAGCGATGTCGAAAATGATCAGAACGCCGAGATCAAGCGCATGGACGTGCTGCTCGCCGGGATTTCGCCCGATCCGCGCGCCAATCTGGCGGCTGGCTTCGATGATGCCGGCGAAGCGATCATGAACCTGCGCCACGTCGTCAGCCTGCGCAAGCCGGCGGGTTTCTTCGATCCGGGCAATCCGGCTGATCTGCGTCCGGCCTTGCCTCCTCGCGAGGAAGAAAAGGACGAAAAGGCTGAAGGCGCCGCAGAAGCAACGCCGGCCCCTGCTGCGGAGGCCGCTGAAGGCGAAGCCGAGCCCGAAGCCGGTGAAAGCCTGACCCAGTTTGCAGAGCGTTCGCCGCTGCTCGATTTCGCAAATACCGACATGGCGTTCTTCGACGACATCATGGTTGCGGGGAACTATCACGGCTTCAACATCTACCGCCTTGGCGAAGATGGCGTGCCCAACCTGCTCAGCTCCGTCGTATGTCCGGGTGGCCAAGGTGACGTTTCGGTTCTCGGCAATATCCTCATCATGAGCGTCGAGCAGACCCGTGGGCGGGTCGATTGCGGCCTGCAGGGTGTCGAGGAAGAGGTGAGTGCCGAACGGTTCCGCGGTCTGCGTGTATTCGACATCTCCGATCTTTCTGCTCCGCGTCAGGTCGGGCAGGTCCAGACCTGCCGTGGCAGCCACACGCATTCGATCGTCAGCGCCAATGAAGAACGTCTGATCGTCTACAACTCGGGCACGTCGCGCATCCGCGAGGAAGAGGAACTGGCCGGTTGCATCGACAACCCGGCTGACAGCCGCACCGCCTATTTCAGCATCGACGTGATCGAAATACCGCTGGCTGACCCGTCACGCTCGCGCATCATCAGCAGCCCGCGAGTTTTCGCCGATGACGAAACCGGCGAGATCGCTGGCCTGTGGCAGGGCGGCGAAGCGGAGCCGGGTGCGCAGGATACCCGCCGGACCGATCAGTGCCACGACATCACTGTGTTCCCGGCGCTGAACCTCGCCGCAGGCGCATGCTCGGGCAACGGCATCCTGATGGATATCTCCGATCCGATGAACCCCAAGCGCATCGATGCGGTGTTCGACAAGGGCTTTGCCTATTGGCACTCGGCGACGTTCAACAACGATGGCACCAAGGTGATCTTCACCGACGAATGGGGCGGCGGTGGCCGTCCGCGCTGCAAGGCATCGGACCCGATGACCTGGGGCGCCAATGCGATTTATGACATCGTCGACGGTAAGCTGGAGTTCCGCAGCCACTACAAGATGCCCGGGCCGCAGGGCGACAAGGAAAACTGCGTCGCGCACAACGGCTCGATCATCCCTGTCCCTGGCCGTGATATCTTCGTGCAGTCGTGGTATCAGGGCGGCATCAGCGTGATGGACTTCACCGACAGCAGCAACCCCGTTGAAATCGCGTTCTTCGATCGCGGCCCCATCAGCGATGAGCAGTTGGTGGTTGGCGGGTACTGGTCGTCCTACTGGTATAACGGTCGCATCTACGGCACCGAAATCACCCGCGGCGTCGATGTCTTCGCTCTGGAGCCGAGCGAATTCCTGACTGCCGAGGAAATCGCCGCTGCCGAAGCCGCCAGCTACGAGGACACCCGCTTCAACCCGCAGACACAGACTCAGGTGACCTGGGATGCAAGCGTGATCGAAGCGATCGAAGCGGCTCGCAAGGGCGGCTAAGGCACCCATAAAGCCAAAACAAAAGGGCCGGGGTAGCGATTGCTGCCCCGGCCCTTTGCTTTGGCGTTTAGCTGTTGATCAGGCCTCGCCGGCCTTCACCGAAGCGATCCAGTTGTCGACCATCTTTTCGAGGATCGGCAGCGGCACCGAACCTCCGCCCAGAACGGTATCGTGGAAGCCGCGAATGTCGAAATCTTCCCCCAGTTCCTTCTGCGCCTTGGCGCGCAGTTCCTGGATGCGGATCATTCCGATCTTGTAGCTGGTGGCCTGCCCCGGCATCACGAAATAGCGTTGCACTTCGCTGCGTGCGACGGTTTCCGGGTTGGGCGAGTTTTCGAGGCAATAGGCAACCGCTTCATCCTCGGTCCAGCCTTTGGCATGGATGCCGGTGTCGACGACCAAACGGATCGCACGCCACATTTCGCTCTGCAGTCGGCCAAACTCCGAATAGGGGTCTTCGTATCCGCCCATTTCCTTGGCCAGCGCTTCGGCATAAAGCGCCCAGCCTTCGCCATAAGCAGAGATAAAGCCGCCCTGCGAACGGAAGCGCGGAACGCCTTCCAGTTCCTGCGCGATCGACACCTGCATGTGGTGGCCCGGATTGCCTTCGTGATAGGCGATCGCCTCCAGCGGCGGGATCGGCATGGCCGTCATGTCGGAGAGGTGCGCGTAATAGATGCCCGGACGCGAACCGTCCGGGGTGCCCGGACGATAGTGTTGTGCGGCGCCATCCTGTTCGCGGAATGCCTCCACCCGGCGAACTTCAAGCGCGGCCTTTGGCAGGCGGCCGAAGAATTCGGGCAGGCGCTCGCTCAGCTTGTCGATGTGCATGGTCGCACGGTCGATGTAGGCCTGCGCCCCGGCTTCGTCGTCCGAGAAGAAGAATTGCGGATCCTGACGGGTGAATACGAAGAACTCCTGCAGAGTCCCCTCGAAACCGGTCTTTGCCATGATGGCTTCCATCTCGCTGCGGATCCGCGCGACTTCGGCAAGGCCGAGATCGTGGATTTCGTCCGCGGTCAGATCGGTTGTGGTCATGTCCTTGAGCCGGTCGGCGTAATAGGCTTCGCCATTGGGCAGCGTGGTCGCGCCCTTTGCCTCTTCATCGGAATTGGGAAGGTCTTCCTTGAACCAGTCGATGACGCGTTGATAGGCTGGGGCCATCTGCGTGGTCAGCGCGGTCCGTGCCTCTTCGCGCAGTTCGTCCGCGCGTTCCTGGGTAATGGTCCCGTCTTCAACCAGCCTGGCAAGGTGTCCTTCCACCCCTGCCCAAAGTGCCGAAGGCTCGCCGCTTTCATCGAACGGGGCGCCGCCGATGATCTTGCCGCTTTCCGCGATCACCGCGTCATAGGCGAAGCGCGGGGGGCGCACGCCGGCTTCGGCATTGGCCTGCGCGCGTGCAAGCAATTGGTCGATCGCCGTTCCAATGCCGCCGATGCGGGCGATGAAGGCCTGCATATCGCTTTCGGTTTCGACCGTGTGCTGGCTCAACAGGAAGCTGGGCAGGAACGTGTGGGCGCCATTCATCTGGTCGAGGATGTATTCCTGCTCCATGAACTCCGCCGCCGCGGCTGCACGCTCGGCCCGGTACTTGAACATGTCGTAGGAAATCTTGTCCTGAGCGGACAGCGCGTCGTAATCGAAGTTCGCCTCCATATCGACGAGCGCCTGTTTCCACCAGTTCACCTGCTCCATCATGGCCTCGGTGCTCAGGTCGTCGATCTTGTCATAATTGGTTTTCATGCCAAGCGCGGTCTGGCGAATGGGCGAGAATGCCAGTTCTTCCTGGAATTTGGTTTCGAACCATTCGTTGAGGCATTCGCCTTGCGTGGTGGTGCATTCGATGGTCGCGGCAGTGGTCATGATGCCGTCGCATCCGGCCAATGCGACCGAGGCGAGCAACAAGGCTGCAAATCTGGTTTTCACGGTGAGTCCCCTAGTTCTTGAAAGCCGCAACCATGCGCCACGCGGCCGTTCTTGGGAACCCTGTCATTCGACCAACGAAAAACCCCGAGGGACGAATGTCCCCCGGGGCCTTTCTTTTCAGCTGTTGAAGCGTGGCTTGGCTTAGAAGCCCATGCCACCCATGCCGCCCATGTCCGGCATTGCCGGTGCAGCAGCCTTGTCTTCCGGAGCGTCGGTGATTGCCGCTTCGGTGGTGATCAGCAGGCCGGCAACCGAAGCTGCATCCTGCAGAGCGGTGCGCACAACCTTGGTCGGGTCGATCACGCCGGCTTCCACCAGGTTTTCATAGGTGTCGGTCGCAGCGTTGAAGCCCTGCGTCTCGTCGCCTTCGCGCAGCAGATTGCCCGAAACCACCGCACCGTCGTGACCGGCGTTTTCGGCGATCTGACGGATCGGCGCCATGATCGCCCGGCGAACGATGTCGATGCCGCGGGTCTGGTCGTCGTTTTCACCCTTCAGGCCTTCGAGCGCCTTGGTGGCATAGAGCAGAGCGGTACCGCCGCCCGGAACGATGCCTTCCTCGACAGCCGCACGGGTTGCGTGGAGGGCGTCGTCGACGCGGTCCTTGCGCTCCTTCACTTCGACTTCCGAAGCACCGCCGACCTTGATCACGGCAACGCCGCCGGCGAGCTTGGCGAGACGCTCTTGCAGCTTCTCGCGGTCGTAATCGCTGGTGGTGTTCTCGATCTGGGTGCGGATTTCACCGACGCGAGCCTTGATGTCGGCTTCTTCACCGGCGCCATCGACGATGGTGGTGTTGTCCTTGTCGATGGTGACGCGCTTGGCCTGGCCGAGCATGCCGAGCGTGACGTTCTCGAGCTTGATGCCGAGGTCTTCGCTGATCATCTCGCCCTTGGTCAGGATCGCGATGTCTTGCAGCATCGCCTTACGACGATCGCCGAAGCCCGGTGCCTTGACCGCTGCAACCTTCAGGCCGCCGCGCAGCTTGTTGACGACGAGCGTCGCCAGCGCTTCGCCTTCGATGTCCTCGGCGATGATCAGCAGCGGGCGACCGCTCTGAACAGCAGCTTCGAGGATCGGCAGCATCGCCTGCAGGTTCGACAGCTTCTTCTCGTGGATCAGGATGTAGGGGTTGTCGAGTTCAACCGTCATCTTGTCCGGGTTGGTGATGAAGTAGGGCGAAAGATAGCCACGGTCGAACTGCATGCCTTCGACAACGTCGAGCTCGAATTCGAGGCCCTTGGCTTCCTCGACGGTGATCACGCCTTCCTTGCCGACCTTTTCCATGGCTTCGGCGATCTTTTCGCCGACTTCACGGTCGCCGTTGGCCGAGATGATGCCGACCTGAGCGATTTCGTTCGAGCCGGACACATCCTTCGAACGCGACTTCAGGTTTTCGACCACCTTGGCAACGGCAGTGTCGATGCCGCGCTTGAGGTCCATCGGGTTCATGCCGGCAGCAACCGACTTCATGCCTTCGCGCACGATCGCCTGGCCGAGAACGGTGGCGGTGGTGGTGCCGTCACCGGCGAGGTCATTGGTCTTCGATGCAACTTCACGCAGCATCTGCGCGCCCATGTTCTCGAACTTGTCCTTGAGTTCGATTTCCTTGGCGACGCTGACGCCGTCCTTGGTGATGCGCGGAGCGCCGAAGCTCTTGTCGATCACGACGTTGCGGCCCTTGGGGCCGAGCGTGACCTTGACGGCATTGGCGAGGGTGTCGACGCCGCGCAGGATGCGCTCACGCGCTTCGCGGCCGAACTGTACGTCCTTGGCAGCCATTGGTGTTTCTCCTGGAATGTATGATTGTTTGGATTAGCGGTTGTGGAATACGGCTATGGCCTCGGGGCTCAGCCGATAATCCCCATGATGTCGCTTTCCTTCATGATCAGCAGGTCTTCGCCGTTGATCTTGACTTCGGTGCCCGACCACTTGCCGAACAGCACACGGTCGCCGGCCTTCACATCCATCGGGATGCGATCGCCATCGTCGTCACGGGCGCCTTCACCCACGGCGACAACTTCGCCTTCGCTCGGCTTTTCCTGTGCGGAATCGGGAATGATGATGCCACCAGCGGTTTTCTGGTCGGCTTCGATGCGGCGCACGACAACACGGTCGTGCAGGGGACGAAATGCCATTTTAATGACCTTTCTTGTTGGGTTGATATGTCTGTTGGCACTCTCTCCCCGAGAGTGCCAGCGCGGCGCATTTGGGGATGGGCTGCGCACGAGTCAACAGCCGCGGCGCGAAAAAATTTTTGGAAACATCATGCCGGGTTGTAGATTGGATAGGGTGTTGGCGATGCCCACAGTTCGGATGATTAAGGTACGGAAAATTCAATGAAATCAGACAAGAACGCGATTGCAATCAACCTTACGGAAGCGGCTGTGACTTGGTTGCAGAACCATCTTTTCTCGATTGCCGGTGCATTCGCAGTGCTTGTCATCGGGCTGATCCTGGCCCGGCTTCTTTCGAAATGGGCCGATCGGATGCTGCGGGCCTCGCCCCGGTTCGACCCAACTGTCGCCGACTTCCTGTCCAGCCTGGTGAAATACGGGCTCTACGCGCTGGTGTTGGCAACGGTGCTGGCCCAGTTCGGGGTAGAAACCACCAGCATCCTTGCGGTTCTTGGCTCGATGGGCCTCGCTGTGGGGCTCGCTTTGCAGGGAACGCTGAGCAATGTCGCCTCGGGCGTGATGATCCTGACCCAGCGTCCCTTCAAGGTGGGAGAAGCGATTCAGGCCGGACCGATCAGTGGCGTAGTGCAGGAAATCGGGCTGTTCACGACCGAGCTGAAGCAGTTCGACGGCCTGTTCCTGCTTGTTCCCAATTCTGAACTCTGGAGCCATCCGATCACCAATTTCCACCGCCATCCCGTTCGCCGTTTCGAACTGATCGTCGGGATCGGATACGGCGACAGCATGGAACAGGCGCGCAACGAGCTGGTCGCGCTGGCAAAGGCGGACGACCGGGTGTTGGCAGAGCCTGAGCCTGTCGCATTCGTCAATTCGCTGGATGACAGCTCGGTCGGGGTTGGTTTGCGGGTGTGGTGCGAAACCGCAGATTACCTCAACCTTTCCTGGGATCTGACCGAAGCGGTAAAGGCGCGGTTCGACGAAGTGGGGCTGACCATTCCGTTCCCGCAGCGCGAGGTTATCACGCGGGTTGCGGGCTGACCGTTGCTACGCTGCTGCGCCGGGTCAGTTGCAGCCGTTCGCGGGCCATCCATCGTGACAGCAGCAGGATCGCGGCAAAGGCGAGGCCGGTGGCAAGGCCGATCCAGACCCCGATCCCCTGCAGGCTGGTGAAGAACCCGAGCCCGATCCCGGCGCCGATGCCCGGCACCCAATAGCTGAAGATCGCGATCCACATCGGCACGCGGGTGTCCTGCAATCCGCGCAGGGCCCCCGCAGCGACGGCCTGAATGCCGTCGACGATCTGGAAAGCGGCGGCCAGCACCAAATATTGCAGGGCAAAGCCGACCAATGCCGCATTCTTGGCGGCATAGGGATCGACGTAGATGGAAAGCAGCAGATAGGGCGCAAACACCATCGCGCCCGCAGTCATGCTCATGAAGCCGACCCCGAGGCCCAGAGCAACCCAGCCCGCGCGCTTGATACCTTCCCCGTCGCGCGCGCCATAGAAATAGCCGACCCGAATGGTCGCGGCCTGGCTGACGCCGAACGGAATCTGGAATGCAAGCGCGGCGAGTTGCAGCGCTACCGTATGCCCGGCCAGTTCGGCGGCGCCAAAGCGTCCCATCATAAAGGCGGCGGCACCGAAAATCCCGGCTTCCGCGGTAACCGTCAGCGCGATCGGCGTGCCGATCCTCACCAATTGCCGGAATCGCTCCCAATCGGGTGCCCACAGCCGGCCAAACACCCGGAAGCGATGCAAGCGAGGGTCAAGCCGGATCGCCAGCACATATGCAGCAAGCGTGAACAGGGCGGTGAGGATTGTCGCGACGGCAGCGCCTCTAAGCCCCATTTCAGGGGCACCGAAATTTCCGAAAATGAAAGCGTAGTTGGCGAAGCCGTTCACGAAGATCCCAGCGCCGGTGATAGCCGTGGCGAAGATCGGTCGGCCCAGTGCGGAGACGAAATTGCGCAGCACGGCGGCGAGCAACATCGGCACCATCGAGAAGACGATGAGATAGTTGTAATCCGTGGCGAGCGCGATGATCGTCTCTTGCTGGCCGGTGACGCGCATGATCGGCTCCAGCAGCAGGCAAATGCCCATGCCTGCAATCCCGCTGATTACAGCCAGCCAAAGGGCCATTCGCACCGATCTGCGCACCGGGCGCAATGACGGGCTGCGTGCGCCAACCGCCTCAGCGATAAGCGGCGCGACCGCCCCTGCAAGCGCGGTCATCGCCCACAGCACCAGCCCGAACAGGGAAACTGCCAAAGCCGATGCCGCCAGCGGTTCCTCACCCAGCCGCGCGATGAAGATCACATCGATGGCATAGGTCAGCATCTGCAGCAGATTGGCGAGCGCCAGCGGCCCCGCAAGCAGGGCGGTCGCCCGCAGTTCCTGTCCCCAGGTGGGCGTTTCGAGAGGTGCCGGATCGCGCATGACATCAGCTTCGCTCGCGACGGGGCGAGCGGGTCGCGATAGGGTCGCGGGCGAGCCATGGGAAGGGAAATTCGTCTTGGGCGGGGAACGACCGGTGCGGCTCACGGAGAAAGCCCTTTATATAACCCGGCAAATTCCTCATAACCCCACATAAGGGTAATTACGGGGGATTCGGTGCAGACATACCCGGAAACAGCTTATGACGCGCAAGCGGAGGGGGCCTCGCGCAAGTTCGGCAAAGGGCGGATTTTCGCTGGTGCTGCGGCAATTGCGATTGCGGTGACCGTGCCAGATCTGTCTGTCGGCGCCATGGATTCCCCGCTGCTTCGCCTTGAGGTGCGCGAGCCCGTCGATGTTCTGAAGCAACCCGTCTGGTCCCCGGCAGTCGGCGCGCCTGCCCCGGTGTACGCTCCTGTCATGGCGGCAGAGGTCGCGGCTCCGGCTTCTGTCACGCTCAGCAATCGCACCGCGCCCATAAGCCGCGAACGCGTGCTGCCGCTCGATTTCCTCGAGCAGGGTTCCGAACGGTTCGACCTTGCCTTTGCGGGGGTCGAAATGCCGTCTCCTGTGACGATGGCGGTTTCGCGCGGGCTGCCCAAACAGCCGGAAGGCAGGATCAATGCGATTTCGGGTGCGATCCGCACCCGCGTGATCGACGTGCCGCAAATCGCCGATGCCCTGCGTTTCACACCGAGGCTGACTGAGACTCCTGCCGAGCCGAGAGCCGCTGTGCGGCCGCAACGCCAGCTCACCGCCAGCTCTCCGGTCGCGCGCAGCGAGGTTTCGAACGAGGAAGCGGCCGTTGCGGCTTTCACAGGAACTTTGGGTGCAAGCGGTGATGTCCGCAATTCGCTCGCGCTTGCAACGCGCCCGCCCGTTCGCCCGCCGCGCACTCCCGAACCCGCTCCGGATGATACGGTGCGAGCGGTGCCGATACCCACACCGCAATCCACGCCGGGTGCGCGTGATCTGCAGAACGAACTGGTGATCAAGACGCGCCTTGATGCACGGATCAACGGGGTGATCACGGGCAAGGTCGATTTCCGTCAGCTTGACGGCACCATTGCGGTGCGGCTGGGTTCGGTGGTGGACATGCTGCGCAACCGTTTCGGTGCGGATGAACTGGACAGGATCAGGGGTGCTGGCGGACTCGACAGCTTCCTGACACTCGCCCAGTTGCAGGCGGCCGGTGTGCCGATCAGTTATGATCCGGTTTATGACGAGGTCGCCTTCGGGATCGATTACAAGGATGCGCCGCAGGCGGTGAAGGTACATGTCGAACAGATCGGTTCACCGACCTTCCGTTCCGACGCCGCGCTGATCGACCAGATTCCACGCCAGTAACCCTCGCGGTTGATTGGGCTGAAAAGTGGGCGGCTCCATCGCTGGAGCCGCCCTTTTTGATCCCGAATGGCGGCGGTTATTCGCCTGCTTCAGGCTTTCCTTCATATTCGGCGAGGTCGTTGCCGATCGTCTTGGCGACATCGGCACGCACCTGATCATTGTGCTCGTCAACCGTGCTGACCACCGCGCCGTCCTTGTCGAGCAGCAAGGCGGGTTCGCCCGAACCCAGCGGTGCCAGCTTCACGATCAGCGGACGCGGAGCGAGGAAGTTGCTCGCGCCATTGCCACCGTCGATCGCTGCGCCGATACCGCCGCCGAGCAGGATGTTGCCGAAAGTCGATCCGCCGAGCCGCGACTGGATCAGCACATAGACCGGCTCGTAGCCGTCCTTGGTGATGTCGACCCGCGTGTCCGAACCGCGGCGCATTTCCAGCTGGCAAGGCGATGTGCAGGAAAGCCCGCCAAGGAAGACCACATCCGCTCCCGTCGGACTGGTTTCGGTCGAGTAGTCAATGTTGGTTCCATTGAGCACGGTGGCGCATCCACCGGTGCTCAGACCCGCGGCCAAAGCCAGCAGGGCGAGTTCTTTTTTCATTGGTTTTGTAACCCCTCAGGTGATCCGAGATTGGATCGGGAGCGGGTTTACTGCGGGCAACAGGCGGCAGAACTGTATTTGCGCGACATGGTGCGCAATTGTCGCGAAGCTATGGAAAATGTGGCGTAAATGTCACCAGAGTGAGTGCCGGTGCGGCAAAGAAAAAGGGCGGCACCATCGCTGGCACCGCCCTGTTCTGGTCAGTCGAAACTGAAAGAAGCTTACTTGAGCTCGACGGTGCCGCCGGCAGCTTCGATCTTCGCCTTGACTTCTTCGGCTTCTGCCTTGTTGACGCCTTCCTTGAGAGCCTTCGGCGCGCCTTCGACGAGAGCCTTGGCTTCGGTGAGGCCCAGGCCGGTGATGGCGCGGACTTCCTTGATCACCTGGATCTTCTTGCCACCGTCGCCGGTGAGAATGACGTCGAATTCGTCCTTCTCTTCAGCAGCGGCGCCGGCATCGCCGCCACCAGCCGGTGCAGCAACAGCAACAGCAGCAGCGGCGCTAACGCCCCATGCTTCTTCAAGTGCGGTTGCGAGTTCAGCTGCCTCGAGGACGGTCAGCTTCGAAAGTTCTTCAACAAGCTTGGCGATATCAGCCATGATGGTTCACTCCAATTATGTGGCGGGGCGGGTTTGGTGCCCCATGATGTTTCGTGTCTGTGCTAAGAAAGCGTCTCTCAGGCCGCGTCCTTGGCGCCATAGGCACCAAACACACGAGCGAGCTTGGCGGCGGGCGCGTTGACGACCTGTGCAACCTTGGTTGCCGGGGCGTTGACGAGACCAACCAGCTTTGCGCGCAGTTCGTCGAGCGACGGCATCGAGGCGAGTGCCTTGACCCCGGCTTCGTCGAGCACCTGCGTGCCCATCGAGCCACCGACGATTTCCAGCTTGTCGTTCGTCTTGGCGAAATCGACAGCAGCCTTGGCAGCCGCAACCGGGTCTTCCGACCAGGCCAGCGCGGTCGGGCCGTTGAGGAATTCCTCGAGCCCGACGTAATCGGTGTCCTTCAGGGCGAGCTTGGCGAGACGGTTCTTCGCAACCTTGTAGGAAGCACCAGCTTCGCGCATCTTCGTGCGCAGTTCGGTGGACTGTGCCACCGTCATGCCGAGGTTGCGGGTGACAACCACCACGCTGACCTCGTTGAAGACCGCATTGAGCTGGGCAACCGCGTCGGCTTTTTGCGAACGATCCATGCCATACTCCTTCACTTATGGTCGTGAGCAAATGGCTCCGCGCACGACCGGCTCATGTCTAACGGTGCCGTTCATCGACACCGAAAAGTCCAACGATGGGGAAGGAGGGTGAGCCAAAAGGCTCGTGGGCAGCACAAAGTGGTGCCGCGTGAATCTCTTTTCCCCGTCTAGGCTGGAAATTAAGAAGGCCCGATTGCCTTCACCAACTGTCTCGGACGGATGAAGGGCGAATACAAAGAGACCCGCCTTTCGGGGGCGGGCCTCTAAGCATTTGCGGGGTTGTGTCAAGCAAAACCGATCAGGCGTCTGTCTCGTTCGATCCGCCCTGGTAGGCGAGAAGATCTCCCGGCTGGCAGTCCAGTTCGCGGCAGATCGCGGCGAGGGTGGAAAACCGGATCGCCTTGGCTTTGCCGGTTTTGAGGATCGAGAGGTTGGCGAGGGTCAGGCCCACCCGCTCTGCCAGTTCGGTTAGGGTCATGCGGCGTTCGTGCAGCAGGTCGTCAAGTTTGACCATGATTGTTGCTCCTTCGTCTTCAGCTGGCATCACACGGTCCCTTCGAGATCTTCGCGCATTGCAGCGCCGTGCTTGAATACGCGGGCGAGGACGAAGAGTGTCAGGACGAGGATGATCCCGCCAAAATCGACGCCGCCCTCCACTGTGCCCGGCGCTTCCTTGGCCAGTTTGGCGATGTAGACGCCAAGTCCGGCCACGGGCAGTGCCAGAACGTTGATCGCCAGCGCGATCCAGGCCATCACAGTCAGCCTGACGGCGTTTTGCGGGATGAACGGATCGCCCTTTCCTACGCTCTGGACGATGCGGAGCATGTCGAGGAAAAAGCGGAAGCCCATCGCAAGCAGGCCTGCGACACCGGCGAGCAAAAGAGCGATCAGCCAATAGGCGTGCTGGGGCAGTTCGGCGGCGTTGATGTCAGCGCCAAGCTCAGCGCCGAATATCAGCGTGGCAGGAATGCCGAGTACGACGAAAAATCCGGCAAACGCGATTATGCCGAGCATGAAATAGATGACCCCTTTGGCTGCGATCAGCAGCGGGTCATTGAGTGCTTTGGTCATTGCATGGTCCTCGGTTTGGGAAGGTGGGTCGTTCAGGCCAGCTCAGTTGCCATGCTCGCTACCGGCACGGTCTGCGCCGATGCGGGAGGAACCGCGACAATCGCGCTGATGGAGCCGAGGGCGAGGATAATGGCTGCAACAGCTGCCATTGATTGTGAAGCGATGCGGGTCATATCGTTCTCCTTAAAGTGACATATCGAATTTCAATAATCACTATCTAGGCGCGTCTGGGTTTATCGTCAATCAATAAATATTGAAAAACGATAATACCCTGATCGAAAAGCAATATTTCCGCTCTTATCGCTTATCAATAAGGCGGTGGAGGGCGTCTTCCGCGCTGCGGTTGTTGGCGATTCGAATCGCCAGACACCTGTTGACGCAGGGGCGGCGTATTCCTACATGGCCGTCACACGCCAGCTTCGAGCCGGACTGATTCATGCGCGGGGATCAGTCCAAGAATGGAAGCGGCGCTTTGCCATATTCGCGACGAAAAAAGCTGCAGCCACGGTGGCCTGAGAGGGTGCGCCATGGAATGCGGCTTCTTTGCGTCGGATAGGCTTTCCGTCTCGCGTGACGAAACGAGTTCAAAACTGCGAGCGGGGCCGGACGTGCTTCGTGAGCACAGGCAAAAGAGGCAATACTCCTCCATGGCAACCAAAGCGAAACCGGTCCGCAGCCGCAAGGCGCAGGGCACCGCGAAAAAGCGCATCCGCAAGATCTTTGGCGACATTCACGAAGTCGTCCAGATGCCGAACCTGATCGAGGTTCAGCGCGAAAGCTATGAGCAGTTTCTGCGTTCGGACAAGGCGACGGGCTATGTCTCCGGCCTCGAAAAGACGCTGCGCAGCGTTTTCCCGATCCGCGACTTCGCCGGCACCGCCGAGCTCGATTTCGTGCACTACGAACTCGAAGATCCCAAGTACGACACCACCGAGTGCCGTCAGCGCGGCATCACCTATGCTGCCCCGATGAAGGTCACTCTGCGCCTGATCGTGTTCGAGGTGGATCAGGAGACCGAAACCCGTTCCGTGCTCGATATCAAGGAGCAGGACGTTTACATGGGCGACATGCCGCTCATGACCGAGAACGGCACCTTCATCATCAACGGCACCGAGCGCGTGATCGTGTCGCAGATGCACCGTTCGCCCGGCGTGCTGTTCGACCATGACCGCGGCAAGACCCACTCTTCGGGCAAGCTGCTGTTCGCCGCCCGCGTGATCCCGTACCGCGGTTCGTGGCTGGATTTCGAATTCGACGCCAAGGACATCGTCAACGTCCGCATCGACCGCAAGCGCAAGCTGCCGGTCACCGCGCTGCTTTATGCGCTGGGCCTCGATAGCGAAGCGATCCTGCACTATTTCTATGACACCGTGACCTGGCAGCGCGCCAAGGACGGCTGGAAGATCCCGTTCACTCCGGAAGTTTGGCGCAATCAGAAGCCGGCCTTCGCGCTGGTGGATGCCTCGACCGGCGAGGAAGTCTTCCCGGCTGGCCAGAAGATCAGCCCGCGCGCCGCGAACAAGGCGGCGAAGGATGGTCTCACCGAGCTGCTGCTGCCGACCGAGGAAGTCGTCAGCCGCTATGCCGCCTATGACATGATCGATGAATCGACCGGCCGAATTTACATCGAAGCCGGCGACGAAGTGACGCTTGAGCACATCGAGACTTTCGACAAGGCAGGGATCGACCGGGTAGAACTGCTCGACATCGACGAAATCAATACCGGCCCGTGGATCCGCAACACGCTGAAGGCTGACAAGGCCGAGAACCGCGACGAAGGTCTGGAAGCGATCTACAAGGTCATGCGTCCGGGCGAACCGCCGACGAAGGAAACCGCAGACGCGCTGTTCGAAGGCCTGTTCTTCGACGGTGAGCGTTACGACCTTTCCGCCGTGGGCCGCGTTAAGCTGAACATGCGTCTGGGCCTCGACGCCGAAGACACGGTGACGACGCTGCGCAAGGAAGACATCCTTGCCGTGGTCAAGGAACTGGTCGGTCTCAAGGACGGCAAGGGCGAAGTCGACGACATCGACAATCTCGGCAACCGCCGCGTGCGTTCTGTCGGCGAGCTGCTGGAAAACCAGTACCGCGTCGGCCTGCTGCGCATGGAGCGCGCGGTCAAGGAACGCATGAGCAGCGTCGACGTGTCGACCGTCATGCCTAACGACCTTATCAACGCGAAACCGGCTGTGGCCGCGGTGCGCGAATTCTTCGGCTCTTCGCAGCTGTCGCAGTTCATGGACCAGACCAACCCGCTGTCCGAAGTCACTCACAAGCGCCGCGTTTCGGCGCTTGGCCCGGGCGGCCTCACGCGTGAGCGCGCCGGCTTTGAAGTCCGCGACGTTCACCCGACGCACTATGGCCGTATCTGCCCGATTGAAACGCCGGAAGGCCCGAACATCGGCCTGATCAACTCGCTGGCTTCGTTCAGCCGGGTGAACAAGTACGGCTTCATTGAAACCCCCTACCGCAAGGTGGTGGACGGCAAGGTGACGAGCGAGGTGATCTACCTCTCCGCCATGGAGGAGCAGAAGCACACCGTCGCGCAGGCATCGGCCGAACTGAATGAAGACGGCAGCTTCGTCGAAGAACTGGTTTCGGCGCGTCACAATGGCGACAACCTGATGGCTCCGAACGAGCAGATCACGCTGATGGACGTGTCGCCCAAGCAGCTCGTTTCGGTCGCGGCATCGCTGATCCCGTTCCTCGAAAACGATGACGCCAACCGCGCTCTGATGGGCTCGAACATGCAGCGCCAGGCGGTGCCGCTTGTGAAGGCAGAGGCTCCGTGGGTCGGCACCGGCATGGAAGAAACCGTGGCGCGCGATTCCGGCGCTGCGATTGCGGCCAAGCGCGGCGGCATCGTCGACCAGGTCGACGCGACCCGTATCGTGATCCGCGCAATCGGCGATGTCGAAGCCGGCCAGTCGGGCGTGGACATCTACACTCTGCAGAAGTTCCAGCGTTCGAACCAGAACACCTGCATCAACCAGCGTCCGCTGGTGAAGGTGGGCGACGTTATCGAACAAGGCGACATCATCGCCGACGGCCCGTCGACCGATCTGGGCGAGCTGGCGCTGGGCAAGAACAGCCTCGTCGCGTTCATGCCATGGAACGGTTACAACTATGAAGACTCGATCCTGATCAGCGAACGCATCGTGAAGGACGACGTGTTCACCTCGATCCACATCGAGGAATTCGAAGTCATGGCCCGCGACACCAAGCTTGGGCCGGAAGACATCACCCGCGACATCCCGAACGTCGGCGAGGAAGCTCTGCGCAACCTCGACGAAGCGGGCATCGTTTACATCGGTGCGGAAGTGCACCCCGGCGACATTCTGGTCGGCAAGATCACGCCGAAGGGTGAAAGCCCAATGACGCCGGAAGAGAAACTGCTGCGCGCGATCTTCGGCGAAAAGGCTTCGGACGTTCGCGACACCTCGCTGCGTCTGCCGCCGGGCGTTGCCGGTACGGTTGTCGAGGTGCGCGTCTTTAACCGCCACGGTATCGAGATCGATGACCGTACGCGTGCGATCCAGAACGAGGAAATCGAGCGTCTGCGCAAGGACGCGGCGGATGAACGCAACATCCTCAACCGTGCGACCTACAACCGCCTGAAGGACATGCTGCTCGGCCAGACCGCGTCGGCTGCGCCCAAGGGTGTGAAGAAGGGTATCGAGATCAGCGAGCAGGTGCTTGAGGATGTCGAGCGGCACGAATGGTTCAAGTTCGCCGTGGCCGACGATTCCCGCCAGGCACAGCTTGAAGCGATCAAGGCGCAGTACGACGAAGCCGCCAAGCTGATCAGCGACAAGTTCGAGGATCGCAAGGAAAAGCTCGAGCGCGGTGACGAACTCGCTCCGGGCGTGCTCAAGATGGTCAAGGTCTTCGTCGCGGTGAAGCGCAAGCTGCAGCCGGGCGACAAGATGGCCGGCCGTCACGGGAACAAGGGTGTGATTTCGCGCATCCTGCCGATCGAGGACATGCCGTTCCTCGAAGACGGCACTCCGGTTGACCTCGTGCTGAACCCGCTAGGCGTGCCTTCGCGTATGAACGTCGGGCAGATCTTCGAAACCCACCTCGGTTTCGCGGCTCGCGGCCTTGGCATGGACATCGCGCAGAAGCTTGAGGAATGGCGCGCCGCCAATCCGAACGCTGCCGAAGACTACGCCGATACCAAGCCACCCGAAGCTGTGATTGAGCGGCTGAAGGACGTCTATGGCGAGCAGTATTTCGATGATCTCGAAAGCCGCTCGACCGCGCAGATCGTGGAACTCGCCACCAATCTGAGCGCGGGCGTGCCGATGGGCACTCCGGTGTTCGACGGTGCGCGCGAAGCAGATGTGACCGATTATCTGGTGAAGGCTGGCATCGACAGCTCGGGCCAGTCGGTGCTGTTCGATGGCCGCACGGGCGAGGCGTTCGACCGCCGCGTTACCGTGGGCATCATCTACATGCTCAAGCTGCACCACCTTGTCGACGACAAGATCCACGCCCGTTCGATCGGCCCGTACTCGCTCGTCACCCAGCAGCCGCTGGGCGGCAAGGCGCAGTTCGGCGGACAGCGTTTCGGCGAAATGGAGGTCTGGGCACTGCAGGCATACGGCGCCGCCTACACCCTGCAGGAAATGCTCACCGTCAAGTCGGACGACGTGGTTGGCCGTACCAAGGTGTACGAAGCCATCGTCAAGGGCGACGACACCTTCGAAGCCGGCATTCCGGAGAGCTTCAACGTTCTCGTCAAGGAAATGCGCTCGCTGGGCATGAACGTCGAACTCAAGTCGCTGTCGGACGGCGATGATGAGGAAGACGGCGATCAGTGGCCGGAGGCAGCGGAATAACACGGCGGCGGGTGCCTGAAACAACGGCACCCCCGCTATCCGCTCCAGAGTTTTCATCCCTCAAGGGAACACAGTCATGAACGAACTGACCAAATTCACCAACCAGCTGGCCAAGCCGGAAACCTTTGACCAGATCCAGATCGGCATTGCCTCGCCTGAGCGTATCCGCAGCTGGTCCTTCGGCGAGATCAAGAAGCCGGAAACGATCAACTACCGCACGTTCAAGCCTGAGCGTGACGGCCTGTTCTGCGCGCGCATCTTCGGTCCGGTGAAGGACTACGAATGCCTTTGCGGCAAGTACAAGCGCATGAAGTACAAGGGCGTCGTCTGCGAAAAGTGCGGCGTCGAAGTGACCGTGACCAAGGTGCGCCGCGAGCGCATGGGCCACATCGAACTGGCCGCGCCGGTCGCGCATATCTGGTACCTCAAGTCGCTGCCCTCGCGCATCGGCCTGCTGCTCGACATGCAGCTCAAGCAGCTTGAGCGCATCCTCTACTTCGAAAGCTACGTCGTGATCGAGCCGGGCCTGACCCCGCTTGAGAAGTACCAGTTGCTGACCGAAGACGAACTGCTCGAAGCGCAGGACGAGTATGGCGAAGATGCCTTCTCCGCCGACATCGGCGCCGAAGCCGTTCGCACCATGCTGATGGATCTCGATCTCGAGCAGGAGCGCGACGATCTGATGGAAGAGCTCGCGACCACCAAGTCCGCGCTCAAGCCCAAGAAGATCATCAAGCGCCTGAAGGTCGTCGAAAGCTTCATCGAATCCGGCAACCGTCCGGAATGGATGATCCTCGAAGTGATCCCGGTGATCCCGCCCGAACTGCGCCCGCTGGTGCCGCTGGACGGTGGCCGCTTCGCAACCTCGGACCTCAACGACCTTTATCGTCGCGTGATCAACCGCAACAACCGTTTGAAGCGTCTGATCGAGCTGCGCGCGCCGGACATCATCGTCCGCAACGAAAAGCGCATGCTGCAGGAAGCCGTTGACGCGCTGTTCGACAACGGCCGCCGTGGCCGCGTCATCACCGGCGCGAACAAGCGTCCGCTCAAGTCGCTGTCCGACATGCTCAAGGGCAAGCAGGGCCGCTTCCGCCAGAACCTTCTGGGTAAGCGCGTCGACTATTCGGGCCGTTCGGTCATCGTGACCGGCCCCGAACTCAAGCTGCACCAGTGCGGCCTTCCGAAGAAGATGGCGCTCGAACTGTTCAAGCCGTTCATCTACGCCCGTCTCGATGCCAAGGGTCTGTCGATGACCCTCAAGCAGGCGAAGAAGTGGGTGGAGAAAGAGCGCAAGGAAGTCTGGGACATCCTTGACGAAGTGATCCGCGAACACCCGGTTCTGCTGAACCGTGCGCCGACGCTGCACCGTCTGGGCATCCAGGCGTTCGAACCCGTGCTGATCGAAGGCAAGGCGATCCAACTGCACCCGCTCGTCTGCTCGGCCTTCAACGCCGACTTCGACGGTGACCAGATGGCGGTCCACGTGCCGCTTTCGCTGGAAGCCCAGCTCGAAGCGCGCGTGCTGATGATGTCGACCAACAACATCCTCTCGCCCGCCAACGGCAAGCCGATCATCGTGCCTTCGCAGGACATGGTTCTGGGGATCTACTACCTCTCGATGGAGCGGCAGGAAAAGACCCCCGAATTCCTCGAGAACGAAGACGGGAGCAAGGTCGAGAAGCTGCCGCGCTTTGCCGATATGGCCGAAGTGCACCAGGCGCTCGAAACCAAGGCGGTCACGCTGCACACCAAGATCATCGCCCGCGTCCCGCAGGCCGATGAAGACGGCAATGTGGTGATGAAGCGCTTTGTCACGACCCCGGGCCGCATGCTGATCGGTGAATGTCTGCCGAAGAACCACAAGGTTCCCTTCGACATCATCAACCGTCTGCTGACCAAGCGCGAAATCGGCGACGTGATCGACCAAGTTTACCGTCACACCGGCCAGAAGGACACGGTGCTGTTCGCTGACGCAATCATGAGTCTCGGCTTCCGCCACGCGTTCAAGGCGGGCATTTCCTTCGGCAAGGACGACATGATCATCCCCGATGCCAAGGAAAAGCTGGTCGAGGACACCAAGTCGCTGGTTGCCGATTACGAGCAGCAGTACCAGGACGGCCTGATCACCCAGCAGGAAAAGTACAACAAGGTGATCGACGCCTGGTCGAAGTGCGGTGACCTTGTCGCCGACGCGATGATGGAGCGCATCAAGGCAACGCCGATCGATGCCGACGGCAAGGAAGCACCGATCAACTCGATCTACATGATGAGCCATTCGGGTGCGCGTGGTTCGCCGGCGCAGATGAAGCAGCTTGCCGGTATGCGCGGCCTCATGGCCAAGCCGTCGGGCGAGATCATCGAAACCCCGATCATCTCGAACTTCAAGGAAGGTCTGACCGTTCTTGAATACTTCAACTCAACCCACGGCGCTCGTAAGGGCCTGGCCGACACCGCACTCAAGACGGCAAACTCGGGTTACCTGACCCGCCGTCTGGTCGACGTGTCGCAGGACTGCGTCATCGTCGAAGACGACTGCAAGACCGAAAACGCGCTGGAAATGCGTGCGATCGTGCAGGGCGGTTCGGTTATCGCCTCGCTGGGCGAGCGCATCCTTGGCCGCACCGTTGCCGAAGACATCATCAACGCCGCTACCGGCGAAGTGATTGTCCCCGCAGGCACGCTGGTAGACGAAGCGATGGTGAAGGACATCGAGGCGGCTGAAGTTCAGTCGGCCAAGATCCGTTCGCCGCTGGTCTGCGAAGCCGAACAGGGCGTTTGCGCGACCTGCTACGGCCGTGACCTTGCTCGCGGTACCCCGGTCAACATCGGTGAAGCTGTCGGCGTTATCGCCGCGCAGTCGATCGGTGAGCCCGGCACCCAGCTGACGATGCGTACCTTCCACATCGGCGGCGCGGCGCAGCTGAACGAAACTTCGCACCTTGAGGCGATTTCGGAAGGCCGCCTCGAATATCGCGACATGCCGACCATCACCGACAAGAAGGGCCGCATCCTTTCGCTGGCCCGTAACGGTGAGCTGGCTGTGATCGACGCCGAAGGGCGCGAGCGTGAAATGCACAAGGTGCCCTATGGTACCGTGCTGCATTTCAAGGACGGTGCGAAGATTTCGGTTGGCGATCGTCTGGCCGAATGGGATCCGTTCACCTTGCCGATCATCACCGAGCAGTCGGGTGTGGTGAAGTATCAGGATTTGATCGAGGGCTCGACGCTCGAAGAGCAGACTGATGACGCCACCGGCATCGCTCAGCGTGTCGTGACCGAGAACCGGGCCACCGGCCGCAAGAAGAAGGAAGAGCTGCGTCCGCGTCTCACCCTTCTGGGCGAAGGCCTGACCGAAGACGAAACCGAGGCACAGCGTTACATGCTGGCTCCGGGCACCACGCTTTCGGTCGAGGATGGTCAGCAGGTCGAGGCCGGTGACATTCTGGCCCGTGCTTCGCGTGAAGCCGCCAAGACCCGCGACATCACCGGCGGTCTGCCGCGTGTTGCCGAGCTGTTCGAAGCGCGCATGCCGAAGGACGTGTCGATCATCGCCAAGATTTCGGGCAAGATCGAATTCGTTCGCGAATACAAGGCGAAGCGCAAGATCGCGATCATTCCCGAGGAGGGCGATCCCGTCGAGTACCTGATCCCCAAGACCAAGGTGATCGACGTGCAGGAAGGCGACTATGTGAAGAAGGGTGACACCCTGATTTCCGGTTCGCCCAACCCGCACGACATCCTCGAAGTTCTGGGTGTCGAGGCGCTGGCCGAATATCTCGTCAACGAGATTCAGGAAGTGTACCGACTGCAGGGCGTGAAGATCAACGACAAGCACATCGAGGTGATCGTTCGCCAGATGCTGCAGAAGGTCGAGATCACCGATGGCGGCGACACCACGCTGCTTCCGGGCGAGCAGGTCGATCTGGCCGAGATGCTCGAGGTGAATGCCAAGTTGGCAAAGGGCAAGGAGCCTGCACAAGGCAACCCGATCCTGCTCGGCATCACCAAGGCATCGCTGCAGACCCGCAGCTTCATCTCGGCGGCATCGTTCCAGGAAACGACCCGCGTGCTCACCCAGGCTTCGGTCGAGGGCAAGAAGGACACGCTGATCGGTCTGAAGGAAAACGTGATCGTCGGTCGCCTGATCCCGGCTGGCACGGGTGCGGGCATGAACCGCCTGCGCGTCACCGCCAACAGCCGCGACGCCGCTCTCAAGGCTGCGTGGAAGAAGCAGCAGGATGCGCTCGCCGCTTCGGGTGCGACCGAGGTCGAACCCGCTGCCGATCCCGTTTCCAGCGAGGAAGCGATGAAGGCCGCCATGGGCGGAGGCGAAGCGAGCGAATAAGCCCGCTTCGGCAACGAAAATCGAAAGGCCCCGGCGGATCGCTTCGCCGGGGCCTTTTGCTTTTGGCCTGCGTCTCGCCTAATCTTGCGACCTGTAAAGAGGAGGTGCCCGTGCGACTGATCCTTGCTCTCTTGCCCGTCCCACTTTTGCTGGTCGCCTGCTATCAGGCCGAACCGCTGGCCGGGAACGTCCCGGACCCGGATTCCCTGCCTGATCCGGTCCCCGCCGCGTTGACCGGTGAATACCGCGTCGCAGCGATTGACGGTGAGGAAGTCGGAGGCGGTATCGGAATCGCGCTGAGCGTGACAGACGGAATGATGTGGTTTGACCCGCGCTGCGCCGGTTTCAGCTGGACTTACACCTATGCCGATGGCGTTCTTACAACAGATCGCCCGGAAAAGCCTCGCAGCGGTGAGGGCCCCTTTGTAGCTCGGCCGATGCGACCGACCTGCCGCATCGCGGTGCATCCGGAACAGCAACGGCTCGCAACCGCGCTCGATGCGGTGACGAATGCCTGGAAGACTCCCTCCAACGGGGTGGAATTGAACGGGGGCGGGCACAGCGTCACGCTCTTTTCGCAATAGCGCGAGTCGATAATAGCTATTGCGAAGCATTCGCAATTAAGTCATGTTCCTCCTGTTGTCACAGCAAGCCAGCAGGAGTCGCATGCCCCAAAGCCAACGAACCGCCGCCGCAAAGGCCACCATTGCGCGTCTTGCCGAACCGCCGAGAATGGCGAACCTCAACCCGATTGCCGCGCGTTTTCTCCATTCGCTGCGGCTGATCGCGCACTATCAGCAGGCCCGGCGCGATCCTGTCGCGGAACTTGCAGCCCGGCTGGGCAGTATTGATGTCGCGGCCAAATCGCTCGCCCTCAGTCAGTCGATCTGCGCAGCCTGGCCTGAGAACATCAGCGTTTCGCGCTTCTGCTGCGGTTTGCTCAGCCATGATGAAGCCTCCATCGGCGCGCTGGTCGAAGCCGGCACGGCTCGTGACCGCACGCGTTTCGAAGCGGAAATTGCGGGACTTGTGCGGCCTGATCGGCTTGAGCGGCTGTGGGATGCGACGCAGGACCTCGTCATGGCGGAACTGCGCGCCTGCTGAACCGCTTGCCGGGGCGCTGGGCAAGTTCTAACGGCAGCGCCTATGAACTCGAAAACCACCCGTTTCGCTCCTTCGCCCACGGGCCGGCTGCACGTCGGCAATATCCGCACCGCGCTGCACAACTGGATGCTCGCCCGCAAATCCGGCGGTTCCTTCATCCTGCGCATTGACGACACCGATGCCGCACGCAGCAAGGAGGAGTATGTCGAGGCGATCCGTGCGGACCTTGCATGGCTGGGGATCGAGGCTGATCGCGAAGAACGGCAATCAGAACGGCTCGACGCCTATGAAGCCGCGTTCCAGCGTTTGCGCGAGGCGGGCCGCATCTATCCGGCTTATGAGACGCAGCAGGAACTTGAGCTCAAGCGCAAGGTGCAGCTGGGGCGCGGCCTGCCGCCGATCTATGATCGCGGAGCCTTGAACCTCACCGAAGAGCAGCGCGCTGCCAAGGAAGCCGAAGGGATCGCCCCGCACTGGCGTTTCAAGCTCGACCATGACGAAAAGATCGCATGGGAAGACGGGGTGCGCGGCCATCAGAAATTCGACCCGGCGCAACTCTCAGACCCGGTGATCCGCCGCGCCGACGGTTCATGGCTGTATATGCTGCCCAGCACGGTCGATGATGTCGACATGGGCGTGACGCAGGTGCTGCGCGGCGAAGATCACGTGTCGAACACGGCGGTGCAGATCCAGATGTTCACCGCCATGGGCGCGGCGCCGCCCGCCTTCGCCCACGAGGCCTTGCTGGTGGGCAAGGAAGGCAAGCTGTCAAAGCGGCTCGGGTCGCTGGGCTGCGATGCGTTTCGCGAACGCGGGATCGAACCCGAAGCGATCATTGCGCTGCTGGCCCGCCTCGGCACCTCGCTTCCCGTCGAACCGATTGCCGATAGGGAAGACCTGCTGGAGACTTTCGACCTCTCCACCTTTGGCCGCGCCCCTGCAAAATTCGACGATGCCGAACTGGAGCGGGTCAACACCGCGATAGTCCATGCCATGCCATACGACGCGGTGAAGCACCGCCTGCCCGCAGGGATGGACGAAGCCGGATGGCACGCCGTGCAGCCGAACATCTCCACCATTGGCGAAGTCGGCGAATGGTGGCGGCTTGTCACCGGCCCGATCGAGCAGCCCGAATTCTCGGATGAAGACCGCGCCTATCTGGCGCAGGCGGCCGAGGCGCTGGCCTGGGGCGATGATCCGTGGGGCGCGCTGACTACCGCGCTGAAGGACAGCACCGGCCGTAAGGGCAAGGCGCTGTTCCTGCCGCTGCGGCAAGCGCTGACGGGCATGAACCAAGGCCCCGACATGGGTGAGCTTCTGCCGCTGATCGGCGAAAGCGAAGCGCTGGCGAGGTTGGAGCGGGCGAGAGGTTAATCCCCGCGCTTCTCCAACTCATCGCCCTTCAGCGTCACCACGTGCAGCAGATTGGTCGCGCCCGGCGTGCCGAAGGGAACACCGGCCAGCACGATCTGCTTTGATCCGGCCTCGCCAAATCCGTGGCGAAGCGCCATGCGTTTGCCCTTGGCGATCATCTCTTCGAAGCTGCCGATATCCTTTGTCGCCACGGCATGCGCTCCCCACAAGAGCGCCACGCGGCGGGCGGTTCGCATCGACGGGGTGAGCACCAGCATCGGCGTTGCGGGTCGTTCGCGTGCCACGCGGCGCGCGGTCGAGCCGCTGGCGGTGAAGACCGTGATCGCGCTGATCGGCACGGTGTCGGCGATGGTCATGCAGGCATGGCTGAGCGCGTCGGCGGTGGTGGCATCGGGCGTCGTGTCGAGCAACCGGATGCGTTCCTTGTAACCCTCGTCGCGTTCCACCTGCGCGGTGATCCTGTGCATCATGGCAACCGATTCTTCGGGCCAGTCACCCGCCGCGCTTTCGGCGGAAAGCATCACCGCGTCCGCCCCGTCGTAAACCGCGTTGGCGACGTCGGAGACTTCGGCGCGGGTCGGGATCGGGCTTTCGATCATGCTTTCGAGCATTTGCGTCGCCACGATCACCGGTTTGCCCGCGCGCCTTGCCGCACCCACGATGCGCTTTTGCAGCGGCGGGACTTCCTGCGGTTCAAGCTCCACGCCCAGATCGCCGCGCGCGACCATGATTCCGTCGGCGAGTTCGATGATCTCGTCCAGACGGCGCAGCGCCTGCGGCTTCTCGATCTTGGCGCAAAGCGCCGGAGTCTGCCCGCGGGTGGCGTGCGAAGCGATCAGCTTGCGCGCCTCGGCCAGATCCTCGGGCCGCTGGACGAAGCTGAGCGCGATCCAGTCGGCCTCGTGTTCGACGGCAAAGGCGAGGTCCTTGCGGTCTTTTTCGGTAAGCGCAGGGATCGGCACTTCGGCATCGGGAACGTTCACGCCCTTGCGGTCCGAAATCACCCCGCCGACTTCGGCGGTGCAGAAGATGCGGTGATTGTCGGCTTCCTTCACCACCAGCTTGATCTTGCCATCATTGATCAACAGGCGCTGCCCGCGCTCCATGATGCCGAACAGTTCGGGGTGGGGCAGGCATACGCGGCTGTCGTCGCCGGGGGCGGGATCGCGGTCCAGCGTGAAATGGCCCGAATGCCGGATCACCGCCTTGCCGCCGACAAATTCGCCCACGCGCAGTTTCGGCCCCTGCAAGTCGGCGAGAATGGCGATCGGACGCGCGAATTCCTTTTCCATCGCACGGATCGCTTCGATCGATTTCTGGTGATCGGCGTGGCTGCCGTGGCTCATATTGACGCGAAACGCGTCCGCGCCTGCGCGGAAAAGCTTGCGCAGCATTTCGGGCGAGCGGCTGGCCGGGCCGATCGTCGCGAGAATTTTCACCTTGCGACCGCGCGGGTCGATCCTGGTATTGTCACTTTTCGCCATGGTGTTCCTGATCCCGTTTGCGCTGCTATGGCACAGCATGTTTGCAACTCAAGGAAAAGCCTGATGACTGACCACAATGATCCGCTGGATACGCTTGATGATCAATATGCAGCCGCCGCTTTTCGTCGGCTGGTGCGGCATTTGCGCCATCGCCACGATGCCCAGAACATCGAATTGATGGGTCTGGCCGGGTTCTGCCGCAATTGCCTTGCCGACTGGATCCGCGATGCAGGATACGAAGGTGACAAGGCGCAGGCGCGCGAATTGATCCACGGAATGCCGATGGAGGAATGGAAAGCCACGCGGCAATTGCCCGCGACCGAGGAACAGATCGCGGCGATGGAAAAAAGCCTGACCCGCAACAAACCGGACCTGCGCTGAACGCGCACCCACTTGTGGATTGCGGCCTTTCGCAGGCGCGGCTGGCAGACTATCCGATGCGCCAACCTGTGATTCTCATTCCAATGGAGTACACCCAAGATGGCCGACGCCACCGATGATCGCCTGCGCCTCCTGATCGAACGGATCGAGCGCCTTGAAGAGGAAAAGAAGGGCATCGCCGACGATATCCGCGATGTCTATGCCGAAGCCAAGGCGGTAGGTTACGACACCAAGATCATGCGCCAGATCATCAAGCTGCGGAAGATGAAGCCGGATGAGCGCAGCGAGCAGGAAATGGTGCTCGACACCTACAAGGCCGCGCTCGGCATGGGTTGATGGCTCGAGGCCGGATGGAAAGCCTTCGCATCTATGTTGATCTCTTGAGGGACAGAGCCGCATGGGTCGGTGCGGCGCTGTTCTTTCTGGTCAACATTCCTTTGTTCCAATTCATTGACCGGCCTGCCGCAGAATTGGGCTATTTCGAATCCAACGCGATCATCCGCACGCTGGGTATCGTCGTCTTCGGCTTCTTCATCTTCCCTGTCACCCGGACTTTGGCCAAAGGCAGGATCGAACTTGCCGCACCGCAAGTCTGGACTTGGGTGGGCACTGCAATCCTGCTTGGCCTTGCAAACTTTGGGCTCAGCTTTTCGATCACGGTGACGGGCTATTACCTCTGGCCCGAAGCTGGCCTGATCCTCGGCCCGGAGTGGCATCAGTACTTCCTCGAGGGGCTGATACTGTCAGCCTTCCTAGGGTTTCATTCGTGGCAAACCGGGCTGATTTGCGGCCGCTCCTCGCCGTCCCTTGCGGCAGTGGTGCGGTTTGTCTGGGGCAGGCGGTCGGCCTTCTTTGTGCTCTATCTGGCACTCTCCATGGTCGATTTTGCGATCATGCTGATGATCACTCCTGATGATGCGAACCAGGCACCTCTATGGTTCGAGGCGGTGATCGCGGCCCGCTATGCTTTCTTCACCTGGTGCCTCAGCCTGATACCTGTCGCCATCTATCTTGAGATTGCCGGCCAATCGCGCCCAATCACCGAAGTCTTCGAATAGGCGGGCTTCTTCAGCGCATCCCATTGAACCCTTGATATTGCGTATTATCTTTATAACACACCAATGCAAAGGAGACAGGGCCATGGCCGGAGAATGGAAAGACGCGCGCGGGATCATCGTAACCACCACCCCCACGATCGAGGGCAGGCCGATCCAGGAATATTGCGGCATCGTGGTGGGCGAGGTGATCGTCGGGGCCAACCTGTTCCGCGATCTGTTCGCCAATATCCGTGACATCGTAGGCGGGCGTTCGGGCAGCTATGAACGCATCCTCGCCGATGCGCGCGAACAGGCGATTGCCGAGCTTCAGGCCGAATGCGCGGCGCGCGGCGGCAATGCGGTGGTCGGGATCGATCTTGATTATGAAGTGATCGGCGATACCGGTTCGATGCTGATGGTATCGGCCAGCGGGACAGCCGTGAAGGTATGACCTTCTCCATCCGGCGCGCCGATCCGGCCCGCGACGCAGCGGCCTGTGCGCGTATCTATGCCCCTTACGTCACCGAAAGCTGGATCAGCTTCGAGGTCGAGGCGCCGGATGACGCGGAAATGGAACAGCGCATCCGCAGCTTCGGCGCGTCACACGGCTGGGTCGCGGCGGAAAGCGATGGAGCGGTGATCGGTTATGCCTACGGCTCGCCGCACCGCACCCGCGCGGCCTATTCCCAATCCTGCGATGTCGCGATCTATGTCGATCGCACCTGCGCCCGCCGGGGCGTCGGCAGGGCGCTTTACACCGAACTCTTCGCGATTCTCGCACCGAAGTATCATGCCGCCTTTGCCGGGGTGACGATGCCCAATGATCCCAGCATGGCGCTGCATGAGGCAATGGGTTTCGAACACGTCGGCACCTATCGTGAAGTCGGCTGGAAGATGGGCGGATGGCGCGACGTGACGTGGTGGCAGAAGATATTGTGATGGGTGCTGGCGGAAACCCGACAATTGCCGCGCATCGCCTTGTACCCGGCGATCTGACCGGGTTTCGCGCCATGAACGCAATTTTCTCCGACGGCTTTGGCGAGCCGCAGAACTACGCCGATCATCCTCCGGGCGATGACTATGCCCTTGCCTGGCTTTCCAACCCTTCGAATTTCGGCATTCTTGGAATTGTGGATGGCGAACCGGCGGGCGCGCTTGCCGGCTATGTGCTGCAGAAATTCGAGCAGGAACGCACCGAGGTCTACATTTACGATCTCGCCGTGCTTGAGCATCACCGCCGAAAGGGAGTGGCGAGCGCGATGATCGCGGAAACGCGCTGCGTGGCGCGCGAATGCGGCGCATGGACCGTGTTCGTGCAGGCTGACATCATCCCCGAGGATGAACCTGCCCGCGCGCTTTATCGCAAGCTGTCACACAGCGAGATCACCGCGCTGCATTTCGACATCGAACCCTGATTCACTGCGCCAGCGTTGACAGCGCGGCGAGCGAAACCGCTGTCGCATTGTGTGCCGCATGGAGCAGGATCGCCGCCCATAGCCCGATGTGCACCCGGACATAGCCGAGCATGGAGCCGAGGATGAACTGCGGCAGCACCAGCGGCAACAGGACCGCAAGCGAGCCCTCATCGAAGTTGGCAAGATGGACGAGCGCGAAGGACAGCGTCGCAAACCAGAAGAAACCGGGAAAAGCCCGCGCATACCACGCCATCGGCCCGCGATGGCGGAGCGTGATCAGCGCAGCCGCCGCCCCGATCAGCGCCGCCGCGATGATCAGCATGCCGATCAATGGCGCGCTGGCGTGGATCACACCGAACCCCGCCGCGCCCGCTCCGATCAGCAGCAGTGCGATGACGTGCCCCGGTTTCCCCGATAGCCAACCGCGAAACGCCAGCTCCTCGAAAACCGGCGCGCCGATTACCACGGCAAGAATCAGCGGCAGTGTGAACTCCATCCCGGCAAGCGCGGTTTCGGGGATATAGACCCCGGCTGCCACTGCCACGCTTGCAAGACCGATCAGGCAGGCAATGGCGATCATGTCGAGCGTGTAGATGCGCGCCAGAACCGTGAAAGGCGCGGCGCTTTCCCCTGCCACCTCAAGCGTGGGTCGCCGCAGGAACACCCATAGCCTGCGCCATTCGCCCACCATATCGGGCGCGGGGGCGGCGCGTTCGACGGCGGCGGGATCGTCGCCGGATACCGCTTCGATATCGGCCTGTGACGCAGCTTGTGTCTGGGGATGGTGCTCGGGGCTTGTCGGCATATATCTCGTCGGTCTAATGCGCCTTCATCAATTACGGGTGAACATCCCGCAAGGTTTCCGAAAACAAAAGAGTTCCCATGGCAGGCCATTCCAAATTCAAGAACATCATGCACCGCAAGGGTGCGCAGGACAAAAAGCGTTCCAACCTGTTTTCCAAGCTCAGCCGCGAAATCACCGTGGCGGCAAAGATGGGCGCTCCCGATCCCGACATGAACCCGCGCCTGCGCCTGGCGATCAACAACGCCAAGGGCCAGTCGATGCCCAAGGACAATATCCAGCGCGCGATCGACAAGGCATCGACCAATGACGGCGATAATTACGAGGAAGTCCGCTACGAGGGATACGGCCCGGGCGGCAGCGCGATCATCGTCGAGGCGCTGACCGACAACCGCAATCGCACCGCCACCAATGTGCGCACCTGCTTTTCCAAGAACGGCGGCAACCTCGGCACCGAAGGATCGGTGCAGCACGGTTTCGAACGGCTTGGCCTGATCGAATATCCCGCGAGCGCGGGCGATGAAGACACCGTGCTCGAAGCGGCAATGGAAGCCGGTGCGCAGGACATCGAATCGACCGAGGACGGCCACACCATCTGGACCGCCGCAGATGACCTCCACCAGGTCGCCAGCGATTTGGAAAAGGCGCTGGGCGAGGCGGAAAACGTCAAACTGGCGTGGAAGCCCAACATCACTGTCGAAATGGACGCCAGCAATGCGGGCACGCTGATGAAGCTGATCGACGCGCTCGAAGATGACGACGACGTGCAGACCGTGTGGGGCAACTACGAAATCAGCGACGAAGTGATGGAGACGCTGTGAGGGAGCATGAAGGCTGAGGAAGCGCGAATGGGCCTTTGCCATCGCGCTCGGCGCGGCTTTTCTGCTCGCGGCGGCATGGCGCATGGGCTGGCGGATCGGATTGTAGTTTTCGCATGCTGATCCTCGGCCTTGATCCTTCGCTATCCTGCACCGGCTGGGGCGTGATCCGCGCAGAAGGTTCGCGCCTGTCGCACATTGCCAACGGTCAGATTGCCACCAGTGCCAAGGCACCGATGGCAGACCGGCTGGCACTTCTGCACGCCGGGATTTCCAAGGTCATTGCCGATCACAGCCCTGATCGCGCCGCTTGCGAGGAAGTGTTCGTCAACGAAAACCCGCAATCGACTCTGAAGCTGGCTCAGGCGCGCGGCAGCGTGCTCGCCGCTTGCGGTGCGGCGGGTCTGACAGTGAACGAACACGCCGCGCGGCTGGTGAAGAAAGCGGTTGTCGGCACCGGCGGAGCGGACAAGCAACAGGTTGCCGCGATGGTGAAGGTGTTGCTGCCCGGAGTGTCACTTGCCGGAACCGACGCCGCAGACGCGCTGGCCGTGGCGATTGCCGACGCGCATCTGGGCCGGGCAATCTAGCCTTATTCGAAAGCTTCCAATTCGTCCTCGTCGAACCCGCCAGCGCGCAGCGCGAAAGCGCCGCGAATGCCCTGCACGATCACGACAAGGAAGACCGCGCCAATAACGACGCCGCCGATCGCAAAGCCGATAAGGCTGTTCAGGATCGAAATCCCCAGCAGAACCGCTGCCGCGATGCCCCAGAACGCTCCTTTTCCGGCACGGAACCTGAAACCGGCAATCAGCGCGACCAGCGCCTCGATCCCGGTGGTTGCGGCGACGATCTGGCCTTCCAGCGTTTCGAGCCCGATCAATCCGCCAAAGAAAAGCGCCCCCAAAATTCGAAATCCTGCCAGAATGAAGCAGGCCAGTCCTGCCCGGCTGGTCGCCGTGTCAGCGCCCATTCTCGTCGTCAGATCTGCGTCCCAAAAAGCCATTGTATCCCCCCGTGATGGTGCGAAGATGGTTGCCACTCCGGCGAAGCATCGGCAAGCGGGCGTTTGCATTCTCAACAGGTTGGATTTCCATGACGATCCATTTCTACGGCATCCCCAATTGCGACACGGTGAAGAAGGCGCGCAGCTGGCTGGATGCGCAGGGCATCGAATACACCTTCCACGACTACAAGAAGGAGGGCGCCGACGCCGCCAAGCTGTCCGGCTGGATCGCGGCCAAGGGCGTCGATGTGGTGCTGAACAAGCGCGGCACGACTTTCCGCAAGCTTTCGGAAGCGGACAAGGCGGCAGCCGATGACAGGGAAGCTGCGGTTGCCCTGCTCGCCGATAACCCTTCGATGATCAAACGCCCCATCGTCGAGTATGCGGGCGGCATCCTCGTTGGGTTCAAGGAAGCGGAATGGGCCGCGGCGCTCGGCTAGGCCACGATCGGTGAACACGCTTGAGATCATCGCCGTCTGCCTCGGGCTTGCCAATGTCGGCCTGCTCGTGCGGCGCAGCATCTGGAACTATCCGTTCGGGATGGCGATGGTGACGGTGTACCTCTTCATCTTCTGGGAAGCGCGGCTGTATGCCGAATCCCTGCTGCAGGTGTTCTTCTTCGGAGTGCAGCGCTGGGGCTGGTATCTGTGGGCGAAGGCCGGCGGGCTGGACCATGCGGTGGCGGTGCGATGGATGGGCTGGCCCGCGCGGATCGGCGCGCTGGCCTGCGTCGCGGTGGCGACCGGCGCGATCGGCTGGCTGATGGCCAGCTTCACCGATGCCGCGCTGCCCTATGCCGATGCCGCCATCGCCGGGGCCAGCGTGGTTGCGCAGATCCTGCTGTCGATCCGGCGGGTCGAAAACTGGGTGCTGTGGGTCGCCATCGATGTGGGCGCGATCTGGCTCTACATTGAACGCGATCTGCATCTGACAGCCGGGCTGTATTGCGCCTTTCTGGTGCTGGCGACGCTTGGGCTGATCCAATGGGTGCGCGCAGCCCGGATCGAGCCCGAGAACGCATGACCAGCCGCGGGTTCCTGCTGGGCAAATTCATGCCGCCTCACGCCGGGCACATCGCCCTGATCGAGACGGCGCGCGCTCTGGTGGACGAATTGACGGTGGTGGTTTGCTGGCTGCCCGATGATCCTATCGCGGGCGAGCGGCGGCTGGGGTGGATGCGCGAGCTGTTTCCCGATTGCCGGGTGCTGGGCCATGGCGAAGTGGTGCCGCAAGCGCCGGAGGACAGCCCCGATTTCTGGCCGATCTGGCGCGATATCGTCGCCGCCGCTCATCCCGAACCGATCGACTATCTGTTCGCGGGCGAGGATTATGGCGCGCGGCTGGCGCAGGAGGCGGGCGGTTTCTTCGTGCCGCTTGGCGGGCGCATTCTGGCGATGGACGATGCGCTTTCGGGTCTTTCGGGCAGCGCCGTGCGTGCCGATCCGGCGGCGCATTGGCCGATGCTGCCCGAACCTGTCCGCGCCCATTATCGCAAGCGCATCTGCCTGCATGGAGCCGAAAGCACCGGCAAATCGACGCTGGCCAGTCAGCTTTCACAAAGGCTCGGCATAATCGCTGTCGGCGAATACGGGCGCAGCCATTGCGAAGTGCATCGTGATGCGTTGACGATGGACGATCTGATGCTGATCGGGCGCGCACAGCAAGCGATGGCCAGCGCGGCGGAACGCTGGGCCGGGACGCGGCTGCTGCTCGATACCGATGCGCTGATGACGGCCGCCTGGTGCGAGATGTTGCTGGGGGAGCGGCCCGAGGAACTGATGCAGGCGCAAAAGGCTGACCTTTATCTGCTGCTCGAACCCGATCTGCCGTGGGTCGATGACGGCACGCGCTTCTTCAGCGACCCTGAAGAGCGTCATCGTTTTGCAAGGATAACCGAGCAGGTGCTGATCGACGCCGATGTGCCGTTTGCGCGCATCTCCGGTTCAGGAACGGCACGGTACGACGCGGCGCTGCGCGCGATGGGAGCATTGGATGTTTGAATTGAAAGCCACCTTGCTGCTTGCGGCACTCGCCGGTCTGGCATCGGGTGTGGGGATGGAGACTTCGGCCATGGCGCAGGACGGACCGCTGGTGATTGCCCATCGCGGCGCAAGCGGGGACCGCCCCGAACACACGCTGGCCGCCTATGAACTCGCGATCGATCAGGGCGCGGATTATGTCGAACCCGATCTGGTCGTGACCAAGGATTTGCAACTGGTTGCGCGCCACGAGAACGAGCTGTCGGATACCACCGATGTCGCGAGCCGCGAAGAATTCGAACATTTGCGGCGCGAAAAGATGATCGACGGGCAAAGGGTCGCCGGGTGGTTTGCCGAGGACTTTACCCTTGCCGAACTGCGCACGCTGCGGGTGCGCGAGCGGGTCGGCAATATCCGCCCTGCCAACACGGGCTACAACGGCCTCTATCAGATCCCGACTTTTGCCGAGATCGTCCAACTGGTGCGCACCAAGGAAGCGCAGACCGGGCGGCGTATCGGCCTTTACCCGGAACTCAAGCATCCGACCTTCATGCTGGAAGCCGAAGGGATCGACATGGTCGACCTGCTGCTGCGCGAACTGCGCAATCTCGGCATAGAGGCCGGCGATCCGATTTTTATCCAGTGTTTCGAGGTCGGCACGTTGCGGCGTCTGAACCAGCGTAGCGATTTCAAGCTGGTGCAGCTGATCCACCCCGAAGGCGGCCCGGTGGACGAACCCGACATGCGCTATGCCGACATGGTCAGCCCGGCGGGCCTCGCTGAAATCGCCACATACGCCGACGGGATCGGGCCGGGCCTCACCTATCTGCTCGATCCTGCAACCATGCAGCCGACTTCGCTGGTGGCGGATGCCCATGCCGCCGGGCTGAAGGTGCACCCGTGGACGCTGCGCAAGGAAAACGGCTTTCTCCCGGCCGGTTTGCAAGGCGAGGGCGGGGTTTCGGATGATGGAAAATACGAAATGCTGTGGCGCGCGGCGATTGCCAGCGGCGCGGACGGTTTCTTCGTCGACAATGTGAAGGAACTGGAGGCGCTGCTAGAGCAGGCGCGGCCCTAGGCTTCCTTGCGCGCGCTCAAGATGTAGTTGAGCGATTCGTCGCTCGACAAATGCAGTCCCTTGCCCGGTCGCCACGCGATCCCGCGCCGCTCGATCACTTCGAGGCCCACCGCTTCGAGCAGGTCTTCGAGGTCTTCGGGCGCGATGAAATCATCCCAGTGGTGCGTTCCCTTGGGCACGTAACCCACCGCCTCTGCTGCGCCCACCAGCAGCAGGCGGCTGGCGGCGGTGCGATTGGGGGTGGACATCACCAGCAACCCGCCCGGTGCAATCCGCGCTGCGACATCGCGCAGGAATGCGGGCTGATCGGCCACATGCTCGATCACTTCGAGCGCAGTGACCAGATCGAAGGTGCCGATATCAAGGCTGGCGACTTCCCCCGCCATATAGCGGATATCCAGCCCTGCGCCCTCTGCATGAGCCGCCGCCGCCGCGACATTCTGCGCCGCCGCGTCCACACCCGTCACATCCGCACCCAGCCGCGCCAAGGGTTCGCATACCAGCCCCGCGCCGCAGCCGATATCCAGCGCCGACTTGCCCGAGAGCGGCCGGATCGCGCGCGGATCGGTGCCGAAATGCGCGTCGATCGCCTCGCGGATGAACTGCATCCTCACCGGGTTTACCTGATGCAGACTGGCCATCTTGCCGTTCGGGTTCCACCAATCCTTGGCCAGTTCGGCGAAGAATTGCGCTTCCTCCGGACGGATGGTTACATTTGAGACGTTTGCGTTTCCCATGCGGCCTCGTTAGCAGCGCCCTGAAACGCAGACCAGCGTAACCTATCGAGCGGGAGTAATCGTACCTTGGCCAAGGGCGGGCAACGTATCGTGATGAAGTTCGGCGGCACCTCGATGGCGGGGACCGAGCGTATTCGCCGTGTCGCCAACATCGTGCGCAAACAGGCGTCGGGCGGCAATGAAGTCGCCGTGGTTGTCAGCGCGATGGCGGGTGAAACCGATCGCCTCGTCAATTTCTGCCGCGAAGCCAATGCGCTGTACGATCCGGCGGAATACGACGTGGTCGTCGCCAGTGGCGAACAGGTGACAAGCGGGCTGCTGGCGCTGACGCTGCAATCGCTGGGCTGCAAGGCGCGCAGCTGGCTGGGCTGGCAGATCCCGGTCAAGACGATTGAGGCGCATGCCAAGGCGCGGATCGAATCGATTGACGCACCTGAAATGGTGGCGGCGATGGAAGCGGGCGAGATCGCCGTGGTCCCCGGCTTTCAGGGAATTTCCGAGGATGGCCGGGTGACGACGCTGGGCCGTGGCGGTTCGGACACTTCGGCGGTGGCGGTCGCTGCGGCGGTGAAGGCGGATCGCTGCGACATCTACACCGATGTCGACGGGGTCTACACCACCGATCCGCGCATCGTTGCCAAGGCGCGCAAATTGAAAGCGGTGACTTACGAGGAAATGCTCGAACTCGCGAGTGTCGGGGCCAAGGTGCTCCAGACCCGCAGCGTCGGCCTCGCGATGAAGGAAGGGGTGCGTATCCAGGTGCTCTCCAGCTTCGTCGGCGACGACGCGGTTTCGGCAGACGAATTGCCCGGCACACTGATCGTGTCGGATGAAGAAATGGACGAATTGGTGGAGAAGGGCCTGATGGAACGCCAGCTTGTAACCGGCATCGCGCATGACAAGAACGAGGCGAAAGTGATCCTCACCCGCGTGCCTGACAAGCCGGGTGCGGTGGCGAATATCTTCGAACCGCTGGCCGAGGCGTCGATCAACGTCGACATGATCATTCAGAACGTCGGTCGCGACAAGGGCGAGACCGACGTGACCTTCACCGTGCCGCAGGCCGATCTGGCGCGCGCGCAGGCGTTGCTGGAGGATCGCCGCGGCGAAATCGGTTTCAACCGGATCATCACCGACAGCAAGATCGCCAAGATCAGCGTCGTCGGTGTCGGCATGAAAAGCCACGCGGGCGTCGCCAGCACCATGTTCCGCGCACTGTCCGATCGTGGCATCAACATCCAGGCGATCAGCACCTCCGAAATCAAGGTCAGCGTGATGATCGACGAGGACGAAACCGAGCTGGCGGTGCGCGTGCTGCACACGGCCTATGGGCTCGACGCGACGGACTGAGATGGGCCTGCCTCGGCTCACCGTGTTATAGGGCCGGCGCTAACTCCATCTTAACTTTCGGGGTCAAAATCTGGCGGCTGCATAAAGGAGTCGCTCGACAATGGCGCTGAAAGCCCACCTGGACAAACCCGCAGTTTCCGCCGCACCCGCAATTGATGCGAGGCGCCATCCCCGCCGCGCCCTGCGGCTCGAAACCAGCGGCACTTTGCCCGAGGGCATCGAGGCCAATGTCACGATCCACAACATCTCGCTTGCCGGCCTGCTGATCGAAACCGAACTGCCGCTCGACGTGGGCGAGGTGCTGGCGGTCGATCTGCCGGAAGTGGGGCCGGTCGGCGCGGAGATCGTGTGGGAAAGCGGCCATCTGTTCGGCTGCGCGTTCCAGCAGGCCTTGGGCGAGGCGGCACTGGCAGCGGCGCAATTGCGCGGGCAGGCGCCTGAAGCCGTGAGCCGGAAGAAGGAAAATGCACTCGCAATCGGTGCAGGCGATGCGCTGGGCGTCCGGCTCAACCGCCTGCGGCGCGAGCGCGGGCTGACGCTGGCGCAGGTCGCTGCCCAACTGGGCGTGAGCAAGCCGACCGTCTGGGCCTGGGAAAAGGGCAAGGCGCGGCCGATTCCCGAACGCCTGGGCGCGATTGCGAAGGCCCTGGGCGTCGATGAGGATGTGCTCGTCGATGCAGGATCAGGGGACGAAGGCTCTCTCGTCGTGGACGATTGCCGTAACCGTATTGCGAGCGCCTACGGCATCCAGCCCAAGAGCGTGCGGATCATGATCGAAATCTGATCGACAAACTGCAAAAACTCTTTTCCTGCCTCTGAATAAACCGGAAATATGGTAAACGAAAATCAACGTTGATTCGTTTTTATATGGGTAAGTTTACAAGACTAACTAAAACATTCGATAGTACTGAGGATCAATAGATCTTCTTATATTATCAAGCAGGGCAAAGTTAGTTTATTGCTTGCCGACATGAAGTTCGAATTGGCGTGATGGTTCGTCAATCGCCGGGGGCAATCGGCAATGGAAATGCACTTCAGCGCGGCCGAGGGTCGCGCTTTGCACGGTCTCATCGAAGAATCTTCGGGAGACATCGTGGTCCGGCTAGACCGGGCGGGTTTCATTCTTCGCGCATCGGAAAATTCGGCTGAACTCGGCGTGGATCTGTCCGCGCTGCTGCTGAAGCCGCATATCTCCGATCTGGCGGTTCCGGGGCACGGCGCCGATGTCGAGCGCCATGCCCGCGCCGTTCTGGCGGGGGAGGCGGTGGATGGATGGATCGAATTCCCGGTCCGCATCTGCTGGACTGAGGACCAGCACGATTGCGACACCGACCTTCTCGAATGCCTGCGCTGGTACGCTTTCAGCCTTAAACCGATCGACGACGGCAATGATCCGGAAACCGCGGCCATCGGCCTGTTACGTTCGGTCCAGCAGAAACACGCGCTGCAAAGCGAAATCAGCGCTCGTTCGCTGACAGATCCGCTCACCGGCCTTGCCAATCGCCATGCGCTGTGTGCGAGCCTTGAGCGCGCTCTCGAATGCGGGGAGGAGCGGGCGCTGGCGGTGTTCGCGCTGGATCGGCTGCGCGCCATCTTCATGCAATATGGCCAGCGCGCCACCGACGAAATCCAGTGGGGCTTTGCCCGGTATCTTCGCACCATGGTCTGCACCGGGCAGGAACTGGCGCAGATCGATGCGGAGCGGTTTGCGGTGATCCTGCCGGGCATGTCGATGCGGCAGGCACGGCGCTGGGCGCAGGATGTGCTTGAGACGTTCACCGGCCTCACCAGCACGTCCTCCACCCGCCCGCCCGAACTCACCGCCAGCGCCGGGCTTGCGCGGGTTGAGCGCTCGGTCGACTGGACCCTGCGGCAGGCGGAGCTGGGGCTAGTCATGGCACGCGCCGGGGGCGGGATGCGGATCGGGGTGAGCGATCGCCCGGCGCGACCCACCGCCGAACCTTCGGGCATCATCCGCGCGATCGAGGAGGCGCTGCTGCGATCAAGGCGGTAGCGCCGCGAATGCCATCGCGGTTGGCGCAGGCCACCGCAGCGGCTAGTCCCTTGCGCATGTCACATATTGCAACGATTCTGCTGCTTGGCTCGGGCGAACTGGGCCGCGAATTCACCATTTCGGCCAAGCGGCTCGGCGCGCGGGTCATCGCCTGCGATGCCTATGCCAATGCACCTGCGATGCAGCTGGCGGACGCGGCCGAGGTTTTCCCGATGCTCGACGGCGAAGCCTTGCGCGCGACCGTGCTGAAGCACCAACCCGACTACATCGTGCCCGAGATCGAGGCGATCCGCACCGAAGTGCTGGCCGATCTGGAAGCCGAAGGGTTCAATGTCGTGCCCTCCGCCCGCGCCGCGCAATTGACCATGAACCGCGATGCGATCCGCGATCTGGCGGCGGGCGAACTCGGCCTTGTCACCTCGCGTTACCGCTACGCCGAAAATTTCGAGCAGGTCGAAGCCGCTGCCGCGCACACGGGCTTTCCCTGCGTGATCAAGCCGGTGATGTCGTCTTCGGGCAAGGGTCAGAGCAAGGTCGATGATACCTCAGGACTGCAAGCGGCATGGGATTACGCGGTCGCCAACATGCGCGGCGACCGTGCGCGGGTGATCGTCGAACAGTTCATCGATTTCGATTATGAAATCACCCTGCTGACGATCCATCACCGGGGCGGGATCAATTTCTGCCCGCCCATCGGCCACCGCCAGGAACGCGGCGATTATCAGGAAAGCTGGCAGCCTGCGCCGATGTCCGAAGCCGCCTTGGCCAAGGCCCGCGAAATGGCGGCGAAGGTGGTCGAGGCGCTGAAGGGCAATGGCAGAGGCTGGGGTATCTACGGGGTCGAATTCTTCGTGAAGGGGGACGAGGTGATCTTCTCCGAACTTTCCCCGCGCCCGCACGATACTGGCATGGTGACGATGGCGTCACAAGACAGGTCGCAATTCGATCTGCACGCCCGCGCGATACTGGGACTGCCGGTGTTCGGCGATCAGGCGGCGCGCTGCGGCGCTTCGGCCGTGATCCTCGCAGACCGCGACAGCGCCGACTTCGCTTTCGAAGGGCTGGCCGATGCGCTGGCGGTTTCGCCGGAGGTTGACGTGCGCATCTTCAGCAAGCCGACCACGCGCCCCTATCGCCGCATGGGTGTGGCTCTGGCACGGGGTCAGAATGCCGAGGACGCACGCGAATACGCCAAGGAAGCAGCCCGCCGCGTGCGCATTGCCTATCGCGACTGATTGATCTTTCGCAGGGGCGCGACTAACCGCGTTTTCCTATGACCGACTTTCCCAAGAGCGCGGCCCTGATGCAGCGCGGCACCGATTTCCTTGGCTGTGAACACGCGATCCTGTGTGGCGCGATGAGCTGGGTATCCGAACGCAATCTCGTTTCCGCGATTTCGAACGCGGGCGGCTTTGGCGTGATCGCCTGCGGGGCGATGACCCCGGAACTGCTCGATGGCGAAATCGCGGCGACGCGCGCGCTGACGGACAAGCCGTTTGGCGTGAACCTGATCACCATGCACCCGCAGCTGTTCGACCTGATCGACGTCTGCAAGAAACACGGTGTCGGCCACGTCGTGCTGGCGGGCGGCATTCCGCCCAAGGGCAGTGTCGAAGCGATCAAGGCGTTCGGCGCGAAGGTGATCGTGTTCGCCCCCACTCTGGCGCTGGCGAAGAAGCTGCTGCGTTCGGGCGGTGATGCTCTGGTGATCGAAGGGATGGAAGCGGGCGGCCATATCGGCCCGGTGGCGACCAGTGTTCTGGCGCAGGAATTCCTGCCCGAACTCAGCAAGGATCACGTCGTCTTTGTCGCTGGCGGGATCGGTCGGGGCGAAGCCATCGCGGGCTATCTCGAAATGGGGGCCTGCGGGGTGCAGCTGGGTACGCGCTTTGCCTGCGCCACCGAAAGCATCGCCCACCCTGAATTCAAGAAGGCGTTTTTCCGCGCCAAGGCCCGCGATGCCGAAACCAGCGTGCAGGTCGACCCGCGCCTGCCGGTGATCCCGGTCCGCGCGTTGAGGAACAAGGGCACGGAGGAATTCACCCGCAAGCAGATCCAAGTCGCCAAGCTGCTGGATGATGGCGCTGTCGACATGCTTGAGGCGCAATTGCAGATCGAACATTTCTGGGCTGGCGCGCTGCGCCGTGCGGTGATCGATGGCGACGTCGAGAACGGATCGCTCATGGCGGGCCAGTCGGTCGGCATGGTGACCAAGGAAGAGCCGGTTGCCGACATCATGGTGCAATTGATGCAGGAATGCGAAGCCGCACTGACGAGAAGGTAAGGGCCGATGATCCGCACCACCCTTGCCGCGCTGGCGCTCGGCATGTCGACCGCGGCAGCGGCGCATTCGTTCTGGCTGGAGCCTGCCGATCATACGATTGACACGGGAGAGGAAGTCCGGGTCGATTTCCGGATCGGCGATGCCGGTGAAGCCGGAGACTGGGCTGTCTATTGGGAACGGGTCGCGGCATTCAGGCTGCATGGCCCCGATGGTGTGATCGACCAGCAGCGCGCCTTGCGCATCACCGCTCCGGGGGAGAAGGGCGGCGCACAGCTTCGCCCGCGCAGTCCCGGCAGCTACATCCTTGCCTTTGAAAGCAACCCGAGCTTTTCCGATCTCGAAGCCGAACGGTTCGATCGCTATGTCGAACACGAAGGGCTGACGGCGATAGCCGCGCACCGCGTGGCGACGGGCGCAGCGTCGAGGAACGGCACCGAAATCTACATGCGCCGGGCCAAAACGCTGGTGCAGGTGGGCGACAAGATCACTCCCGACGTCACCCAGACCATCGGCCAGATTCTCGAAATCCGACCGCTGCAAAATCCTTTCGCGCTGGATGCGGGTGCGCCGCTCGATCTTCAGGTGTTCTGGCGCGGGCAGCCGCTGGGCGGGGCGATGTTGAGCGCGGCTCCACTGGATGCAAAGGGCGAGGTGAAGACATTCACCACCAGCGCCGACGGCGTCGTCCGGGTGGAGGCTCCCGGCGAGGACGCGATGCTCTATGCGGTGGTATGGGGTGTTCCCGCACCTAATGATGCGCGTGCGGATTACATCACCGTGTTCTCCAGCCTGACGGAGGCAGGCCGATGAGCGATCCCTTGATCCTGACGCTCGATTGCGCGGACCAGCCGGGGATCACTGCGCGCGTCACCGCCTTCCTGTTCGAGCGCGGGTGCAACATCCTCGACGCGCAGCAGTTCCGCGATCCGGGGTCCGACCGGTTCTTCATGCGCGTGGCCTTCGATCCGACCGGCACCTCGACCGAGGCGCTGCGCACGCGCTTTTCGAAGCTGGCGACCACTTTCGACATGAACTGGAAGATGGCGGCGGAAAACCGTCCGCGCCGCACCATCATCCTTGTCAGCAAGTTCGATCATTGCCTTGTCGATCTGCTCTATCGCTGGCGCACGGGGGAGCTGAACATCGATCCGGTGGCGATCGTGTCGAACCACCCGCGCGAGGCTGCGATCCATATCGATATCGGCGACATCCCGTTCCACCACATCCCCGTGACCCCGGATACCAAGCCCGAGGCGGAGGCGCGTTTTCGCGCGCTGGCGGAGGATAAGCAGGCGGAACTGGTGGTGCTGGCGCGTTACATGCAGATATTCTCCGACGAACAGAGCTCGCATTTCGCCGGGCGCTGCATCAATATTCACCACAGCTTCCTGCCCGGTTTCAAGGGCGCGCGGCCTTACCACCAGGCGCATGATCGCGGGGTCAAGATCATCGGCGCGACGGCGCATTTCGTCACCGCCGATCTCGATGAAGGACCGATCATCCATCAGGATGTCGAACGCATCACTCACACCGACAGCGCCGAGGATCTGGTGCGCAAGGGCCGCGATATCGAACGCCGCGTGCTGGCCGAAGCGGTGCGGCTTTTCGTGCAGGAGCGCGTGCTGATGAACGGCCAGAAGACGGTGGTCTTCCGCGGCTAGTTCACCCCGCGCAGGATCTGCACGCGGTTGGGCACGCAGGGCACGCCATTGACCGGAGCGGTGTAGGCGCTGGAAAACGGCGGGAGCTGCCCGTTGGTCCAGTAGGTCGTCAGATACCCCCCGCCAAGGTTCGCGCTGTAAGGGCACAGGCCAAAGGAATAGGCCGGGGGCGTCGCGCTGGCAGGCGGCGAATAGCGCGATTGCCGTTCGCGCAGCCGGGCAAGCTGGGTGCGTTTGCGTTCAAGACAGACGCTGTCGTAACCGGCGAAATCGCCGTCCCGATCATAGACCGAACATTGCTCGTAATCGCCCGAGGAAAGGCTTTGCGCGGCGGCTGGTGTCGCCACGCCGAATGCGCTCGCCAGCGCAAAAGCGGTGATTGTGCCGATGTGTTTCATGGATACCCCCTGATCGCCTGACCCAGAGGGTATCCATGAAGGGTTTTAGCCCCGCTGAACGGGCCTGTTGTCTTTCAGCAAGGTTTACCGCCTTGCGACTTTGCCTGCTCCCTCGATAGCCTTGTCCTCGTTCGCGCGCTGGATCACATAAGCGCGGATCGCGTCGATCTCGTCCTTGCTCAGCGAGTCCTTGAACGAGACCATGCCGTTGTCCTTGAGGATGCCGTCATGCACCACCGCCTGCCAGCTTTCCGCATTGCCCAGCGTGCCTGAGCGGCGAAGGTCGGGCAGCACGGTCGATCCCACAGCGCCGGGCGCATGGCAGACCGCGCAATAGCGGGCGTATTTGCTAGCACCGAGCGCGATCGTTTCGGCTGAGGCGCGGCTGGGCGGCGGGTCTAACGGGAGCGCCACCAGCGGCTTCTCTTCGGGCAGGGCAGCCGTCCCGCCCAGCTTGAACACCATCAGGCGCGATACATTGCGCACCGGCCCGGCATCGTTGATCAGCCCGCCATCGGCGGTGATCGCATAGGCGCCGCCCCATCCGGCCAGCACCGCGACATATTGTTCGCCATCGACGGTGTAGGTGACAGGCGGAGCGACGATCCCGGTCTGTGCGGCAAAGCTCCACAGCTTCTCACCCGAGCCCGCCGCATAGGCCGCGAACTCGCTCGACGAATTGCCCTGGAACACAAGGCCCCCTCCGGTCGCCAGCAGCCCGCCGTTCCACGGGCCAGGGAATTCGACCGTCCAGCGTGCCTCCTGCTTGACCGGGTCCCACGCCACCAGCTTCCCCTTGACCGTGCCGTATACCTCGCGGCGGAAGCCCATGTCCGGCGGCAGGTCGCCCGCGCCAAGATTGTATCCGACGTTGAAGCCGCGCGCCCTGTCGGGCTTCCAGTCGGCTTCGGGGGCGTAGACGGTCGCGGCTTCGAACGCCGGGATATAGACCAGCCCTTCGCCCGGATGGAACGCCATCGGATGCCAGTTGTGACCGCCCAGCGGCCCCGGCAGCACCAGCGCCGGCTTGCCCGTCTTGTCGACCCGGGTTTCGGGATTTTCGATCGGGCGGCCGTTTTCGTCCAGCCCGGTCGCCCAGTTGATCGGGATATAAGGCTTGCCCGAAATCAGTTCACCGGTTGCCCGGTCGATCACATAGAAGAAGCCGTTCTTGGGCGCTTGCATCAGCACCTGCCGCTCCTCCCCGTCGATTTCCATATCGGCGAGGATGATGTGCTGGGTCGCGGTGTAGTCCCAGGTCTCTCCCGGAGTGGTCTGGTAATGCCACGCATATTCGCCCGTATCCGGGTTCAGCGCGACGATGCTCGAAAGGTAGAGATTGTCCCCTTCGCCCGTGCCGTCTTCACCAGGCGAGCGATAGGCGCGGTTCCATGGGGATCCATTGCCCACCCCGATGTAAAGCAGATTGAGATCCGGGTCATAGGCCATCGAATCCCACACCGTGCCGCCGCCGCCGATGCCGTTGTCGCTGCCCAGCACATCGCCAAACCACGTGTCGGCCGCCTTTTGCAGATATTCCGGATCATCCGATGAATCGCCATCGGGCACGGTGTAGAAGCGCCACAGCTCCTCCCCGTCCTCCGCCGAATAGGCCGCGACATAACCGCGCACGCCGAATTCCGCCCCGCCATTGCCGATGATCACCTTGCCATCGATCACGCGCGGCGCGCCGGTGACGGTGTAGCTCTTGGTCTGGTCGACGGTGGCCTTTTCCCACTGCACTTCGCCGGTGTCCCGATCGAGCGAGACCAGCCGCCCGTCGAGCGTGCCGAGGAACAGCGAATTGCCCCATGTGGCAAGCCCGCGATTGACGACATCGCAGCACGCCTTGACCGCGGTTTCCCCCGGAACCTTGGGATCATATTCCCACAGCTTCTCGCCCGTGGCGGCGTCGAATGCCTTCACCTTGCTCCATGCGGTGGTGAGGTACAGCTTGCCATCCAGCACCAGCGGAGTCGCTTCCTGCCCACGCGCGGTGTCCATGTCGGCAAACCATGCAAGGCCCAGTTCGCCGACGTTTTCGGCATTGATCTGGTCAAGCGGAGAGAAGCGTTGTTCGGAATAGGTGCGACCGTGGCTGATCCAGTTGGCGCTGTCCCCGTCCGCGCCGACCAGCATGGCGGCGGTGATGCCTTCGCCCGCGCCATCGCCCATCAATTCGCTGCAACCCCATGCGCCCAGTGCCGCCAGCGCGAGCAGCGGTGCGGCAAGATATGCCTTGTTCATTCTTCTCTCCCATCGGGTTCTCTGACCCGTCGGTAGGCATGTTGCCTTTGCCGGGAACGCTTGTCCATAACCAAGCGTCTTGATGGTGAAGATGCCGCGATATGGCTGACAATTCGGGAGAACATCATGTGTGATGAGGCGAAACTGAAACAGTGGGCGGCAGGTGTTGTCAGCCGCCGTGATTTTGGAGTTCTGGCCAGCGCTGCTACGGTGATGGCCTGCGCCCCGATGGAAGGCGGCGATGATTATGCGGCGGACAATGTCGCGCGCGATCTGGTTGAAAGCATGGTCAGCTTTGACACCGCCGACGGCACGATGGACGCGTTTTTCGTCCACCCCGCTGACGGTGCGCATCCCGGTGTGATCTTCTGGCCCGACATCGCCTCCATCCGCGAAAGCAAGCGCAACATGGCGCGGCGGCTGGCGGGGCAGGGGTATGCCGTTCTTGTGATGAACCCCTATTACCGCGATGTCGCGGGAGAACAGTTCGCCGATTTTGCCGGCTTCATCGAAGCGGGCGGGTTTCAAAAGGTGCGCCCGTGGCGCGGCAAGCTGGATGCCGATGCAGTGGGCCGCGATGCGGCGGCTGCGGTCGCCTGGCTCGATCAGCAGGACGCCGTCGATACGGCGCGCGGCATCGGGACGCAGGGCTATTGCATGGGCGGCCCCTTCACCGTCTGGAGCTCGGCAGCGGTTCCCGCCCGGATCAAGGCGGCGGCCAGTTTCCACGGCGGCGGGCTGGTGCGCGGCGATGATCCCAAGAGCCCGCACAACATGCTCGATCAGGCGAGCGCAAGCTATCTGATCGCCATCGCCCGCGACGATCACGCCGAAAACCCCGAGGCGAAATTGCGCTTTGCCGAAGCCGCAGGCCGCGCCGCGCGCCCCGCCAATGTCGATGTCTATGACGGCGATCACGGCTGGACCGTGCCCGACAGCCCGGCCTACGCCGAAGCCGCAGCGGAACAGGCCTATGCCGACTTGCTGAAGCTTTACCGGGAGAATCTGTAAGCCTTGCGGGGCGGGCGCTGCGGATGCTCGGCCCGCAGGTGATGTTTTCCTACTCGGGCAAATTCTGGCTTGGTGCGGCGGATGGAAACCGTGCAATCCGATTTAGTCGTCTTTGCGCCTCGCTCCGTTTGGGCGACTTGCGCCCATCCGGGTGACACTCTTGCGCCCGAAAGGCGACAGTTTGCACGGCCAAAGAGTGACGCTTTCGCGGGAATGAGTGACAGTTCGCCCGCTAGAGTGACACTTTCTCGGCCTGGGGTGACACTTTCCCGGCGAAAGGTGACACAAGCGCGGTTATTTCTTCAGGACAGTGTTCCATGTGTTCCACCCTGTTGGGAACGCACGGGCCGTCGCGGCGAATCAGCCGGCGCTTTCGCGGGCTTTGCTGCGCTCGTTCGACAGGCCAAACCGGCCAAAGCTGCGATAGCGGGTCATCCACTTGTCGAGGAACTGGCCCAGCGGGCGCGGCTCGATCCCCAGATCGGCAAATCCAGGCGCGCCTTCGCTGACGGTGCTGCCGGGCTGAAGCAGCGTCCACTGGTCGCGGCTCATCGGCGTGCCGGGAAGGCTGGCGAACAGGCCCGAAAGCCCGTCAGGCATGGCGATGAAGCGGCGCTTGCGGCCCTGTGCTGCGGCAATGCGCTCGTTGATCTCCATCATCGAAAGCTGTTCAGGCCCGCCCAGTTCGTAGGTGCGCCCGCCATGCTGCGCCGGGTTCTCCAGCGCGACGGCGATCGCTTCGGCGACGTCATCGACATAGACCAGTTGCAGCTTTGCCTCCGGCCCGAACACCGGCAGCACTGGCATCAGCTCTATTAGGCCGGCGAACATGTTGATGAAGCCGTCGTCCTGTCCGAAAACGATCGAAGGGCGCAGCACCGTCGCCTCGGGGAAGGCGGCGAGGACGTTCTGCTCGCCCTTGGCCTTGCTGCTGGCATAGGCGGTGGAGGACGACGCATCGGCGCCGATCGCGCTGACATGGACAAAACCCTTGGCGCCGCCTGCCTTGGCGATGGCGGCCATCCGGCCCGGTGCCTCGCCCATGACTTCGCCAAGGTCGCCGTCGAATGCCCCGACAAGGTTGACGACGTAATCCGCCCCGTGGAGCGCGGCCTTGAGGCTGTCTTCACGGGTGATGTCGCAGCGTGCGAACTGCAACTGGCCGAGATTGGCAAGCGGCTTCAGCGGCCATGCCTTTTCGGGATTGCGGCTGGCGATGCGCACCCGCGCGCCGCGCGCGAGCAGCGCCTGGGCAACGTAATTGCCGATAAAGCCGCCACCGCCGAACACGGTGACGAGAGAGTCGGAAAGAGGCGAGGCGATGGACATGGCTCAGATCCCTTTTGAGCACGTTCGAGACGGAGAAACTGCTGCGTCCCATGCGTCAACACGGCGCAATGGGCAAGGGTCGCGGTGTGCTGCCGGGACGAAAGGCGGCATCCGATCCCTCAATGCCGCCTTTCGACGTCTGCTATTCGGCCGCCTCGCGCATGTCCGTATGCCACACGGGCTGGATCGGGGCGGGGAGGCCGGTTTCCGCTTCGCAGGCCGCTCGCAGTTCTTCGATACCGGGACCGTAGTCGAACAGCGGTAGTTCGCCGCGTGTCGCCTTGATTTCGGCACGCAGGGCTTCGGTCGCGCTTGCGTCCACCGCGCCTTCTGCGTCGGCCACTACGCCATAAGCGCGCGCGCCTTCGGGTGTGACCAGGCCTTGCCGGATTTCGAGCCCGACGATTGCCGGATCGCGTTCGAGCGGATCGCCCCATCCGCCTCCGCCCCAGGTAATGTAGTGCAGGAGATCTCCCGCCTTCACTTCGACATCCTCGACCTTGTTGCCGACGATTTCGGTGGAGCCGTCAGCGCGCTCGAGCACTTTCCGGGCGCGCATTCCCGGATGCCCGCCGTTCACGCCCCAAGGCGGCACGAACCAGCGGTCATCATGGATTGCAATGTTGCCATCGGCGAGGAAGCGGTAGGTCATGTGAATGCCGTTGCCACCGCGGTGCACACCGGCACCGCCGCTGTCTGGCTCGGTCGAATAGCGTTCGATCCGCAGCGGGAAATAGCGTTCGAGGAATTCGTTGGGCACGTTGGTAAAGCCCGGCCAGAGCGAGTGTCCGTCCGGCCCGTCGCCCAAAGGCCGTCCCGGAATGCCGCCGAAACCGATCTGGAACAGCTGGAACCACTCGCGGTTGCCCTTGCTGGTGTCCCAGCCGGAATAGAACAGGTGCGGCGAGGAAGAGAATCCGGCGGCATTGAGGAATTCCGGGGTTCCCTGGCCCAGCAATCCGCCCAGAATGTCGAAGATCCGGCCCAGCGCATGGGTTCGGCCCGAAAGTGCGGCGGGGAATTGCGGCTTCAGCAGCGAACCTTCGGGGATGCGCACTTCGATCAGGTCGTAGAACCCGTCATTGAACATGATCTGCGGGTCGAAGACCATGATCATGTAGATGCCGAAGAACATCTTGAACATGTTCTCGTTGAGATAGAAGTTGATCGAAGCCGCCGATTGCGGATCGGTCCCGTCGAAATCGAGGATGACCTTGTCGCCCTCGCGTCGCATCGTGCACTTGATCTTGTAAGGGCCATAGCCCTTGCCGTCGTCGCAGATGTAATCCTCGAAGCTCTTGGGCTCTTCCGACACCGCCATCCCGATCAGCGCCTTCATGGCGCGGTGATTGCGATCAAGCAGTTCCTGCGTGGCGGAGACATAGACATCATCGCCAAACCGGTCTGCCATCTCGATCACACGGCGCGCAGCCACACGGCACGACGCGATCAGCGCGTTGAGGTCTGCTTGACACCAGTCGGGCTTGCGCGTCTGGTGCATCACCAGCTTCATCAGGTCGGAATTGTATTCGCCTTTCTTCCAGATCTTCACCGGAGGAATGCGCACGCCTTCTTCAAAGATGCTGGACGCGCCGATGGGCATGGAGCCTGGCACCATGCCGCCAATGTCGCTCTGGTGGCCGAACATCGCGGTGTAAGCGAGCAGGCGTCCGTCCTTGAACACGGGGAGCAGCACCAGCCAGTCGTTCGAGTGGCTGATGGCCCCTTCGCAGGAATAGGGATCGCTGAGGAAGATCATGTCGCCATCTTCCAGCGTGTCGTCATAGCCTTTCAGGAAGCCGTCGATGAAGCTGCCGAACTGGCCGACAATCATCTTGCCCGCAGGATCGGCGATCAGCGGGAAGGCGTCACCCTGTTCGCGAATGCCGGGGGACATGGCGGTGCGCACCAGCGTCGCATCCATCTCGATCCTGGCATTGCGCAGCGCGTTTTCGATGATGTCGAGCGTGACGGGGTCGATCTTGACGCGCTCGAACGGGGTGGGGTTGGTTTCGATGATCTGTGCGGGCATTGTTCAGGCCTCCTGCACGGGATTGATGAGGATGTTGCCGACCTTGTCGACGGTCGCGACGCAGCCGCTTTCGACAAGAGTGGTCGAGTCCATTTCGGTGATGATCGCGGGGCCGGGGATTACGTCCCCCTGACGCAGGCGCGCGCGGTCATAGATCACCGCCGCCTGCTCCCGCCCGTCCATCCACAGAGTATGGTCGCGTATCTTCGCCGCCGAGGGATCGCCATCGCCCATCGGCAGTTCCGCCGCGGGAAGCGCGGGCGCCTGACCCAGCGCCACAGCGCGCAGGTTCACGACTTCGTGCGGGGTGTCCATGTTGAAGGTGAACAGCCGCAGATGCTCATCATCGAAGCGCGCCAGAATGCCTTGGATCCCGTCCGCTTCGAGCACCGATTTGTCGATAGTCAACGGCACTTCAAAAGCCTGCCCCGCATAGCGCACGTCGACTTCGAACTGCACCGTGATCTGGTCTTCCGGGATGCCATCAGCCAGCAATTCACCCCGCGTCTGCGCCGCCATTTCATCGAGCACCGCTTCAAGATCGGCGACGCTCGTGTCCTTGGCGAGCCGGGAGAAGCTGCGCGCGGTTTCAGTGCGCATCTGCGTGGTCGCGTCGCCCAAGGCGCACAGAACGCCGGGTGAAACCGGGGAGACGGCAGGCCAGCTGCCCATCAACCGGGCAACTGCGTTGACATGCAGCGGGCCTGCGCCGCCAAAGCCCATCAGCGCGAATTCGCGCGGGTCATAGCCCTGTTGCACGCTGATCATGCGCAGCGCGCCGAACATGTTTTCGTTGACGATATCGATGATCCCGCGCGCCGCCTCCATCAGAGTGACGCCCAAAGCATCGGCGATGGTCTGCACCGCCGCTTTTGCCCCCTCGCGATCAAGCCGGAAGCTGCCGCCCAGCAGGTCTTCGGGAAGATAGCCCAGCACCACGTTGGCATCAGTCACAGTCGGCAGAGTTCCGCCCTTGTTATAGGCAACCGGTCCCGGCACCGCGCCCGCGCTTTCCGGGCCGACGCGCAGCGCCTTGGTCAATTCGGGAACGTGCGCGATCGAGCCGCCGCCTGCGCCCACCGTCTTCACGTCCAGTGCCGATGCCCGCACGGACAGGTGCCCGACTTCGGTGGTGCGCACCCGGCGCGCTTCCAGCCCTTCTATCAGGGCCACGTCGGTAGATGTGCCGCCGACATCCAGCGTCAGGATGTTCTTGAGCCCGGCGTTCTTCGCCACCCATTTCGCGCCGGTAACGCCGCCTGCGGGGCCGGACATCAGGATGTTGACCGGATGCTCTTCGGCCTTGTGGCTGCTCATCAATCCGCCGTCAGAGCGCAGCAGCGACAGCTTGCCCTCAAGCCCTTTGTCCTCAAGCTTGGTGCGCAGGTTCGAGACATATTTGCTCACCACCGGACGCACCGCCGCATTGGCGACGGTCGACAGCGTACGTTCGTATTCCTGCATTTCGGGCAGGACTTCGTGGCTCAGTGACACCGGGATGCCGGGCAATTCTTCCGCAGCGATTTCGCCGATGCGCTTTTCATGCGCGCCGTTGACATAGGCGTTGATGAGGCTGACCGTCAGCGCTTCGATCCCGTTCGCCTTCAACTTGCGCAGGGCAGAGCGCACCGCGTCTTCATCAAGCGGGCGCACTTCCTTGCCGTCCGCACCCATCCGGCCCGGGGCCTCAACCGTGTCTTCGAGCGCGGCGAGCGGCTGCGGCTTGGGCCAGACGATCCACGCGGCAAGACCACCGGGGACGAAGCTGCGCGCGATCTGCATGATGTCGCGATAGCCTTCGGTGGTGACCAGCCCGACCTTTGCACCCTTGCCTTCCAGAACCGCATTGGTGGCGACGGTGGTGCCGTGCAGGAAATAGGCGATATCCTTGGCCGAAACGCCCGCCTCGGCCGTGATCGCCTTCACCCCGTTGAGAATCCCTTCGGAGCTGTCGTGCGGGGTCGACGGGGTCTTGTGCCGCCAGAACTTGCCCGTGGCCTCATCAAACAACAGCAGGTCGGTAAACGTGCCGCCCACATCAACGCCCAGTCTGTAAGTCATACTCTCTCCCGGATCGCCCCTATGTCGGGCCGGTTTGGAATGGTCAGGCCGCGCGTGCGACCCGTGAAGGCAGTTCGCGGCCCAGGACCTGTGCAAAGCCGCGGTTGGTCTGGATTACGGCATCAAGATCGATGCCGGTGTCGATCCCTGAACGCTCCATCATGTAGATAAGGTCCTCGGTAGCGATATTTCCCGTCGCCTTGGGGGCGAAGGGGCATCCGCCCAGTCCACCTAGCGAGGCATCGAACGCGCGAACGCCTGACTTGTAGGCGGCCCATGCATTGGCGATGCCTGTGCCGCGCGTGTCATGGAAATGGCAGCGCATGGGGATGCGACCGCCCAGAAGATCGCCCAGCTTGCCGAACAGGTCTTCGACCTGTGCGGGCACGCCCACACCGATCGTGTCGGCCAGAGCGATTTCGACTGGGTCTTCGGTGGCCATTTCCTCGGCAATGGCCAGCACCGTTTCGGGCTTGACCTCGCCTTCGAACGGACAGCCGAACGCTGCCGAAATGGTGACTTGTGCGGAAAGCCCCTCAGCCTTGGCAAAGCGGATCATGGCGCGATTTTCGGCGATCCCTTCGGCGATTGTCTGGCCCTGGTTCTTCTGCCCGAAGGTATCGGAGGCAACCAGCACGCAGCCCGCCTGGTCTATTCCGCGCTTGCCGCCATCCTTGGTGGCCAGGCCGCGCATGACCCCCCGCTTGTTCAGGGTCAATCCGATGTAGGTGACGTCATTGCGATCGGGCAGGCCGGCGATGACGTCTTCGGCATCGGCCATTTGCGGGACGCGGGCAGGATGAACGAAACTCGCCACCTCCAGCCGCCGCGCGCCATAGCTGATCATGCGATTGATAAGCGCCAGCTTGTCAGCGGTCGATACGATATCCGGCTCGTTCTGAAGCCCGTCGCGGGGGCCGACTTCGACGAGTTCGATACTCGGCTGCGAGCCTGTTTGGGACATGAGGATTCGCTCTTGCGTGCTGACAGGGATGCGAGACAGATACGCAAATTGTATACAAATGCAAATGCCATGATATAGGCGCAGCAACCCCTGACCGCCTTCTGTAAGCGCCTGAGTACCTTTTAGGCTGCTTTCAGCACCTCCTCTGTGTCGTTCAGGGTGAATGCGAATCGGAAAGGTTTTTTCATGGCTCAGGGTGCACTTGCCGGACTACGGTTGATCGAGATGGGGCAGCTCATCGCGGGGCCGTTCTGCGGGCAATTGATGGCCGATCATGGCGCCGAGGTGATCAAGATCGAGCCTCCCAAGGTAGGCGATGCCATGCGCAATTGGGGGCAGGGTATCCCGCTGTGGTTCTCCGTCGTTGCGCGCAACAAGAAGTCGATCACGCTGAACCTGCGGGAGAAGGAAGGGCAGGATATCGTCCGCAAGCTGGCGGCAAAGTCAGACTTCCTGCTCGAAAATTTCCGGCCCGGAACGCTGGAGCGGTGGAACCTGGGATGGGATGAACTCCACGCCATCAACGAAGCGCTGATCATGATTCGCGTATCAGGCTATGGCCAGTCCGGCCCCTATTCGGCCCGCGCCGGATATGGCGGCATCGGCGAGGCGATGGGCGGAATGCGTTACATTGCAGGTGAGCCGGATCGCCCGCCCAGTCGTGCCGGTCTGTCGATCGGGGATTCGCTTGCAGCGACCTACGCCTGCCTTGGCGCGCTGATGGCGCTCAACCACCGGCACCAGACCGGCAAGGGCCAGGTGGTGGATTCGGCGATTTACGAAGCCGTGCTTGCGATGATGGAATCGACCGTGTCCGAATACACGGTGACGGGCCATATTCGTGAGCGGACCGGATCGATCCTGCCCAAGATCGCGCCTTCCAACGTCTATCCGACGAGCGATGGCAGCGTGCTTGTGGCGGGCAATCAGGACAGTGTGTGGAAGCGCATGGCGACGATGATGGGGATGCCCGAACTGGGCGATGATCCGCGTTTCAACAGCCACGTCGCGCGCGGCGCCCGTCAGGCCGAACTCGATGACCTGATCGGCGAATGGACGAAGCAATATACGAGCCAGCAAGTGCTTGATATGTGTGAGGAACATGGTGTTCCGGCGGGCAATATCTATCGCGCTCCGGAAATGCTCGCAGACCCGCATTTTGCGGCCCGCGAATCCATCATCGAGCGCCCGCACCCGCGGCACGAAAACTTCAAGATGCAGAATGTCGCCCCCCGCCTTTCGGAAACTCCCGGCCATGTCGAATGGGTCGGCCCCGAGCTGGGTCAGCACAATGAGGAAATCTACGGCGAGCTGCTTGGTATGGACAGCCGGGCGATGAGCGACCTTCAGGATCGCGGGATCATCTAGGCGGTTATTCCGCGGCCTCGCGATCGTCATTGGCTGCAGGCGAGCTTTCGGCTGCGTCAGCGAATGTGTGGAATGCGCGGCGCAGGTGGCTACCCATGACACCTTTCGCCCAGATCGGATCATGCGCACGAAAGGCTGCAATCAATTCGTCGTGATCGCGTGCAGATTGCTTCAGGTCATCGACGGAGTAATTCCGTGCCGTTCGCAAAACGATGGGCTGTTCAACCAACTGTGAAAGCACGTGAGCCAAGCGAGGGGAGCGTGCGGCGTTGGTGATGATTTCGTGGAATTCCCGATTGAGATCCAGGAATCGAACCACGTCTGGCGGTTCGCATTCGACTGCCTCGTGCAGCTTGCGATTGAGAGCTTCTAGCGCGTCGATCTCTGCGTCGCTTAATCGATTTGCCGCTCGCTGGGCAGCGTGGCCTTCGATCATCTGCCTCAGCGTGAACATTTCGTCGATATCGTCGCGCGACCAATCGGCAACGAAGATCCGTTTCGAAGGGCTGCGCACGAGCAGCATTTCGGTTTCGAGGCGCCGCATTGCTTCACGCACGGGGGTGCGGCTGACACCGGCGATTTCCGCCAGCTGTTCTTCGGTGACCTGAGATCCGGGCGCGGCATTTCCGCTCAGCAGAAAAGCGCGAATCTTGCTGTAGGCGGTGTCCGAGGCGCGGCTCATGAAACCGCTCCGGCAAGCAGGGCTGAAGGGGTTTGAAAGGAGGCTGAAGGCGTCACAGAGCTTCGAGCCTGACCTTCAACGTCCGCGAGACGCTCCAAGATGTGACCAAATTCCAACATTGGAGATCCCTTCCAACAGCATTTCCACGCCAATACCAATTTTCCTTGACGATCACAAATTGTATACAATAGGTCGCATGCGAGGGAGACTTTTGGAATGCCCCCAATGCACCGCATCAAGGTAATTGTCCCGATCCCTATGGATGAAGCGGGAGTTGCCAATCGTGCCGAGCAATTGCCGGAGGGTTTCGTTCGCTCCGGTTTCCAGCCTGAATTCGAAGCAGTGAAATGGGGGGCTGCGTTAGGCGACTCCTACCATGATACGCTGCTGATGGACTGGACGGTGTTCCAAGCTGGAGTGACTGCCGAGGCGGAAGGCTTTGCCGGAGTTCTGATTGACACGGTGAGCGACAGCGGGTTGCGGCCCTTGCGTTCGGCCTTGAACATACCCGTGGTCGGCCCTGGCGAGGCCAGCTTCGCCATGGCGATGATGCTGGGAAAGAAGTTCTCCGTTCTCACCATGTGGCCCGAATGGTTCCCGCTCTATCAGAAGACATTGACCGAATATGGCTGGTGGGACCGATGTGCTTCTCTTCGCTCGATTGATACGAGGCCTGATGTAACCGAATTGCTGGAAGGCAAGGAGGAAGTGGTTTTCGCCAAGCTGAAGGCGGAGGCCACCAAAGCAATCGAAAAGGATGGCGCTGACGTGATCGTGCTCGGCTCCACCACGATGCACCAGTCGGCCGCCTATCTCGATAGCGAGTTGCCGATCCCTGTGCTGAATCCCGGGCAGGTTGCCTACAAGCTTCTGGAAACCCAGATCGAACTGGGCCTGACCCATTCGAAGAAGGCTTTCCCCGCACCCGAAGTCCCCAAGACCGAAGATATCCGAAAGGGGTGGTACTGATGAGCGAATGGAGTGAAGGCGGCCCCGGCCAGGCGCCACAACCCTATCCCTATTACGTCGATATCGTGACCAAGCGCTATTTCGACGGGGTGGACAACAAGCAAATGGACAAGGTGCTTGATTGTTTCACACCTGATGCCAGCCTGCACGAAGTGACCAGCGACACTCTGCATCAGGGGCGTGACGCGATCCGTGCCATGTTCGTCAAGCTGTTCGCCGACTTTGAAAGCATCTGGCACGGCAATTTCGTTCACACCGCCGATCCCCAGAGCAATGCGATCTGCAGCCAGTTCACCGTGCTTATCACCCCTAATGGGGGCGAGGAATTGCGGTACGAGAACTGCAACCGCTTTTATCTGAAGGGCGACAGGTTTCACCGCGTGTATGTCTATATGTCTGGTGACAATCTGCTGAAGGAAGGAGACGCCTGATGCAGTACGAACCTTCCCTTTCGCGGGCTGAGCTCATCGACTTTGCGACGATGAAGTACTTCGCAAATGTCGATGCGAAAAACATGGAGGCGACGCTGGATTGTTTCCATGACGAGGCGCTGTTCTGTGTCCAGACAGCCTTCACAAGGCACAGCGGCAAGGCCGAAATCCGGCGCATGTTCGAAGATTTCTTCGGTGCATACGAAACCATAATCCATCGCGATTTCACCTGCACCGTTGACGAGGCGCACGGGCGGATTGCGGCCAGTTTCGTGGCCGAACTGCACGATGCGGACGGCGCGGTCACGCTCCTCAACAATACCAATTTCTGGCGCATGCGACCCGGCGTTGACGGGCCGAAATTCCAGGAAGTCTACGTCTATATGAGCGGCGCCAACGTGCTCACCTAAGGGCGCGTTCAGCCAATACCGAATTCCGACGGGAGGGGTCGGGTTTCAAACACAGGTTCGATTCAGGGAAGGACCAGGCAATGAAAATATCCAAGACCACCCTCGTTTGCGGCGCTGCAGTTGCCGCGCTTGCAGCCACCGCTCCTGCGCATGCGCAGGACAACGAGGCCGGCGAAACCGCGCAGGAAGGCGATAACGCCATCATCGTTACGGCCCGCCGGCAGTCTGAAACATTGGCAGAAGTTCCTGCCGCCGTGACCGTGTTCACCACCGAAACGCTGCAGCGGGCCGGGATCGAGCGTGCTGACGAATTCGTGCAGCTGACACCGGGCGTCACCATCGTCACGGGCACCGCCGAAGCGGGCGACACCCAGATCAACATTCGCGGCATCAACGGCGCGCGCGACGCGGAAAGCTCGGTCGCGCTGGTGGTCGACGGTATTCTCAAGACCAACACCGCGCAGCTGAACCAGGATCAGGGCACACTGCGCCAGATTGAAATCCTGAAAGGTCCGCAGGGGGCGCTTTATGGCCGCAACGCTGCCGCGGGCGCGATCGTCGTGCAGACGCTCAAGCCAGGTGACTTTCTCGAAGGTGGCGTTGTCGCGCGGGTCGCCGAAGACAACACCTACAGCGCCAACGGCTATATCTCGACGCCAATCGGCGATGGGGCGGGGCTGGTCCTGTCCGGCAGCTACTTCACCAGCGACGGGTTCTTCTTCAACCGCTTCCTTAACGACAAGGTCGTCGATGATCAGGAAATCTGGTCGATCGACGGGCGCTTCGTTGCAGATCTGGGCCCGAACACCGAGCTGGATCTGAAAGCGCGCTATGCCGACCTTTCTGGCGCGTCGATCAACTTCAACGCAGCCTTCCACCTGCCGAATTTTGCAGGGGTCGATCCGGCGTTCTTCGAGGATGTGAACCAGCATCCGTTCGACTACTACTCGAACATCCGCCCGACAAACGATCAAACCACTTTCGAGGCTTCGGCCAAGGTTGAGCATGACTTTGGCGACGTTACTCTGACAGCGTGGGCGCTTTACAGTGATGTCGATCAGGCGTTGACTGCTGACGGCACGTCGGCGGACTTTGCAAGGTTCACTTTCCCCGGAGCCACTCCGGCTTCGGTCGCGGCGTCAAATTCGTGCTTTGGCACGACCGCACAACTCACTGGCTTCCCGATCAACGCGCCCACCTTTATCGGCCAGACGCCGATCCCGTTCATCTTCGATCCGGCAACCGGATCGACGTTCGGGCCTTACAGCCCGACAACGTGCGATGGGACCCAATACCAAAGCCGGGAGCAGACCGATATCAGCGCGGAAATCCGGCTTGCGTCGAATGGCAGCGGGCCGGTCGAGTGGCAGATCGGAGCCTATTATCTGCACATCGATCGCGAAACCGGCGTGAGCCTTGGTGCGGATCTGGGGCAGGGTGTAATCTCGCAGCTCTACAATGCGCCGGATTCCGCGAACCCCACGACGCAGCTGTTCAACGACGATTTTTCGACTGATGTTTATGCGGCGTTCGCCTCGGTCGATTTCGAAGTGACCGACCGTTTCGAAATCGGAGTTGCGGGCCGTTATGACGTTGAAGAGCGCTCGGCGCGCAATCTCGTCCCGACCGTTTTCGATCCCTTCACCGGCGGCCCGATAAATCCGGGCCAGCAGGTCGTGGGCGGTGTGGTCCAGCCGATTGCCGACCAGTCCGAAACCTTCAAGCAATTCCAGCCGAAGATTTCGCTGCGTTATGAATTGGCAGACGATGTGAACTTCTACGCCAACTGGGGCATCGGCTTCAAATCGGGCGGGTTCAACAACCAAGGCTCAGCCGCGATCGTCGATCAGAACTTCAACCAGTTCATTGGCACCAACGTCCTGATCGAGGATATCTATCGCAAGGAACGCTCGAGCGCTTTCGAGGCCGGGATCAAGGGTTCGACCGCCGGTGGCCGCCTGACCTTCGATCTGGCGGGTTATTACACCGAAATCGACGACATGCAGTTCTTCGAATTCTTTGTCGGCGCGTTCGGCCTGCTGCGCGTGGTTTCGAACATCGACGAAGTCGAAGTCTACGGTGCGGAAGCCAACCTGACGTTCGAGATCATTCCGGGCTGGGACATCTACGGTTCGGCCAACGTGACCGAAAGCGAGATCAAGGCGAACGCCTCGCGCCCGAACACGGTCGGCAACGAATCGCCATACACCTCGGACTACACCATCAACATGGGCACTCAGATCGAGGCACCGCTGGCGGATTCGTTCGATCTGGTTGTGCGTGCCGACTACCGGATTACCGGCCCCACGTGGTTCCATACTGTCCAGGACAACACGTCGCCGACCTTGTTCAGCGGTCTGTTGCCGGGTTCGGCGCTGGGGCTGCCGGCTTTTGTGGGTGATGCCGACTATTCGATCACCGAGCGTGAAGCCTTCGGCGTGCTTGATCTCAGGGTCGGGCTTGAAGGCGAAACGTGGAACATCACCGCATTCGCTGACAACCTGCTCAATCGCGAGTATCTGAACGAGGTCATTCCCGCTATCGAGTTTGGCGGATCGTTCATCTCGCCCGGCGCGCGTCGCCGGTTGGGCGTGGAATTCGGCTACAAGTTCTGAGGCAGACTGCAAAAGGGAGCTCTTCGGGTGAGCAATAATGAAGACGTACAGAGCAACTATGCTGGCGTCTTCGATGGACGGATCGGGTTCGGCCAGCGGCCGGCCCTGATCCTGATAGATTTTGTCGAGGCGTATTTCGCGCCCGACAGTCCCTTGTATGCCGATGTACGCCCGGCTCTCGACGCGGCGCTTGCCCTAAGGTCGGTGGCGCGTGAGGCCGGGGTGCCGGTGATCTACACCAATGTCGTCTATCACTCTTCCATGAAGGACGGCGGACGGTTCGCGCAAAAGATCGGAGCGCTTTCGAGCTTTGTACGCGGCAATCCTTTGGGTGACTGGCCCGAAGGGTTGGAGCCGGGAGAAGACGAGCTGGTAATCTCCAAGCAATACGCCAGCTGCTTCTTCGGAACTTCACTGGCCGCGACGCTGACAGCGGGCGGGCATGACAGCCTGATCATCACCGGGCTTTCCACCAGCGGGTGCGTGCGCGCCACTTGCGTCGATGCTTGCCAGCACGGCTTCATCCCGATCGTAGTGGAGGAAGCGGTGGGCGATCGGCATGACCATGTCCACCAGGCCAACCTGTTCGACATGAATTCCAAATATGGCGATGTCGTCAGCCTTGCGGAGGCGAAAGCGCATCTCGCATCGCTCGCATAGGCTTCGCACTCCCAAATATGTGGCTGGAAACCTGCGGTTTGCGTGGCAATACAGCATGAGCTAGCGAGCAATCAGGAAATTATCCGCGCCCATGTTCCAATTCCCTCGTCTCGAATTCGATCCTTCCGCAGATGCCCTGCGGGAAGAGGTTCGCGGCTTTCTTGCCGACGAGCTTCAAAGCGACGGTTTCACCCCGGCTGCGGATTGCTGGGTTTCTGCTGCCGATCCCGAATTCAGTCGCAAGATGGGCGCGCGTGGCTGGCTCGGCATGACCTGGCCCTCGGAATTTGGCGGGCATGATCGTCCCGTCGCGCACCGCTTTGTTGTGACCGAGGAGATGCTCGCGGCAGGTGCGCCCGTCGCTGCGCACTGGATCGCTGATCGCCAGACCGGCAGCCACATACTGCGCTATGGCACGCAGGAGCAAAAACAGACGATCCTGCCCCGCATTGCCGCGGGGGAATGCTTCACCGCAATCGGGATGAGCGAGCCGCAAGCGGGATCTGACCTCGCGGCGATCAAGACTTCTGCCCGTCGTACCGATAATGGCTGGGTCCTTTCGGGCCGCAAGATCTGGTCCACCGGGGCGCATTTCTCGCACTACATGATCGTCCTTGCGCGAACCTCCCCGGCCGAAGGGCGCAACCGGCAGGTTGGTCTGTCGCAATTCCTCGTCGACCTCTCGCTTCCCGGCATCGATATTTCCGGCATCCGCGATCTGGGTGGAACTCCGCATTTCAACGAGACTTTGTTCGACAATGTCGAACTTCCCGAAGACGCACTGTTGGGCACCGAAGGCAATGGCTGGGCGCAATGCATGGGCGAACTGGCGCTGGAGCGTTCCGGGCCGGAGCGTTTCCTGACATCGCTTGTGGTGCTGGAAAAGGCGCTGCCGTTGATTGCGGCCTATGCCGATGCACGGCGCGCGGTAGAGGTCGGATCGATCCTCGCCAATCTGCGTGTGCTGCGGCGCATGTCGCTGGGTGTGGCGGAAATGCTGGAGCGCGGTGAAAGCCCGGCAACCGCCGCCTGCGTGGTCAAGGAAATGGGCAATCGGCTGGAGAATGACATCGTCCAGCGGCTTCGCGGCATGCTCGCCGGTATACCCAGGCACGCATGGCCCGATGGTTTCGACGGTTTGTTGCGAGAGGCAATACTCCACCTCCCGTCGAATACCCTGCGCGGTGGCACCACCGAAATCCTGCGTGGCATCATTGCCCGTGAAATGGGGATGCGGTGATGGACCGGGATGACTTCGCGATGATCGCAGAGGGGCTGGATCGAATTCTGACCGATGCCCCGCTCGACGCAATCGACAAGGCCGGAGGGCTTGGGACTGAAGCCGATGCCCTTTGGCAGACGCTGGAGGAGAGCGGATACACCTTGCTTTGCGCAAGTGAGGGGCATGGCGGTTCCGGCGCCGCTCTGGCGGATATCCTGCCGCTGGCAGCACTCGCGGCGCGGCACGCGGCTGCGGCCCCCTTGGCCGATACCATTCTTGCAACCGGACTATTATCAGCAGCAGGTCAGCAGCCACCGGCATTGCGGATCGGATTGATCGACCCGCTTGCTCCCGATGCTCCGATTGCTCATGCCAGCCAGAGCAACGCCGTGCTTTCACTTGAAGACGGCAGGCTCCGCTTAATGCGGATCGAAAGCGGCGACATTCGGTCGGTGCATCAGACGGAGGATGGCGCGGGGAAACTTTTGCGCCAGCCAGCCGATGTTCTTGTCGATTGTGCCGCGCCCGAATGGCTCATACCGGACGCTTTTCGCGCGCTTGCTGCCTTGATCAGGGCTAGCCAGATGGCAGGTGCGATGGAGGCGGTGCTCGGCCTCAGCCTGGACTACACCCGCGATCGTGAACAGTTCGGACGGCCCTTGGCCAAGTTTCAGGCGATTCAGCACCATCTTTCCGATATCGCCTGCGAAACGGCTGCGGCGATGGCTGCTGTCGAGATGGCGGGCGATGCGCTTTGCGCGGACGCCAAGGTCGGTCCGCGCGTGATCGACGAGATCGCTATTGCCAAGACCCGATGCGGTGAAGCAGCCTCGCGTGTCGCTGCTGCCGCGCATCAGGCGCATGGTGCGATGGGCTTCACACGCGAATACGCGCTGGGTCGCTACACCCGGCGGCTATGGCAATGGCAGGACGAATTTGGCAGCGAAACGGAGTGGGCCGAATTGCTCGGCAAAGCCGTGCTTGCCGATAACGAACCCCGCCTATGGCCGCGCATCAGCCAACCCATTTAGGAGACACCCATGTCCGATCCCGTTCTCTACGCCAGCGAAGGCAGCGTCGCCACGATCACGCTGAACCGTGACGAGACGCGCAACGCGCTGTCGGATGAAGTGATCGCCGCGCTGCTTGATGCGCTGGCCCGGGCCGAGGGCGACAAGTCGATCAGTTGCGTTATCCTGACAGGGGCGGGCAAGGCATTTTCGTCAGGCGGCAACCTGCGCGATATCGGCGCTATGACTGCCGAGAAGGGTATGACTCCGCTTGAGATCGAGGAGTGGTACACCACCGGCATCCAGCGCATCCCGTTGATGATGGAGCAGCTTACCGTTCCCGTGATCGCCGCCGTAAACGGCCCGGCTATCGGCGCCGGCAACGATCTGGCGACCATGTGCGACATGCGGATCGCTTCGACCCGTGCGGTTTTTGCCGAGAGCTTCCTGAAAGTCGGGATCATCCCGGGCGATGGCGGCGCATGGTTCCTGCCGCGCATCGTCGGATACGCGCGGGCTGCGGAAATGCTCTACACCGCCGAAGCGATCGATGCGGACAAGGCGCTGGCCTGGGGGCTTGTCAGTCAGGTGGTGGAGCCTGACGACCTGATGGATGCGGCAAACCGTTTGGCGGCAAAGGTCGTCTCAAATCCGCCTTTCGCCCTTCGCAAGGGCAAGGAGATCATGCTTTCGGCCCAGCGAATGGGGCTGGAAGACAGCCTTGCCAAAGCGGCGATCACGCAGGGCGTGCTCCAGCAGATGGAGGACCATCAGGAAGCAGTCCACGCCATCCTTGAAAAGCGAAAGCCGCAATTCAAAGGGCGTTAATGCCTAGCACTGATCGTCAACGATCTCCGCAAAGCTGGCGCCGATAGCCTCGTCACGCGCGGACACAACGCGGCCTGCTTGTTCAAGTAAACCGCAGTCGTAGCGAGCGCCTTGCGCAATTGTTGAGCGGACAATTTCTGCGAAGGCATCGGGCGGCATGACCCGTGCCCCGCGATTCATGAACTGGTTGTGCCACCGTTCGCCTCCGCTGACGATGTCGACCAGAGTCGTACGGCCAGCCCCTTCGGGTTCGGCGAGAACTTCGCGACCGAGCTCTTCCAGCAACTCGTCACGTGTATCGCGGCGAAGGAACAGCGCGGCATATCGTCGCGCCGCTTCGGGCTTGTCGCCTGCTGACAGAGCCAGTCGCAGCATCGATTCCTGCGCCAAAGGATCGCGCCACCCGCGTTGCGCGGCATACTGGATCGTCAGCGTACCCTGATTGTAATCGCCTGCTGCAAACTGTGCCTGTGCCAACACTCGAAGATGCTCTGCGGGCATGGGTCGGCGTGAAACCAGCTTTTCCGCTTCCGAAAGCGCCAGAACTGGGTCCGGGCCCGCCAGCGCGTTGGCAGCGATCGGAAACTGCGCGGCTGAACGAAACAGCTCGGGCACACCTTGGGCAATCGCGCTTGTCCTGCGCGTTTGCCGGTCAAGCTGAAGCCCGGCGATTATCACGGCCACGATTGCGAGCGTGGCGATCCAGACGAGGCGGGCGATCATGGAAGGATCTCCTGCTTGCGGCTGGACGATGCATCCGGCGTGAATCGGCCAAGCAGGCAGAGGGCGAAGCCTGCCACCGCTAGCATCGACATGTTTCTGAGCGGATAGTCCGTGATCGATTGAAGCGCCACAACGGCTAGGATGGCTCCGCCGCTCCATGCGATCCAGCGATGGGGCTCGGTGCGCGCACGCCAGCACAGCCAGCCGATCAGGCAAAGCCAAAACGCGGCGAGAGCAAGGCCCGGCAATCCGGTTTCGATCGCCAGCTCCAGATAGTCGTTGTGCGCACGACCTGCCTTGCGCAGGGTCATGTTCTCGAGAGATTCGTCGATCTGGAACACATCATCAAAGGTCCCCGTGCCGGATCCGACCGGCCAATATCGGTCTGCTGCGTAAACCGCATCTTCCCAGATATAGCTGCGCGCGTCCTCGCCGCCCGATGTGAAGCGATCAGCGACATCGCCGATCCGACCCGGTGCAGCCGCTGCCAGCCCTGCGACCACCACAAGAACAAGTGCGATGGGAATCAATCCGAAGAGTGCAGCCTTTGCGCCAGTGCTCTTTGCGCCAGGCCGTCTATTCAGACGCTCCAGCAGCATTTGCAAAGCCAGCAATCCCAGTGGCAACGCCGCGAGAACAAGCGCTGTGCGTGAACGGGTCAGCAGGATCGCCACGATCAGGAAAAGCATGATGCCGATGCGCAATGGCAATGCGATTGAATGGAAGCGAGGCGGCACGGGCAAGAAGGATGCGAGTGAGAGAGCACTGACGAGGAACAGTCCGGTTGAATTGCGGTTTGCAAAGGTTCCGAAAAGCACGCCAGGCATTGGGTTTTCAGGGTAGAGGACACCCACTTCGCTGTTCGATAGCACCTGCGGAATGCCGAGCGCGAAATTGACGAGCGCCAAGCTTACGATCAACCAGCCAGCGAGGATGAGCGAATCACGCGATGCCCTCCAGCCTATGGTGACAACGGCCAAGGGAACGACAAGCGCGCTCAAAGCCAGCATGGTGCGAATCGGGTCGACGCTCAGTGCAGCCCAACCCGGTTCGCCAACCAGACCGAATGACTGTGCAACCAATTCCCGTCCGGGCATGTTGTGCCACACGGATGGCGGAAGCGGAATGACGTAGGCGAGCGGCAGGGCGATCGAGAGTGCGATCAATACCCGCAGCAGCAACGGCGCTGATTTCCAGAAGTTGAAGAAGGCTTCGCGATGGAACGCAAGCGCAGTGAGAGCGGCGAGTTGCACAATGAGATTGGCGAGCCCGTACTTTGATCCCCCTCCGCCGAACGCGACGGCAAACAGCAAGACTGCCAGAAGCGCATAAAACGCTGACTTGCTGGCAGCAGCAGACCCGACAGGATCGGCCTTATCTCTTTGAAATGAAAGGGTTGGCTTGATGGTGTCTGTAGTGTCAGCCATGGCAATCCCGACCAATAGACTGTTCGAAAGCAGGAAGTTCCTGCTGGACGTCAGGCAAAGAAAAAGCGCCCGGAAACATCCGCGCGCTTCTTCTTTCGCAACTCACCGATGGAACGGCAAGCGACTGAATTAGGTGCCCGGCGACTGACCGTTGTCGTCGTTGTCGGCAACCGCAACGATACCTACGATCGCAGCAGCAGCAGCAAACAGGGCGATGATGATGCCCGGCGTGCCACGCAGCGATTCACCTTCAGCTTCGCGTGCCATGCCCGGCTGGGCAGTGGTTTCAGCGGTGTAGACCGGCGCATTGTCGCCAGCACGGGTGTTAGCCTGAGCAGCAATCGGCGCGAAGGCCATGCTAGCTGCGGCCGCAGCAACCATTAGACGAGACGTCGTTTTGATCATCGAAATAGCCCTCTATTAAACTCTTACGGGACAATCCCTACTGCAGTGCAGCAAGTTTGACAACCTCGGGTTACAAAAAAAGGGTAAATGAAGGCTGATCAAGGGCGCGAGAACGGGTCGGTCGGTCGGCTTACTTGCGCCTAACCCGGGCAATCGGGCGTGACCTCGTTCTGCGAATCGCGGCTCGCTGACGAATCAGCGAGGATGACCGAATATTTTTCGATATCGCCGCCCGTGATGACCAGGCCATCGTGGATCAGCCAGGCATGAGCGCCAAATGGCCCGTCCTTCGGGTTTTCGACCCCGATCTGAATTTCACTGGCAGCACCCTTGGCCAATAGCCAGTTCTGAGCCGCGATCGCTTGGATGAGGCAGTCGCTCCGCCAAGGCAAACGATCCGAAATACGCGGCAGGACATACGATATGCGCGCCAGTTTGGCATGTGAAATGGCAATGTCCCGAACCGAATGCTTGATTGCATTGCGATTGCGCAGGGGAATGGCGCGAGCTTCCAGCCGTGAAAAGATCAGGCGAGCGCGAATCAGCTCGGCTAGCCCGCGCAAGCCGTATCCGGCCAGCCAAGGAATGTCCTTTAGGCTTGGCCGTTGTCCCGTGGCGGGAATGTGAGGTGATTGCGCCAAATTCATGTTGTGCCTATGACCAGCGCCCTCATGGCACAGGGTGATCAACCCTGCCAAGCATACCAGCGATCAGCCCGGGAATTTCATCGTGTCCGCCATCAGCGCCATTTTCTCGTTCGACGGTGTGAACGAGGGCGAGATCGACACCATGCTGGAATCGCTTAAGCAGATTCCTCATGACGCTGCGGGCAGTTGGCGATCCGGCCCTTTTGTGCTCGCGGCGAGTACGCTTCACACGACCGCGGAATCGCGCGAGCAGGACCAGCCGTGTGTCAGCGAGGATGGCAAGCTGGCGATCGTGTTCGACGGCTATTTGCTTAACCATCTGGAACTGCATGCCGACCTCTCCCTACTTGGACAAAAGGTACGCAATCTTTCTGACGCCGAAATTGCGTTGCATTGTTACGAAGCTTGGGGCGACAACTTTGCAGACAGGCTGCAGGGCGAATTCTCGCTTATCATTGCCGATGCAAGGCGCGGCAGGCTGCTGGCTGCCCGCGATCACCTCGGCTTTGCCCCGCTGTATTATCGGCTTGATGGCTCACGGCTGATCATCGCATCAGATTTCCGCACCATTAGCGCTCTGACCCGGGCTCCCATGGAGCCGAACCTGCGTTACCTTTCGCAGATCATTACCAATCGCTGGTATCTGAGGGACGAGACACCCTGGCGTGAGGTCAACCGGGTAAAGCGTGCCCATACGCTTGTGTTTGACGGCCAAAGGCTATCGCAACCGCGCTATTGGACCCCGCCCGCGGACATCACCATCCGGTACAAGAGCGACGCCGAATATGCAGAGCATTATCGCGAGGTGTTGTTCGATTGCGTCCGGCGCTCGTCCCGATCCGATCGTGAAGTGGGCATCGCCGTAAGCGGCGGGCTCGATTCTTCTTCAATCTTTTCGATTGCCGATGCGTTGGAGCGCTCAGGCAAATTCCTGGCGCCTGGGTTTCGTGGGTATTCGCTCGCGGCAGCAGAGGGCAGCAATGCGTTCGAATTGCCCTACGCTCGTGCCGCGGCAGCGCATGTGGGGCGCGAACTGGTGGAGCGTCCGCTGTTCGACCCGGAAATCGACTGGTACACTCAGGATGCCCAGTGGCACCGCGACATCCCCACACCCTCGAACGGTGCAATGATGCTGGATATGGAGCAGCAAGTCGTTGCCGACGGTGCTCGGGTGTTCATCAACGGCAGCGGCGGTGATAAATGGCTGCAGGGCCACGAAAATTGCTACGGCGAATATCTTGATGAATTCGACTTGGCCGGTTTTGGCCGAACTCTGAAAGAAGAAATCGGGGCATTCGGCCTGCGATCGGCGGGATTGCAATGCTTGCGGCAGACGGTCGCTTGGGCAGCACCGAAGGGAGTCCGGCGAGTGATTCGGCGACGGCTTCGTGAGCGCCGCCGGAAGCAGGACATTTCCTTCGGATGGCTCGCTCCGGAATTGCGGATCGCCTTGAAGGAGGCCGAGGAGCTGTACGAGGCAACGCTTCCGGAAGATCCGATCGAATGGGCGAAGCAGAACTTGGCGACATCTCCTCGTGGAGACCTTACTCACGCCGTCATGCGCCGCCAGCGGGCCAAGATCGGGCTCGAATCGAGGCATCCGATGCTAAGCCGGGCCTTCATGGAATTCTCGCTGCAGACCCCTGCGCACATCAAGCGTCGGGGTAACGTGACCAAGGTAATCCACCGAGCGGCGATGGAGCCTTTCCTGCCAGCAAAGGTCCTTAACCGCACAACCAAGGCTAACTTCACTAACGAGAAAATCGATTCGCAATTCGCCGATTACGTGCGCCGTCATGCTCCTGAGCGGCTGCAGGATTTATGCGATCTAAGGGGGCTGGAGCCGCTTCTGGCGATAGATTTCTCCTCGCCCGAAGGAGATTATTGGGCATGGGAAATTTGGGGTCTTTACGCAGCCGCAGCATTTTTGTATCAGTATAAATACGTAACCGAGATTAACCCTGCCACTGGGGTGCAACAGGACAGGAACTGAAGATGATCAAGACGACTGAAAAAGCAAAATAGGAAGCTCCGAAGCTGACCATCTTCGGTTCGGTGCGCAATCTGACCGGCGGCAGCCAGACGCGCTTCCGTGACGGCGCAGCGACCAACTCGCGCTTCTAATCCTGTTCTGCCGGGGTTGCGGGCGACAAAGTCCGCAAAAACCGAGGCAGTTTGAAAAGTTTAAGGCACTCCATTACGGGGTGCCTTTTTCTTTCCTAAAGTGCTGAATTTCACACGGTTTTCCGATCTTGCGCTGAAAATTGTGAAGCGAGCAGTGGGTGGCAAGACTGAAGGCTCCGTGCCTTGCGTAATTGGTCAGCCGCGCAAGCGCCGATGCAATTCGATAGACATTCTCGGGCTTTGGGGGTCGCGGTTGGCCGAGAGACGAAGGGCAAAATGGGAATGACCGGATGAAGCGTGGTTTCCCGCAAAACCAGCGCTCCTTGCTGAAAAACCCGAATCACTCTTGCGCCAAGGTTACCCGATTCGAAGCAAACTGCGGGTTGGCGTGGGGGAGTTCTTGCCGCTAGAGGCGATAATCATGGACTGGACCCCGGAAAAGCCCAGAGAACAGGAGGCGTTGGCCAGCGCTCCTTATGATCGCTGGGTTGCGCCCAACGGCGCGTGCATTGCCGAATTTCACCGGCACGATGCCGGGTTTCTGCTACGCTTTCCTTATTAGGCGGATTTTCTGTTGAGCCGGTCAGGTGACGACGGCCTTTTTTCCATAACCGGCTGGCCGGTGCCTGAATGCGACGCGCAATCGGTTGTGAACTTGTATCATAACGCGATCCAGCCAATCCTCGGCAATCACGGCGGCGGCTTGTTCCTCCATGGCAGTGCGGTCAGACTGAAGGATGGCGGCAGTGGGGCAGAGGGAGCTGTCGCATTTCTTGGACTGTCGCGCGGCGGAAAGACAACGCTCGCAGGCTCTTTTGCGCGGTCCGGATATCCTTTCCTGACCGAGGATGTCATCGATCTGCGGCACCGTGATGGTCGCTATTGGTTGCAACCCAAGCGTTCCAAGTTGCGCTTGTTCGCTGACATCGCCCGGTTCCTTCTCGGAGAGGATGCCCGCTTCGAGGACGAAGACCTGAAGCAGGATGTCGAAGCCGGAGGAACGTTGCCTTTTACACGCGAGGAGGTTCCGCTCCGGCAGATATATGTGCTGGGTACCGATCATCGCGCACCGCTCGGGATCCGGCGCCTATCCTTGCCCGAAGCGCTGACGACGCTGATGCCGCACGCCTTCATCCTTGATGTCGAGGACAAGCCGCGCCTGAAGGCACACTTTGCCCGGATGGCTGACCTGACACAGGACATACCCTGCTTCGCGCTTGACTTTACCCGCGACTATGCGGAGTTGCCGCAAGTGCGGCGTGCGGTGCTGGAGAATTTCTCCGGAAACTGACGCGAGATTTGGGGGTATCTTGACTGCTTATGCAGATGACTGATCGCTTTGTTGTTTCGGAAGATGTCGTTGCCCGCGAAGTCGGCGGGGAGGTGGTCCTGCTCGATCTCAATAGCGGGCAATATTTCGGCCTCGATTCCGTGGGCGGGCGCATCTGGGAATTCCTGAGCGAGCGGGCCCATACTCTTGCAGAATTGTGCGACCTCATCGAAGCGGAATTCGATGCCCCTCGCGAGCGTATTGAGGCCGATCTGCTGGCTCTTGCTACAGAGTTGAAGGCACAGGAACTTATCGCCGCCAGCAGCGCCTAGGCGTTTTCGATCCCGACTTCGCGCGCGCCATCGGGGCCGAGCTTCAAGATTCTGTCGGCAAGCGCAAGGCTGGCTGGACGATGCGTAATGATGATCACGGTGCGGCTTTTCAGCGATTCGACGCAATGCTCGACAAACGCCGCCTCGCTTTCGAGGTCGTACATGCTGGTTGCCTCGTCGAAGATCATGATCGGGGGATCACGATACAAGGCCCGCGCCAGGGCAATCCGTTGCCGCTGCCCGCCTGACAAACGGATCCCGTGATCACCGATGACCGTATTCAGCCCATCGGGCAGTTTCGCAATGAAAGCATCGGCTTGCGCCAGTCGCGCGGCCTTTGCGACTGCCGCTGCCGGATCGGTCGAAGGCTGACCGAAGGCGATGTTTTCCGCGATGGTGCCGTTAAACAGAAGGGCGCGCTGGGGAACATAGCCGAACTGGCGGCGGAACTGTTGCACCTGGAAATCCGCAATATCAGTTCCATCGAGGGTGATGCGCCCTGATTGCGGCGCGTAGAAGCGCAATAGCAGGCGCACCAAAGTGGATTTGCCGACGCCGTTCTCGCCGGTGAGCGCGACGATTTCTCCCGGAGCGATTGCCAGATCCAAGCCGCTGAACACCGGTGGTCTGCCGGGATAGCTGAAATGCAGCGAATCGAAACCGATGGCTCCCTTGGCTCGTTCCAAGTCAGCCCCGCTTGAGTGGCCGGGCTCAGGATCAAGCGCCAGCACTGTCTCCAGCCGCGCCAGAGTTCCGCGAGCCATCTGGTACATGCCGTACATATTGGCCAGCGATCCGATCGGGCGGGTCAGCAGCGCGGCGTAGAGAAGGAACGCAAAAACGTCGCTTGGCGTGCGCGAGCCATCGGTCAATTGTTCGCTGCCGATCACCAGAACACCGATTGCGGCAAGCGCTGCACAAAGCGTCATGATCGGGCCGATAACGGCTTTGAGTTGCGCCTGACCGACGGCAAGTCGGCGAGAATTCTCGGCCGCCGCAGCAAATCCGGCGCGATGGTGTTCTTCAGTGGCGAACGCCTTGATCGCGGGGAGCATTTCCAGATCGCGTTCAGCAATCGCGATCAGTTCGACTTCTGCGGCGCGAACCTTTCCCGAAAGCTCCCGCAATCGCCTGCCAGCCAGTTTTGCCATCACGTAGAAAACCGGAACCAGCAGCGGCACGACCATCGCCATCGTGGGATCGATCCAGAAAAGGATTACCACCGCGCCAACGGCAGTCAGGATCATGGCGGGGGCGTTGGCCAGCGTGCTGGCTAGGAAATCGCTGAGATTTCCCACCTCGTAGGAGGTTAGGGCCAGGACATCGCCCGATCGCTGCTCGTCATGGAAACTGAGCTGCATCAGCTGGACGTGATTGTAGATGCGCTTGCGCAGTTCGGTGAGGATACGAGTCGAAGCGCGTTCGGAAAGGATTGTCGCAGCAATGTTGAGTGCGGTCAGTGCGACCAGCGCGGCGACTAGCAGCTTCAGGGTGCTCGACAGATTCACTGAGCTCTGGTCAGAGCCAACCACCCCGCCCAGAAGTTGTGCGCCGAGCCACGGCACTGCCAATGCCGCTACCGAACTCAGCAGCGTCAGCCCGCTTATCAGCGCGAGCTGCCAATGAAACCGCCGGGCCCATTCAAGCCAGAATGCGACGCTCACCGCGACACCGCCCGGCGCACTGCCCGGCCTGCGGTTTCGAACAGCAGTCTGCCTTGCAACAGCGGTGTGGGCCATCCTTTCGCGGCCGGATATTTGTCGAGCAGATGATCGCGTGGCGGAAAGGCGCGCATGGCAAACAGCCGCCATTTCTGGTCAAGGCTGCGGGCCTTGCGCAGGTCGATCCAGAACTGGCCCAGACTGTCAGGATCGTCGAAATATCGTGCCAGCGTCGGATTGAGCGGCTCGCGATCAAGCGCGTCGATCAAGCCAGCCGGAAGCTCGCTGTGCAGGTCTTGCACCATGCCGCGCAAGCTGTGAGCAACCAGCGCGCCCACCCCATGCCGCTGGCAATGCTCTTGCAACCGCTGCCAGTCTTGTGGAGTCATGCCGCGTGCCATCAGGTCAAAATCGATGGACCATATCAGCCGCCGCGGGCTGACCAGCCGCCCGCCCTCCGCATCATAGCCATGCAATGCGTGCCATTTCTGATTGATCGTGGCGTGCAGCATCATCGTTGGCAGATCGGGCCTGAATGCGCCCTCGCAAAATCGTGGAACCGGGGCCTTCGCATCGAAAAAGGCATCGATCGGGATGATACCTTGGAGCACCGGGCGATCTGACGGCTCCCAGTGCAGATCGACCGAATGGACAAAGAACCCGGCGGCATCGTGCAACCAGCCTTCTTGATAATAGAGTCCATGCGGATCGATCCGGCGATACCAGCCGAGCTTTTCGAAGATCGCCCTTGTGCGTTCTCTGAATTGCGGGCGAACAAGCAGATCGGTGTCGCCGCGCCGCCGGACGGCAGGCTCCTCATGCAGCGAATAGGCAAGCGCGGTGCCTTTCATCAGCACGCTTTCGATGCCCGCTTCGTGCAGGGCGCGAACCAAGGCTGAAACGGTCTTGTGATGGGTGGTCTCCCACAGCACCATCAGCCGCGCTTCTTCGCCAATCCGTTCAAGCAAGGCTTCCGGCCAGCCATCGAGCCCCCCTGCGTTATTGTGCAACAACAGTGGGATGCCGTGGTATTCGATCCGCTCCCATACATCCTTCCAGCCGATGGAGTCGGGCAGTGTCCAACGCGCCTCCACCTGCGCCCGCAAGGAGCGCACCGAGGCGGCGAGGAATCCGTCGATCGAAACCGTATCGGTCATGTGTCTGCAGGTTGATCCCGGCTGATTTGACTGCGCAATTGCGCGTAATGCGACAAATGCCCGGCTTTGGCCAGCTTCCAGAAACCCCGACCGGGACAGGGGGAGATTAGGTGTTGACCACTAGTATCCTTGCTGCAATGCGGAATCGCCTGAGACGGGCGGCTGCAAAAGGGTGGGGAAAGTGGCGCAAGCACGCAAGGGTATCATTCTGGCCGGCGGTTCGGGCACGCGGCTCTATCCCCTTACCCGCGGGGTATCGAAGCAGCTGATGCCGATCTTCGACAAGCCGATGATCTATTACCCGCTCAGCACGCTGATGCTTGCCGGTATTCAGGATATCCTGATCATCACCACACCGGAGGATGCGGAGCAATTCCAGCGCGTGCTGGGCGACGGCTCGGACTTCGGCGTCAACCTCAGCTATGCCCAGCAACCCAAACCCGAAGGGCTGGCGCAAGCGTTTCACATTGGCGCCGATTTTGTGCGTGGCGGGCCGAGCGCGCTTATTCTGGGCGACAATATCTTTTACGGCCACGGCCTGCCCGAATTGCTGAGAAACGCGAATTCGCGAGACGAAGGCGCGACGGTTTTCGCCTATAGGGTCAACAATCCCGAAGCTTTCGGAGTGGTCGAATTCGATCGCGATGGGAAAGCCATCTCGATTGAGGAGAAGCCCAAGGCTCCCAAGTCGAACTATGCGGTGACTGGGTTGTATTTTTACGATGAAACCGTGGTTGATCGTGCCCGCGACCTGAAGCCTTCACCGCGTGGAGAGCTGGAAATCACCGACCTCAATCGCCTGTATCTCGATGAAGGATCCATGTCGGTCGAAATCATGGGGCGTGGGTTTGCTTGGCTGGACACAGGCACGCATGCCTCGTTGCTCGATGCTGCGACCTATGTCCGCATTACCGAGGAACGGCAGGGTCTGAAGATTTGCTGCCCCGAAGAAATCGCGTGGCGTCAGGGGTTCATCACGACAGACCGTCTGCGCGAGATTGCCGAGCCGCTGCGCAAATCGGGCTATGGCGAATATCTGATCCAGTTGATTGAGCGGCCGGCCCTGTCGTGAAGATTATCGAAACCGCGATTCCGGGACCGTTGATTATCGAGCCGCGCGTGTTCGGTGATGCTCGCGGGTTCTTCATGGAAACCTGGAATGATGCCGTATTCCGCGAGGCGGGGCTTGATCTTGCGTTTGTGCAGGACAACCACAGCCGCTCGGAAAAGGGCGTGCTGCGCGGCCTGCATTTCCAGAACCCCGGGCCGCAGGGCAAACTGGTGCGTGTAACCAATGGGGCAGTCTTCGACGTCGCGGTCGACCTGCGTAAGGACTCGCCGCATTTCGGCAAGTGGATCGGGGTGGAACTGACCGCCGAGAACAAGCGCATGTTTTGGGTGCCCGAAGGCTTTGCGCACGGCTTCCTCACGCTCGAGGATGACACCGACTTTCTCTACAAGTGCACTGCGCCCTATGCGCCGCAATCGGAGCACACTCTGGCTTGGGACGATCCGTCCGTCGGCATCGAATGGCCTGTTGCCAATCTCGCACCGATCATTTCGGAGAAGGACGCAAAGGGCCTCGCGCTCGCTGACGTCCCGGCGTTCTGATGAAGGTTCTTATCACAGGAGCAGGCGGACAGTTGGGCAGCGCGTTGCAGCGCACCGCCCCTGCGCATGCCGATATCAACGCCATTGATGTCGATGATGTCGATCTGACCGATGAAGCGATGCTGCGCGCGCGGCTGGTTGTCGAAGCGCCCGAAGTGATCATCAACGCGGCGGCTTACACTGCCGTCGACAAGGCCGAAGCGGACGAAGATCTGGCCCGCGCAATCAACGCCGATGCCGTCGCCGTCATGGTCGAAGCGATGGCGGAGCAGGGCGGGAAGCTGGTTCATGTTTCCACCGACTTCGTGTTCGATGGCACCTCATCACGGGCCTATCGCCCCGACGACGCGCGCGATCCGATAAGCGCCTATGGACGCACCAAGGCGGCGGGCGAGGATCATCTGCGCGATTGTGACCTGCTTGTACGCACCGCTTGGGTCTATGCCGCGGGCGGCGGCAATTTCGTGCGCACCATGATCCGGCTGATGAAGGAACGCGAGGAGCTTGGCATTGTTGCCGATCAGATCGGTTCGCCAACCTGGGCTACGGGGCTTGCGCAAACGATCTGGGGGCTTCTCGACAAGGGTGCGAATGGCACTTTCCATCACAGCGATGCAGGTGTGGCGAGCTGGTATGACTTCGCTGTTGCCATTGCCGAGGAAGCGCACGCGCTTGGCCTGATAGACCGAATTCCGCGCATCAATCCGATCACCACCGCAGATTATCCGACACCTGCGCAGCGTCCGGCGTTTTCCCTGCTCGACTGCCGGGAAACGCGTGCCTTGCTGGGCAGTGCGCCGGTTCATTGGCGCACCAATCTTCGAACCATGTTGAAAGAGGAAAAGGCCCTTGGCTAATTTGCTCGTAACCGGAGGGGCCGGATTCATCGGCGGCAATTTCGTGCATTTCTGGAATGCCCGGCATCCCGACGATCATCTGATCGTGCTCGATGCGCTGACATATGCCGGTAACCGTTCGACTCTTGAAGGCGCGCCGCATGCCGAACTGATCGTCGGCGATATTCGCGACACCGCTCTGGTCGAACAATTGCTGCGAGAACGCAAGATCGCCACCATTGTCCACTTTGCAGCGGAAAGCCACGTCGACCGCTCGATCAGCGGCCCCGATGCCTTCATCGACACGAATATTCTTGGCACCAACAGCCTGCTGAAGGCAGCACGTGCCGTGTGGCTGGCGGGTGACGGACGCGAACACCGGTTCCATCACATCTCTACCGATGAGGTGTACGGTTCGCTCGGGCCGGAAGACCCTGCCTTTAGCGAGACCACGCCCTATTCGCCCAATTCGCCCTATTCGGCATCAAAGGCGTCGTCCGATCATCTGGTGCGGGCTTATCACCACACCTACGGGCTGAATGTCACCACCAGCAATTGCTCGAACAACTACGGCCCATACCAATATCCCGAAAAGCTGATCCCGCTGTTCTGCCTCAACGCGCTGTCGGGCAAGAGCCTGCCGATTTACGGCGATGGCATGAACGTGCGCGACTGGCTGCATGTCGAGGATCACTGCCGCGGGATTGAAGCTTGCTTGCACAAAGGTGTGCCGGGGGAAACCTACAATATCGGCGGAGGGGCGGAACTGCCCAACATGGAGGTGATCGACGCGATCTGCCGTGAAGTCGATCTGGCATTCGAGGAAGTCGATGGCCTGGCCGATCGCTACCCTGATGCGCCTGCCGCAAAAGGCATGAAGAGCGAGACGCTCAAGACCTTCGTCACGGACAGGGCGGGCCATGATCGGCGCTACGCCATCGACGAAACCAAGGCCCGCAACGATTTGGGATATGCCGCCACGCGCACTTTCGAGGAAGGTCTGCGCCAGACACTTCGCTGGTATCTTGAGCGTGAGGACTGGTGGCGGCCTTTGCTCGGGGCCTCGAAGTAGAGCCTGCTGATATGAGTGAGAGTGCAACTCCCCTGATGCGCCGCGACGAAGGACGCCTTTTCAAGCGGCTACAGGCGCGCTTCCGAAGTGCGCGCTTTGCCAGAATCCAGGCGATGATCGAGGATCTCCTGGACCAACGCGAAGAGATTCGCATCCTCGATGTCGGAGGGCGCGCGGAATACTGGAACATGCTCGCCCCGCATCTGCGCGGGAGAGTTCAACTCACCTTGCTGAACTACGGTGAGGAACTGGCCGCCTATTCGCAGAATGTCGTCGATGGCCTGCGGTTCGAAAACGCCGCCGGGAATGCCTGCGCGATGCCGCAATACGAAGATGGCGCGTTCGATCTCGTCCATTCCAACTCGGTGATCGAACACGTCGGCAGCTATTCCAACATGCGCGATTTCGCCTCCGAAGTGCGCCGGGTGGGGCGCACCTACTATGTGCAGACGCCCAATTTCTGGTTTCCAATCGATCCGCACAATGCATTCCCGATGTTGCACTGGATGCCCGACCCACTGCGCATGTTCGCTGTCACAAGGTTCAACCTAGGGGTCACCAGGAAGGTTGACTTCGCCGGAGCTGCAGCCCGTCTAGATGGAACGAAAATGATCAGCCGTTCCTATTTCCGGGCCCTGTTCCCCGATGGGGAGCACTCGAGCGAGAGGATGGCTCTGGTATTCGTGAAATCGCTTATCGCGACACGGGGAGCCGGATGACCGAAGCCCGCCCCCTGCATGTCGGGATGCTATGGCATTCCTGCCTTTCGGAAAATCTCGGCGTCGGCGCACTCACTGTCGCCAATGCCAACCTTATCGGCGCGGCGATCGAGAAGGCCGGTCGGCGTCCGGTCTTCCATATGATGGGCGTTCGCGGAGCATTCGATTACAGCCATGAAATCGTTTATGAAAATGATTTCGAGAATATCGGTTACAAGGCGCTGGCCAATCCCTTTTCCAGCCTGCATCGCCAGATGAAGCGATGCGACATCGCATTCGACATCGGCGGCGGGGACAGCTTTTCCGACATTTACGCAGCGCGGCGATATTGGCTCATCATTGGCTCCAAGATCGCCGCGATGCGAGGTGGCGGACCGCTGGTGTTAAGCCCGCAGACGATCGGTCCGTTTCACACAGCAAGGGCGCGCCATGCCGGTGTTGGGGTGATGAACCTTGCCAGCCGGATCTTCGCGCGGGACGAAAAATCTTTGTCGCTGCTTGAGCAGCTGGGTATGGGATCGAAGGCCGAGCTGACTACCGATGTCGCCTTTGCACTCCCGTTCACGCCTGCGCCGGACAAGGATGATCGTGACCTTGCCAATGGAAAGATCAGGTTTGGCCTCAACGTCTCGGCATTGCTGTATCGCCGCGATCTCGCCACTGGCGACCGGATCCGGCTTACGGTGGACTATCCCGCACTGATTGACAGCCTGCTGGAACGCGCGACGGCACACGAACGCGTGGAGCTCCACCTCGTCCCACATGTACTCGCGGCAGCGACGCCTTATGAAGATGATTACGCATTGTCGGAAGAACTGGCGGCCCGTTATCCCGCCGCAATCCTGCCGCCGCGTTTCTCGGGTCCTTCCGAGGCAAAGAGCTATATCGCCGGGCTTGACCTGTTTGCCGGCAGCCGGATGCACTCGACCATCGCCGCGCTTTCGTCGGGTACCGCAGTTGTGCCGCTTGGATACAGCCGCAAGTTCAGCGGCTTGTTCGATTCGCTCGGCTATAATTGGAATGCTGACCTGACGTGCGAAACCAACGAGGCCGTTCTGGCCCGGTTCGACCGGGCTTTGGCAGACCTTCCCGCCCTTCGTGCAGAGGCGGTTGCCGCCAATACGGAAGCGCAGCGCAGACTGGACTCCTATCGGTCCTTCCTTGATGCCCTGATCGCCGACATGGTGTCCCGCAATGCTTGACGTGGAAACCATCACCAAGAACGGGCTTTGCTCAGGATGTGGGTTGTGCGCGGGCATAAGTTCTGCCGACACGCCTGCGATAGTCATGCGCGATTCCCCGGCCGGCTATCGTCGGCCGGAGGTCATTGCACAGGTTCCTGCGCATCAGGCACAAATGATCGACGCAGTCTGTCCTGGCGCCAACATCAGGCATAGCGCCGGGGATCTTGAGGCAGAATATCATCCCGTTTGGGGGCCTCTGGTCGGGGTCAGGCTTGGTTGGAGCAAGGATGACGAACTGCGCCGCAATGCCTCATCGGGCGGCGGGCTTTCTGCAATACTTGCTCAACTCCTGACGACTGGCGCCGTCGATTATGTCGTGCAGACATCGGTTTCGCCTGAATCCCCCGTCAGGAACGCTCTGAAGATCAGCACCGGCCGCGACGATGTCTTCCATTCCGCCGGGTCGCGCTATGCTCCGTCATCACCTCTTGAAGACATTGGCAAGCGGCTCGATGCGGATGGGCGTTTTGCCTTTGTTGGCAAGCCCTGCGATGTTGCCGGATTGCGCCAGCTGGCGCGACACGATCCCAGAGTGAACGAAAAAGTGCCCTACATGCTTGCCTTCATGTGCGCCGGTGTGCCCAGCTATCGTGGTACTTCGGCGCTTCTGAAGGAGATGGGCGTCACGGACGAAGCGGACATTGCTGCCTTTCGTTATCGCGGCGACGGCTGGCCCGGATTTGCGACCGCCGAATTGAGCGACGGGCGCCGGTTCCAGATGGACTACGACACCAGTTGGGGCAGCATCCTCAATCGCCACCTGCAGTTTCGCTGCAAGATCTGTCCTGACGGAATTGGCGAATTCGCCGATATCGTTTGTGCTGACGGCTGGCACTGCGATGATAATGGAAACCCGATGTTCGACGAACAGGATGGGCGCAGCATTGTCCTGACCCGAACTCGCAAGGGCGAGGAACTGGTGATGGAAGCCATCGATGCAGGGATGCTTGTCACTCAACCCTTGTCCATTGATGCGATTGCGCAAATGCAACCGTTTCAGGCCCGTCGCAAAGGTATGGTTTTGCCTCGACTGGCCGCGATGGCAGCGGTGCGGCGCAAGCGCCCGCGCTTTGCCGATCTTGCTCTGGCCGAGAACACTCGAAGGCTTGGTCTGAAAGAGAGCCTGCGGAGCCTGCTGGGAACCTTGCGCCGTTTGCTTGCTGGTCAGGGAACGGAATAGCGCTGTGGCGCGCGGCGGCTTTCTCAAGGCGGGGTCTACGCTCGGTCTGGGCTATGTCGGCGAACATGCCCTGCTGTTCATTCGGGTCCTGCTGGTGGCCCGGTTTCTGGGGCCCGAGTATTTCGGGATCAGCGTCACCTTTCTGCTGGTCGTCAGCACCTTCGCTCTAATCAGCGATCTCGGAATCGAGAAATATCTGATCCAGGTCGACGAAAGCGAACTGGGGTCGACCAGACCTACCTTGGCAACGATCCTGCTGGTGCGCGGATTGTTGATGGGCTGCGCAATCCTGCTCCTTGCCAACTGGATCGCAGCGAGTTTCGGCAATCCGGAGCTTGGCTGGTTCTATGCCTGCGCTGCGATCATTCCGGTGATCGAGGGCTTCAGAAACCTCGACCCGCTAGCACAACAACGAAAGATGCAGTTCGCGCCGTACGTGAAGATGCAAATCGGCGGATTGTTGCCCGGGGTGGTGCTGACGATTGCTCTCGCATTCGCGACCGAAAACTTCATCGCCATCGCTGCCGGCTGCGTTTTGACCGCCATAATCTCGGTCGCCTTGTCGCATATTCTCGCATCGGAACGCTATCGCCTGGGCTTTGATCGGCGCGCCTTCGGTGCTGTCCTGATTTTCGGCTGGCCGCTGCTTTTGAACGGCATTGTTATTTTCCTCGCCACTCAGGGTGACAGGATCGTCATTGGCACAATGGCCGGAATGCTTGATCTTGCGGGCTATGCAGCGGTTGCCGCGCTGACCGCCGGTGCCAGTGTTTTCTTCGCACGGCTTTGCGGCAATTTATTCCTTCCATTGATGTCGGAGGCGCGGGGCAATTTCGCGCTCTACAAGGAACGTGCACGCACGACTGGCGCAGCATGCTTGTTCTTGCTCTCTGCGGTGCTGTTCCCGCTCGCGACGCTGGGGGGGCCAATTGTCTACCTGCTGTTCGGACCGGAATATCAGGCCGATCCGCTCTTGGTGACGTTCTTATCCATTCTTGCCGCGGCAACTGTAATGAGGGCATGGTGCGTGGTCATATCGCTTAGCCTGGGGGGCACCACCGACCTTCTGGCTGCCAATGTCCTCCGGGTTACTGGACTGGTTGGAGCGTACTTTGCCATTTCATCGGGCCATGGCATCGTCGCTGTGGCCGCGTGTATGTGTGCGGGCGATGCCGCCGCGACGTTCCTCGCTTTGTTCCGGGTGAGCCGTCGCTCCCCGGCGGCAGCGCCTTCGTGCCTTACATTCGGTTTGATTTTTGCAATTATGGCGCTTGGACTGATCACACTCAATTCGATGTTCGATCCCTTCGACCATCTGGCTTTGACCACGATAGCAGCAGCGGCGACCAGTTTGCCTGGGATGATAACAGCCTTGCTGATCTCGCGCGATTTGACCAACAGGATACGTAAGGTCATTTCTATGATCAGGCTTAAGCCGGTCAAGTGAGACCGGCTCTCGAGCGCAAGAATGTTGTCCGGAGAATTCCAATGCTGCGTAGGATTGCAGGAAAAATAAAGAGAATCCTGAAGTCGGATGAGTTTTCTAGTGTGAAGCTGAGACGAGAAATATTCGCTCAGTATGAAATAGAGGTCGGCTTATATAGTTATGGCTGTTTCGACCCGACTCGAATTGGAAGAAAAACGCGATTTGGAAGATACTGTTCTGTTTCACCTACGGCTTACATCTTTCGACGGAATCATGGCTTGGAGTTCCTAGGGCTCACTCCTTATTTCTATAATGAACTTCTAGGTGTCGTTGAGGAGGATAAGATTCCCCATGAGCCGCTGGAGATAGGAGATGACGTCTGGCTTGGGCATGGCAGCGTGATCTTGCCATCGGTCAAACGGATCGGGCGGGGGGCAGTGATCGCAGCCGGGGCGGTCGTGACCAAGGACGTGGAGCCCTATGGGATAGTGGCGGGCAACCCGGCAAAACTAATTAGAAAGCGCTTTAACGACGAAACGATTGAAAAGATCGAGAGATCTGGGTGGTGGAAAATGACACCATCTGACTTGAAGAGAGAAATCGGTATCCAACCCCAACTATTCTTTGAGCCTCAAATTCATCTCAGAGATCGCCAACTCGCGGTATTTCGGTCATGAGGCTTGTAACTTGCTTTTCGAATTCGGTTCCCTAAAGATTTGCGATGGCATTGCTTCAATTGCCTTGCAGTTACGATCTGGCATCAACCTGAATTGGTCGACCGATACATCGGAATAGCATTTCGCCCTGACCAACGTACCGCATGCAAAGCCAATTTTTTTTCACCAGATCCCAAACCGACCTTTGCTCAAATCCAAAAAGTAGCTAGGACATCCTAGTGGCTACTACCTACCGATCAGTGACGCCCCATGTGTCGGAGGGCCTATCAGGATTCCGCCGGAGAGCCGAAAGCGTGATCCCTGTCTATTTGGCGGTGGCATTACTATATTTCCTTTTCATCCCTGAGCAATTTAACTTCCGGATTTTCGGGGTTTATCTGCCGCCTTATCGTGTCTTCGTCATGGCCGGGGCGATCTACCTATTGGCTGGAGCGTTTTCAGGTAGACTTCGGTTCGCATGGCCCGACTTATTCATCGCATCAGCTGTAGCTTGGGTTTGGCTAGCGTCGTATATGACAAGCGGCAGTATCGGTACTGCCTTGGTTCAGGGTGGTGCCCATACTATCGACATCGCGCTCGCATATTTTTTGGCTCGAGTTGGCATTCAATCCCCCCGTGACTTGCGCCTCTTCCTGATTGCTAGTGCTCCGGGATTAGCTATCATCAGTGCCACCGTTGTGTTGGAAGCAATCACACATGTGAGAATTATCCAATCAGCCGCGTCAGCCGTCACGGGACAGCCAATGCCGCTTAGAGGTGATACGCGTATGGGGCTATTGCGCGGCGCAGCGAATTTCCCTCACCCGATCTTGGCGGGCATTTTCCTTGCCAGCTTCTTAACCATTTTTCTTGGCTCGGGTATTAAAGGCTGGCCGAAACTTTTTGGTATCTTCGCCGCCATGGGTGCCTTCTTCTCAATGAGTTCCGCAGCATTGCTCGGTTTGGTCTTCGGAGCTCTCTTATGGGCCTACAATTGGCTGACCGAACGATTTTACAATTTTAGCTGGCGACTGCTGTTGGCTTTTTCCTCGGTCGTGTTTGTCATAGTTGAAACGGTAAGTAACACGGGCACATATGGATTGCTTGTTCGATACGCTTCGCTCAACACTGCCTCGGCATACAATAGAATTCTGATCTGGAAGTACGGTACGGAGAACATTGAGCGAAATCCATTCTTTGGAATAGGCTATGATGACTGGGACCGCCCAGATTGGATGCATTCAGGTTCATTCGATCACTTCTGGCTGATTATGGCACTCAGATTTGGGATCCCGGCCTCGATCCTTCTTATCTTCGCGACCGTGTGGGGAGTGTATTGCGTCGCCCGCAATTCAGAAAGTTTGGGTTCTGTTGACCGGCGTCTGCTGCGCGGGGTGGCGATCGCTTTGGCGGTGTTCGCACTGGGAGTTAATTCGGTCTCCTTGTGGTTATCCGCCTTGGTGTGGTTCTTTATGCTCTTGGGTATCGCGGTGAGCCTAGGTGATTATAAACAGCCTAGGATTATTCGGTATCGCTGGCATGTTGAGAACAGCAGTGAAAAAGCCTCAGCGTAGATCGCTGTGGACGATCTTTTTTGCTGAAGTCCTATAGGATGCTCACTATCGGGTTGTCATAAGCATTTTAATCTTTCGCATTGCTCGATCTGGGCGCCTAATCCCACGCATCAATTTCTCGCGATAGTCACGCCAATCACCGTATGCATTGATTGGGACTCGCAGTAGTTCATCCCAGTTCGCTTGGATCAACCGTTTAATCATCCCGTTGTCGAGCCGCTGTTCTGGCGGTATCGATCGCATACGCCTAAACTGTGGATACGAAATGAGCGGGTGCACAGAGCGAGGTCCATTGGCTATTCTGGGTTGTGCGTAAGCCCATGGCCCCATCCGCAATTCAAGGTACGCAAGATCTAAGATCTGAAATGGGTCAAGCCCACTTGGGAGTGTTTCGTACCAAGAAGACACGGCCTTATAGGTTGGCTTCGAATGAGGAAGCTTCAATCGGGCCATGATAAGCTTTGGCGATATGAGAGTGCTATTTTGCAGCTGATTTGGCCAAAGGAATCCACGGCCAACCTCCCCTCCTAACCCTCCAACGAGGAAGCCGCCTGCTAATGGCTGCACCGATGGGAAGAAAGTCTTATTCGCGCCGGCCAATGCGTGTCCTGCCCAATATGACCAATCGGCCTGCTGAACCTTGGTTGCCCTCTTCTCTCCCAATCTAATATGTTGCAATTGATGTCGCGTTGCCAACTCGCTGGCAATTGCGCTATCCATTGCCCCTGTTTGGTACTCAACAGTGACGAAGCTTAGAATATCCTTCATGCTTCGGAGCATTGCCAAAAGAGCTCGTGTCTCATTTCCGCCAGTAAGCGCGACATGCACAGGCGCTATTGACACCAATGATTTTGTAACCCCCACAACCTCTGATGTCATGCCGTCAACAATGCCATCAACGGCGTCGGAATAATCGGGCATGGTCAGGGGTAAACGGCTTGTCTGAAAATCCGAGGTAGATACGCGATGGTTTGGCAGAAGTCTGAAAATACCTTCATGAGCAGTCAGGCCTCCAGTGATCCAACCATCTTGTTCAACTTCGTTCTCTTTTCTCAGTTCTTGATTCAAGCGTGCATCATAGTCTTCTCCCGCAATCAAGCATGCATGAGACGCGAGTTGGCGGCTGACCGGATCGAAGACCGCTCCAACTGTTGCACAAGCATCAGGCCGCAATTCTATGTTCGAGTCTTGATCAATTAAGCACAGCCAACTTCCCGAAAATCGTTCCGAGATTTCTTGCCATGCCTCTTCAAGGCCTTGAGAGGAAGGAATCGTGACACGGTCACGGGCAACAGCTTGAACTTGAAGATCAATGACCTTGCCTAACAGCCAACCCAATCGATTATCGTCCTGCCAGATCTCGATCAAATCGAGCGTTCCGTCTATGAACAGGATCCAATTTGTATTCAGCTGCACCTTATGGAGGTCTAAGGTTTCAGCTTCCATTGAGGTGATGAGATATTTTCCGGAAATGGAAACAGCAGACACGTCAGTCATACGAAACTTTCTCTATGGCATCTTACTTCCTGCACGATTTAATCGCGCAAGCAAACCCCTCTCCGGATCGTATCCGAAGCGCCAATAGCTGGGCCGCGTCGCAAGCAATCTGTTGCTATCGCGCAGAACCTTGAATTGTTTGCCTACGGGCGACATCAACATGCCAATGGCGAAGCGCTGGACCGCGCCTAGCCAAATCAGGAAAATGGCAACCCACTGGCGGGGCTTTGACCAGTGCAGCCGGGCAAACTGCATTATGCCCGCCGTCAGATATACCACGCGCATTGGCGACGCAGCCTCTCCATGGCCGATATCATGATGGGCACGCGCCTTTGCAATCCGCCAGAATGTATGCCCTGCAAGGTGCAAGCGGCAGAAAAGGTCCACTTCCTCGCAATACAGGAAAAACCGTTGATCCAGACCGCCGGCTTCGTCCCACGCACTTCTGGCGATCATGACGAACCCTCCACTCAACACTTTCGCGGGTTCGTCCTTTTCAAACGTTTGCCCGCTTCGAAGCGCAACTCGCGAACGGCCCACCAGGCGGCTAGCCATTTCGCGAAGTGAAGGAACATGAACTGTGTTCCCGACATCGGGATCACCGTTCCGATCAAGCGTCACACCGCCCCAAGCCGATCCATCGGCATGGCGTTCGCTTGCATCAAGCAAAGCGTCGATTGATCCCGGATGCAGTTCAACATCGGGATTGAGCAAGAGAAGGTTTGTACCAGTGGCAAAGCGGGCAAGCAGATTGTTCCCACCAGCAAAGCCAAGATTCCCCTCACTCGGGACAATCCTGACGTCAGGGAAATCGGCCCTGACAACAGCTTCGGTGGTGCCGTCGCCCTGATCTACGAATAGTATCTCATAGGCAGACCTGGTGCATGCAGCGGCTACCGAATTCAGGCAGTTCCGAATTAGGGCTGCCGAATTGTAGCCGACGACAAGAATGCTGACGTTCGGACTCCCGGGGCCACCAGCATGCGGTTCACTTGCTTGCATTCATGCCCCCCGGGAGCTGAGGTCCCGCGTCCATTCCGTTCGCTTGCCGAACAGCCGCTTGCGGCGCATCTCAATCCTTACGAGAACCTTGGCGGTCAGAAAAACCGCGAGATCGAAAGGGCCAGTTCCGCTTTTCAACGCGCCACCAAGCCCGCCGCCTTCTCTCGCGATATCGACATAGGCGCTGGGGTAGTCCCTTTTTACGTCTGCGTTGCCCTCTATCCTCCGCGCTTCGACCTTCACCTGTTGCCACAGGGTTTTCGGTGGCCTGACGATCGAGAACACTTCCCTGCCTAGGGCATCACTTTGAACAAGCCGCTTCTGCTCGTCGGGAAAGCGGGTATGGATCCAGATGTCATCCCCGATGATCGGCGGAAATTCACCAATGCTTTCAAGCGCGGTCTGGGAAAGGCCGTAACATCCGGCACCACCTTTTCCCGACTTGGCAAAAGGCTGTTTGAGCCATGCCGCGTAGTAGGCCTTGATCCATCGGTTGCAGTGTCCCAGCTCAAGCCTGATTTTTGGCGAAGCAGTCATGACATCCGGTTCGGTCAACACCACCGCCATCGCCAGTAGAGATCGGTACGAACATTCGATATCGGCATCGAGGTAGATGCGGGGAAACCGGGACGCGATCGCGTTCGCAGCATTGATCGCTTTTGTTTTTGAGCCGGTCGGGAGATCAAGAACGGTTGCCTGCGGAGCCGCCATCTTTGCCAAGCTGACCGTATCGTCACTGCACCCGTTCGCGGCTACAATTACTTCGACACTCCCGTCATCGGGGGCTTCGGCCAAGGCGGTCTTGAGGCAGCGCTCAATGACCGCTGCTTCGTTGTGAGCGGGGATAATCAATGTGAAGGGTAGGGACTTGGTCACGTACCTGAACTTCCGCGGTTAGATTGCAGCCCTATCGCAAGGGGTGATCCTTGCACTGGTGGCGTGGGCCCTTGCTCAATCTGAGCAACGGCCCACGCCATTGAAGCCAAGCCGTTATCGACCTGAACCATACTCGTAATAGCTGTACTGATACCCATAGGAATGACCGGCTTCGAGCGCGCGATACTTCGTCAGGATCAGCCCGAGGACATTGCCTCCGGCACTGCGCAGGCGCTTCACAGCATTGCGGGCCTGAGAGAAGGGTGCCTTGTTCGCTTCAAGGACGAAGATGGTGCCATCCATGAGACGAGCGAGAAGCGGTGCGTCTGCAAGGCCCAGAACCGGGCAGGAATCGAAGATGATCAACGAATACTCGTTGCGGTACTTGTCGATGAATGCCGCGAATTCGTCAGACGATAGAATTTCCGTCGGATTGGGCGGAACGGCGCCGACAGGCAGGACTTCGAGGTTGTCATGAACGCCCTTGACGACGGCATCCTCAAGCTTGGCGTGACCAAGTACAACCTCGACGAGGCCGATCTGTGGGCGTTCCAACTCCAGCAGTCGTGCGACTGACGGACGACGAAGGTCTGCATCGATAAGCAAGGTCTTGCGGCCTGACCGGGCGAACAAGTCAGCAAGGACGACGGCGGTGGTCGACTTGCCTTCTGACTCGTGCGTGCTGGTCAATTGCAGGACGTTGCGACTGCGCGGAAGCGAGAAGTCGATCGCAGCCTTGATCGAGGCATAGGCTTCCATCAGCGAGGTGAAGTTGTTCGAACTTTCGACCTCGATATCCTTCTCGCTCACATGCGGGGTGTGCCCGATGAGCGGAAGGTCGATCTTCTGCTCGACTTCATCCAGCGAGCGGATTCGATCGTCGAACATTTCACGCAAGACTGCGAGGCCGGCAGCGAGACTGATGCCAAGCACGAGGGCGAGGCCAAGGTTCTGAACCAGGCTCGGCGCATAAGGGCTACCGGGTACAAGCGCGCTTTCGATCTTTGTCATCGTGCCGCTGTTCACGTTGGCAGCACTGCTGATCTGGTTGTAGCGTTCAAGCAGCGAGCGCAGTTGCTGTCGCAAAGCTTCAGCTTCGCGCTCAAGCACGGTCAGCTGAACCATTTCGTCTTGCTCGGCGAGGGATTCGCTTGAAAGCGATCCGAGTTCGCTTTGCAGCGCCTGCTCCTGATTGCGTGCGACGATGAACTCATTGCGAACGGTCGCCTTGATGTCGGCGCTGCTGCGCTGGATCTGCTCGTCAAGAATCGCAATCTGGGCAAGAAGGTTGCGAATTTGCGGGAATTCGTCGCTGTAGCGCTGGCGCAGGTCGGACAGCTCGGCGAGCTTTCCGGTGCGATCAGTCACAAGCCGTTGAAGTACCTGATTGTTCTGTACTTCTGGGAGCTGAGAAGCCGGCAGGTTCTCGATTGCACGCCACTTCTGCTCGGCCGCAATCCGTGCGGCGCGGGCATCAGCAACCCGCTGGCTGATATTCGCCAGATTCGAATTGGTGATAGTCGAACTGCTTGTGCTGCCGTCTTCGGAAACCGTAGGCTGGACAATAATGCCGCTGCTGCGGGCATAGGCATTTGTATTCCGCTCTGCTTCCTCAAGCTTGCCACGAACGATGTCGATCTGGTCTCGCAGATAATCGATCGCGTATTCGTTGCCTTCGACCGTTTCTCGTGAGTCCGACGCGATAAAGGCATCCGCATAGGCGTTCGCCATCTCTGCCGCCAAAGCCGGATTGTCGGACTGGAATGTGATCGGAATAACCCAGCTTTCAGCCGGAACTTCGGCAATGACGCCTTGCGAAAGCACCGTGGCAGCCATGGCATTCTTGGCTTCGAGCCACTGCTCGTCGGTCATGTCAGGAGAGCGAGCTTCATCGATGTTGCTACCGAGGAGGTCGTATCGCTCACCCAATTGACGATCAGCGACGACGATCTCTGCAAGGCTTCGGCTCTGGATCAGTTCGACCTGAGTTGCCAGATAATCGCCTACCTGATTGCTTGCGATCCCTTGCTGTACGTCCTGCCCCTCGAGAATGAAGGCACCATATGGTGCCACACTTACCTTAGCCGTGGCCTGATACATGGGCGTGGCAAGGAGAGTGATGATCAGTCCGACCGTCAGTGCAGCAAGTATCACACCTGCGAACAGCCAACGCTGCCGATAGACAATGCCCCTGATCGTCGCGAGACTGATCAGTTGCGGCGCCTGCGGAGCAGGATGAGCCAGCTGATTCTCAGGCAAATAGGCCTCTAGCCAAGTGCCACGGCCGTCCGGTTCGGACGGGTCAATGATGGACCGATCGTTCATTGGTTCAGTTGTTACTGTTGTTTATCGCTGCAACCCCGAAGATGCCGAAGGCAGGCAGGGCTTGAAGCAGGTTCTGGTAGAATACGGACAGACCGTCGGTTCCCATCACCACCCGATCGCCCGGCTGGAGTACAGGATCAAGCATCGTACCTTGGCTGACCTGCTGGTAATCGAATTTGGCGATCATGATGCCCTGCGGGCTTTCGCGGAACACCGCGACTTGCTGGCGCTTGGCGACATTTGTCGGGCCGTCAGCCAGAGCAATCGCGGACGAAAGGCGCGCACCCGGCTGAAATGCATAGACGCCGGGATCTTCCACGGCACCTTCGACGGTCACGAGGTGCGACGCGTATTCGGCGATGTTCACACTCACCATCGGTGTGCGCAGACCCGCGGCGAGCAGGCGGCGAGATACGTCTTGCTCCAGCTGCTTGGTCGTCATTCCGGCAGCCGGGATCGAGCCGAGCATCGGCAGAGACACTTCGCCATCGACGCCAAGCCGGACATTCTCGATCGACAGTTCCGGCTCACGGAAGACATTGACCGAGATCTTGTCCGAAGGGCGAAGCATGTAGGTCGTCGCCCTCGACTGCGAATAATTGACCTGTCCAAGATCAGTGCGAGCCTGGCTAGCCGCTGCGCCGATAACCGGTTCCGGTGTCGAAGCACATCCCGAAAGAGTGATGGCACTGGCGAGCAGAGCCACGCCAAGACGTTTGCTGTTCATAGATTTCAAGGCCACTTGGTCCCCCGTCGCTAAGAGGTTTTCCTTAGACCGGGGTTCCCTGATGTGCAACCGCCTTCCGGCCCCTGTCGGGAGTCGTAGCTGTAGCTATTGTTTCGATATGAGACGCAGATGCCGCAATGCAGCAAGGCTTGGGCAACTCCATACGGCTCTCCCATCCGACAAAGATGCTGAGGGACGGCAAAAGCGGGTTGAAGGATGGCAACCAAGGTTTCAAACGGACCGAAGATGTCAGAGTGACTATTTCCGGAGGCGAACACCGAATGCAAGACGGGCCATCAACCCTCAGCCTGATCGCGGCCGCATTTTACGCGCTTGTACTCGCGGCCAGCCTGCTTGCCTGTCGCACAGGTCAGGTGCAGCGCCAGCATGGTTGGCAGGTGGCCAGTTGGGCCGCGGTTGCCGTTTTTTTTCTGGTGCTGATCGTCTCGAGGATCTTCAATGTCGAGGAGGCCTTGCGAGCTGACCTTCGGGAATGGTTGCAGCTGCAGGATCTGCGCGAGGGTCGGCGCAGCTATCAGGGCGTGATCATAGCCATCGTTCTGGCACTGTTTGCAGCTCTCGGGCTTTACACGGCCTACCATGTCTCAAGGCGCATGTCCGGGCGTCGCAACATTGCCGTGGCCGTCGCGATCGCAAGTTGCGGCGTTATGGTCGCGGTCATCGCCATGCGATCAATCTCTCTCCATGCGATGGACACGCTTCTGTATGGACCCTTGAAGCTGAACTGGACCGGCGATCTGGGCGCGAGTGCCGTCGTGCTGGGAGCCGCGGTCTATTACACCCTTTTGCTCAAGGGGCGGATAGCATCCCGCCGCTAGCCGGTAAGGCAGATACCCGGCATCAGATCTGACCGCCTTCGATGAATCGGCCGATCGCTCCGCGCAGTTGCCGCGCGGTCGCAGACACTTCTGGCCGCGTTTCGGCCATGGCAAGACCTTCGGCGATCCGTTCGGCAAGATCGCTTTGTTCCATCGCAACAAGCAGGCCCGACCGCCCTTCGAGATTGCGGACAGTTGCAACCTGATGATCGTTGCGGTGCTCGCCATGATCGAATCGGCGTGGGAATAGGATGATTGGTGTCGAGAATCGCTGCGCCGTCAGGATCGTCCCGATCCCGGCGTGGCTGACGATCAGCCGGCTGCGCTGTATCAGCTCTTCGAAATCACCTGGGCCGATCTTTTCACGCGCGGTCATGTTGACAGGGGAGTAGTTGCCCTTGCCGGTCTGTGCGATCACTTCCATCCCCAGCGAAGGCGCCAGTTCGTCCATCGCGCGGATCAGGCGATCAAAACCCAGCTGCATGCCTACGGTGACAAGGATCACAGCACAGCTCCACGATATTTGACCTTTGGGTCTTCGGCCAGATCGGGCCACTGCGTCAGGCATTCATGCGCAAGGCTGCGCGAAAGCCTGCCGCACATTGAAAGCTGTTCGCCATTGGCCACGCTGTCGATCCACAATGTGCGCGCGCCTATCAACCGGCCAGCCATAAGGCAGAAGAAGCCCGGGGCGGCACCGGTGGAGAGAACCACATGCGGGCGATGTTTCAGCACCACCCACAGCGCGACAATGCCGCAAAGAGCGGATCGGATCGGGCGGTTCTGGTTGCAATCCGGCAGAGTGTCGACATCAGTAATCCCGCGCTGGCGGGCGATCTCTGCTTCGGTTGTGGCAAAGCGCACGTCATATTCCTCCAGCGTCGGGCGAAGCAGCATCAACTGCTCCCAATGCCCGCCGCCCGATGCGACAGCGAGCACTTTGCGCCGGGGTTTTGTCATATCGGGTCGAGGTCCTTTGCCGGATGGTTCGCGACCCAGCCTCTATTGCTGCTGTCCGCGAAGTGTCAATTGCGCCGGTGAACCTCTTGCCCTTGGCCGGATGCGGCGGCACAGAGGCGGCAAAGGGAGAGTCAGGTAATGAGTGAGAAATCCGGCCCGCTTGCAGGGCTCAAGGTGATCGAGTTTTCAGGGATCGGACCGGGCCCGCATGTGGCCATGCTCTTGGCTGATCTGGGCGCCGACGTGGTACGCATCGATCGCCCCGGCAGCGGTGTTTCGAATCCCGTGGTCGAGCGTGCGCGGCACCGCGCCGAAGTCGATCTCAAAAGCGATGAAGGCAAGGCATTTTGCCTTGACGCTGCGGTCAAGGCCGACGTGTTGATCGAAGGTTTCAGGCCAGGCGTTATGGAGCGTCTCGGGCTTGGGCCTGACGAACTGCTCGCGCTCAACCCGCGTCTCGTCTACGCCCGCATGACGGGGTGGGGACAGGACGGGCCACTTGCCCATGCGGCGGGCCACGACATCAACTACATCGCGATCACCGGTGCGCTTGCCGCAGTCGGCAAGGCTGGCGAAACCGCGACACCGCCGCAGAATCTGGTCGGCGATTTCGGCGGCGGTTCGATGTATTGCGCCTTCGGCATCATGGCCGCGCTGTATGAGCGGTCGCAATCGGGCACGGGTCAGGTGGTGGATGCGGCCATCGTCGATGGCGCGACCAGCCTGATGAGCTTCTTCTTCGGCGTACGCGACAAGCCGTTCCTTTCGACCGAGCGCGGCAAGGGCATGCTGGGCGGAGCGGCGCATTTCTATCGCTGTTTCGAATGCGCCGATGGCAAGGAGGTGTCGGTTGGTGCGATCGAGCCGCAATTCTATGCCGAACTGCTGGCCAAGTCTGGCGCGCCCGCCGAATTGGCACAGGCGCAGATGAACCCTGCAAACTGGGACGAATATGCCGAACAGCTCGCTGCCTTGTTCAAGACACGTCCGCAGGCCGAATGGGTCGAACTGCTGGAAGGCAGCGACGCTTGTTTTGCCCCTGTGCTGACATTGGACGAAGCACGCGAGCACCCGCACATGAAAGCGCGCGGTGCCTATGTCGAGCATGATGGCGCATGGCACACAGCCCCTGCTCCGCGGTTCAGCCGCACGCCGGGATCTGTGCGGTCGAGCCGGAATGATGGTGCTGAAATCGTCGCCGGCTGGTCGAAGGATTGAACGATGGCAGGCCGGTATTTTGACGAATGGCAGGTCGGCGATGCGATCGAGCACGAAATCCGCCGCACCGTTACGGAGACGGATAATCTGCTGTTCTCCACGATGACACACAACCCGCAGCCTCTGCACCTTGATGTGGAGGCGGCAAAGGCAAGCGGGTTTGGCCAGATCCTCGTCAATTCGACTTTCACCTTCGCTCTGCTTGTGGGGCTGTCGGTGGGGGACACGACGCTGGGTACGCTGGTGGCGAACCTGGGGTTTGACAAGGTGGTGACGCCCAAGCCGGTGTTTATCGGCGATACCTTGCATGCGCGCAGCGTGGTCAAGGAATTGCGTGCCAGCAATTCGCGCCCCGATGCCGGGATCGTCACCTTCACGCACGAACTGCTCAATCAGCGTGACGAGGTGGTGTGCCGCTGCGAACGTTCTGCCTTGCTTCAGCGCAAGGGTTAGCTTGACGAACCGGGCCAAGCCCGCGCACATTCGGGCTCGGGAGAAATAGGGAGGGAATCCATGCACAAGTCATGGGTTGGGCTCGCTGCGGCAAGCCTGATGACGATTGCGGTAGCAGGATGCAGCGGCGATGCGGCGCTGGATCCGGCTCAAACCGGTGATGGCGAAAATACGATCGAACTCGCCGAGTTTCCCGATCGTCCCTATTGGGGCGACACGCACCTCCACACCGACAATTCGATCGACGCTTTCGGATTTGGCGTGAGGCTGGGGCCGGAGGATGCGCTGCGGTTTGCTCGGGGTGAGGAAGTCACCGCCACTACGGGGGCGAAGGCCCGGCTTTCCAGACCGCTCGATTTCCTCGTCATCGCAGACCATTCCGACGGGCTTGGTGCAACCCGCAGGCTGTATGACGCGCCGCGCTGGTACGTCGATTGGGTGATCGGCGACGAAACCGTGCTGCGCTGGTATGACCTGATGCACGAAGGGCCAGAAGGATCGCAGCAAGCTATTGCCGAACTGATCACGGCGGCCGCTAACGGAACTTTGCCCGAATCCTTCAGCGATCCCGAACAGGCGCGGGAAGGGACGGAAGACATCTGGAACACCCAGATTGGCCTGCTCGATCGCTACAATGAGCCCGGTGTCTTTACCGCCTTTGCAGGCTTCGAATGGACGCTAATGCCGGACGGCAACAACCTGCACCGCGTCGTGATGTTTCGCGATGGCAGCGACAAGACCCGCAAAATCCTGCCGTTCGGCGGGATTGACGCGGATGTGCAGCAGCTGTGGGAATACATGGCCTCCTATGAAAAGGAGACCGGCGGCAATGTCCTGGCGATTCCGCACAACGGCAATCTTTCGAACGGGTTGATGTTCGAAATGACTATGCCCGACGGTTCGCCGATGACGTCAGAATACGCCGCAAGGCGGGCCAAGGCGGAGCCGGTGGTCGAAGTCACCCAGATCAAGGGCGACGGGGAAACCCATCCCTTCCTTTCTCCCAATGACGAAATGGCCGGTTTCGGCGTCAAAGGGTGGGAACTGGGCAACCTCCCGCTTACCCTTCGCAGCACTCCTGACATGTATGCCGGTTCATACGCCCGCTCTGCGCTGTTGCGTGGGCTCTCGCTGGAACAGCAACTGGGTGTGAACCCCTATGCGTTCGGCATGATCGGGTCGACAGACAGCCACACGGCGCTGGCTTCCGGAGACGAAGACAACTTTTTCGGTAAACACACAGGCAACGAACCCGCCAATCAGGGCAGGGCGATGGAGCCGCAGAACCTCGGCACGCGTGAGGGGCGGTTCGGCTGGCATTATCTCGCCGGGGGCTATGCCGCCGCCTGGGCGCGCGGCAACACCCGTGCGGAAATCTTCGATGCCTTCAAGCGGCGTGAAGTTTACGCCACCACCGGCCCGCGCATGAGTGTGCGGGTATTCGGCGGCTTCGATTTTTCAGCGAGCGACTGGGATGGCGATTGGGTGCGGGCCGGCTACACCCGCGGTGTGCCAATGGGAGGCGAACTGACCGATGCGGGCACGGCACCGACGTTCCTGATCAGCGCGCTGAAGGACCCTGACGGTGCCAATCTGGACCGGGCGCAGGTGGTAAAGGGCTGGGTCGATGCCAGCGGCGCGATGCAGGAGCGGGTCTATGATGTCGTGTGGAGCGACATGGACAAGCGGCCCCGCACCGCGCGCGGGCTGACTCCGGTGGGCGATACCGTCAACAGGGCGGATGCGACCTATACCAACACCATCGGCGCTCCCGAATTGCGCACCACCTGGACCGATCCCGATTATGCTGCTGGACAGCGGGCGTTCTATTATGTGCGGGTGATCGAGATCCCGACACCGCGCTGGACGCTGTTCGATGCGGTGCGGTTTGGTTTCGAGTTGACGGGCGATGCGCTGGAAGATGCCGTCGCGCAGGAGCGTGCCTATACCTCGCCGATCTGGCTCAAGCCCAAGGGTGCGGGGGCAACGTGAAGCTACCTGACTGGGCCCGCGAACCGCTGGTCCACTTCATCGGGCTCGGGGCGCTGGTCTATCTCGCGCTCACATGGGGCGGGATGCCCGTTGATCCGGCTTCACGCATGATCCGCGTGGATGCGGATCAGAAAGCGCAGCTTGCTCTGGGCTTCGAGCGGGTGATGGGTCGCGCGCCGACCGACGCAGAGCTTGACGCGCGGATAGAACGATATGTGCGCGAGGAAGTGCTCTATCGCGAAGCCTTGCGACTGGGTCTGGATCAGGGCGATGCGGTGGTGCGCCAGCGGCTTGTCGCAAAGATGGACATGTCCGCGAGTGCCGCCGCCGAAGTGGCGGATCCGGATGAGGCAGAACTGCGTGCCTTTTTCGAGGAAAACGCCAGTCGATATGCCGATGCGTTGTTGGTCAGTTTCGAGCAGGCCTATTTCTCCAGCGAAGCGGCGGCCCGCAATGCCATGTCGCGTGCGAACGGTGGTGAGGAGACAGGCGAGCCGATCAGCCTTCCGCGCCGCGTCGAGAATGAACGTTTTGCCGAAATCCAGATTCGTTTCGGTGAGCAATTCGCACGCGGGCTGGCGGCGCTGGATCAGGGCGCGCAATGGCAGGGGCCTGTGCCTTCCGGCTTTGGCTGGCACCTGGTCCGCCTGCAAAGCCGCAAACCCGTTGCGGCTGATTTCGATACAGTGCGCGACCGGGTCGAAAACGATTGGCGCAACGCCCAGATCGAGCAGCGCAAACAGCGTGCTTACGAGATCCTTCGCAGCGCCTACCGGGTCGACATTGCGAGGTGAGACACGCTCTGCGAGCCTTGCTGGCGATCCTTTTTGCGGCCGTCGCCATTCCCCTGAATGCGGATGAATTGCGCCCTGCCGTCATCGAAATGGTCGAGAGAGAGGCTGACCGATGGGTGATGGAGTGGAAGTTGCCAGTGACGGTATCGCGCGGACAGGGCGCACTGCCTGTCGCCTCTCCCGTTTACCCCGAAGCCTGCGAACCGATAGGCGATCCCGCCCAACGGGCCACTGCGCTCACAGTGCAAGGGCGGCAGGAACTCCGCTGCGAGGGCGATCTCGCTGGCGAGGCGTTCGGCCTGAGCGAGTTGCTCGGCAATTCTGACGCGATTGCGCGGCTGGTGCCCCTTGAAAGACCAGTGCAGAGTTTCCGCCTTACTTCCGATGCACCGACGGCGACCATCCTCGCGCAACCGGGCACATGGCAGGTGTTGCGGGACTATTTCGTCATCGGAGCCGAGCACATCCTTTTCGGCTGGGATCACCTGCTGTTTGTGATCGCTTTGGTGTTGCTGGTGCGCGCACCTTGGGAGGTGGTGAAGGCCGCCACCGCTTTTACCGTGGCCCATTCGATAACTCTGGTTGCGACAAGCCTCGGTTACACCGGTCTTCCAAGCCGACCGGTCGAGGCCATCATCGCATTGTCGATAGTGTTTCTCGCAGTCGAAGTTGCGCTTGTGCTGCGCGATCCTGAAAGGCGCACCTTCACCCGGCGCTTCCCATGGGTGGTCGCTTTCGCCTTCGGCCTGTTCCACGGCTTCGGCTTTGCCGGTGCGCTTGCCGATATTGGCTTGCCACAAGGGGAAGTGGTGCCCGCGCTGCTGGCGTTCAACCTCGGTGTCGAAGCGGGGCAGTTGCTGGTCGTCGCCGGAGTAATCGCGCTGCTGGCACTGATGCGCCGGACCGTGCCGGTTGCGGAAAATCCTGCATTGAAGATCGCCACTTATGCGATCGGCACCATCGGCAGCTTCTGGCTGATCGAGCGGGTGATCGGTTAACCTGCCTCTGGCTCTGTCGCTGGCGCATCGCCGCCAAGCGATTGCCACAACAACACCCGCGCCCGTTGCGCCCTTCCGATTGCGGCAGCCGCACGCTCTCCGCTGGCATCTGCGGCACGGCGCGCTTCGAGCACTTCGAGCAAGCTCGCAAGCCCTGCACGGAACCGGTCGTTCGCAAGGCTGGCTGCGCGCTGCAACTGATCACGCTCGGCAGTGGCAAGCGCGGCCTCACGGTCTGCTGCGGCGATCAGGCCATAGGCGGCCTCCGCATCACCAAGCGCCTGAAACACCGCTCCGCGATAGGCCTGAAACGCGATCTTCTTCTGCGCAGCCGCACCGTCGATTTCCGCTTCGATCCTGCCAAAGTTCAGCAAGGGGCCGGCAATCCCCGCAGTCAGCGTGCTGACGAAGGAATCATCGTCAAACAGATCCTCGGGATCGAATGCCAGCAATCCAAGCACGGCAGACAGGGTGAGACGGGGGAAGCGGGAGCGGGCAGTTGCGGCAAGCTCTGCATCGGCGGCGGCGAGTTGCGCGGCTGCGGCAACCACATCCGGACGGTTGGCCAACAGATCGGAAGGAAGCGCAGCAGGTGCCATCCCGGTTTCCATTGGTTCACCGGCTTGCGCGAGGACTGCGTTGACTTGTGATCCACTCAGCCCGGTGAGGGTAATGAGTCGCCCGATAATCCGCACTTTCTCGCTTTCAAGCGCGGCAAGGCGCGACTTTGAAGCGCTTGCGGCCGCTTCGGCGCGAACCCTGTCAAATCCGGGTGCGATCCCGGCATCTTCTCGGCTGCGCGCAAGATCGGCCAATTGCCGCGCGGCCAGCACATCGTCCTGAATTGCCGCCGCGCGGGCATTCAACACACGCCAGTCGATCACGCTGCCTGCCACTTCGGAAATCAATGCAATGCGAACAGCCGCCGCCGATGCATTGGCCGCATCTATCCGGGCAAGAGCTGCGCGTTCCTGCGCCTTGAGCCTGCCGAAAATGTCTGCATCCCAGCTGGCTACGATGTTGGCGCCATAGGATGTCTGCACCTCGGGAATGAAGCCCTGCTGGCCGGCCTGACCGAACTGCGCGGTGTTGATCCTGTTTTCAGTGACGGTACCCTGAGCCGATATGTTCGGGAGGCGTTCGGCTCCGGCGCGCGCCGCTCCGGCACGAGCAGCTTCGATCCGGGCTAGAGCTTCGGCAAGGCTCGGCGCACCCGAGATCGCAGCCTGCGAAAGGCTGGCAAAAGCGGGATCATTCCGAGGAAGCAGGGCATCAAGCGCCGCCCCTGTCGAACTGTCAGGCTGATAGTAGAACGCGTCCGGCAAGACTGGCGGCGGTGTCGCCACTTCAGGTGCAGGGCCTGCCACGCAAGCCGCTAGGGAAAGCGACAGGCAGAGGGTGACGAGGCGAGGGAGTGGGCGCTGCATGGGCATCACTCTTCGCCGGAAGCATCGGCAGCGACGAAAGCGTCGATCTGCTGGCCGACACGGAAGACTTCGGCTTCCTTGCTCTGCGGCAGAGCATAGATCACCTGAAGCACCCGAACATCGACCCTTTCGGCTGCGCTGTTGGTGAGCGAGCGTTTGGGCACGACCTGCGGTTCGACCCGGACGAAACTGGCTTCAACCCGTATTTCGGCAGCACCGCGTGGCGAGATTGTTGCGGGTGCGCCCAGCTTGACGCGAACGGCTTCGTTTTCGTCGATGTCGACACGCACATGCAGCGGATTGGTTTCGCCCATCTGGATAAAGGGCTGCCCGTTTCCGCCTTGGGTCGCGACGAATTCGCCCGGCCGGATGTTCACCGCCAGGATTTCTCCGGCAATTGGCGCTCGCACCGTAAGTCGGTTCAATTCCGTCTGTGCGCTTCCTGCGCGTGCCTGCGCCGCATTCAGGCGCGCCCGCGCCAGTTCAAGCCGGCTGGAGGCGGCCTGTGCCTCTCCTTCGGCCCGGATTACTTCGGAACGGCTGACGGCGGCCGGATCGCTAAGGCTTTCGTAGAGTGCGAGCTGCTGACGTGCAGTGTCGCGCGCGGTCTGCGCTTCGGCGATTGCGGCGCGGGCTTCGCGGATTGCGGCATTGGCTTCGGCAAGCGCGGCACGAGCTGCTCGATCATCTACCAGGAACAGCACTTGTCCCTTTTCCACCCGATCACCCGGAGCCACCCGGACATCGGTTACAAGCCCGGAGAGCGCCGAACCGATATCGATCACTTCGCTTGCCGGTTCGACAATGCCCGAGCCGGACACACGTGGTGCATCGGCCAGCGCACCAGCAGCCTTGGGCGGCTGGTTCTCCGGCTCGGTTATGCTGCGATCGGGCAGGCTGCCAATCGTGTAAAGTGTGGCCACGATCAAGCCGACAACCGCCAGGATTGGCAGGATATGGCGCGAAAAACTGATGTTGGAGGGCAGGAAAGACATGCGGGCCTCTGGCTATGGATGGGCGGCTAGTGGTCTTGGGGCATCTGCGTGCCGTCATGGATTATGCGACCGTCTTCGAGCACGAGAATGCGATCTGCGAGGTCGAAAATGCGATTGTCGTGGGTTACGATGATGCAGGCGCGGTCAGGCGCGACAGCGACTTCGTGCAGCAGATCCATCACGCGCCTTCCCGAGCTGGCATCAAGCGCGGCGGTTGGCTCGTCACACACCACCAATCGCGGTTCGTGGACCAGCGCGCGGGCTATCGCGACGCGTTGCTGCTGTCCGCCCGAAAGCTGATTAGGCAGTTTGTTCGCCTGATCGGCGATGTTCAGTTTCTCGAGCAGGACGATTGCGCGTTCGCGCGCTTCGTCAATGCCCATACCCTGCGCGATCAATGGCACGGCGGCGTTCGCGGCAGCGTCGATCGAAGGGATCAGGTTGTACTGCTGGAAGATGAATCCGATGTTCTCGAGCCGGAAATTGACGAGCTCGGTATCCGATAGCGCGTAGATGTCTGTCCCGAAGACTTTGACCTCTCCGGCGGTCGGCCAGAGAATGCCGCACATAATCGAGATCAGCGTGGTCTTGCCCGATCCGCTTTCGCCGACGACGTAGGTCATCTCGCCTGAGCGGATATCGGTGTCGATCCCGTGCAGTACGCGGATGGTCGATTGGCCGGCCTGAAAATCGCGCACGATGCCACGGGCGCAGATGGCGGCTTCGGTGTCACACGGCACGGAATCGCGCTTGGTCATGGCACCCTTGCTCACCGGAACACCGAAGCCGGTTCAGTGCTGAGCACGCTGCGAAGTGCCAACCAGCCGGTGATCGCAAGGATAATGATGACGGCGCCAAAGCTGACGAGCGGGATTTGCCAAGGGACATAGAAGCCCTTGAAGAACGGGTTTCCTGAAAAGCCCCACAGGAACAGGACGGTTCCGATTACGCCCAGCGCATAGCCGACAAAGCCGACCAAACCGGCTTGCGCGCCGACCATACCGATGATCTTGCTGTTAGTGACGCCGATAGCCTTCAACGCACCGAACTGCTTGATGTTGTCGCGGATGAAAAGGCTGAAGGTCAGGCCTACAATCGCAACGCCGACGACAAACCCCAGCACGACGGTGATGCCGAAATTGGTCGGAATACCGGTGTTCTGGATGATGAAGTTGACCCCCGCGCGTGCGAATTCCGCACGGGTTTCGGCCTTGAGCCCTGTCTGGTCCTCGATATTCTGCGCGACTTCGGCGGGGGTGAAACCTTCGCTGACGCCTACCAACACGAAAGTCAGGCGATTGCGTGTGCCGGGCACGTAATTCAGGGCTCTGCTGTATTTGGTGTAGAGCGTCACTTGGCTGGTAAAGGTCGGGATCGCATCGGCAACGCCGCGGATGACAGCGCGTTGATCGTTGAGTTCAAGCCGCTCGCCAATCGGATCATCGCCGTTTTCGAACAGATTGTTCACCCCGCCATCATCGATCACTACGGTGTCGGGAATCGATAGAACTTCTTTCGACCCTATCATCATCCTTTCGGGCAGCCCGATAAGGGTCGCATCATCGACCCCAATGATCGCCACGCCTTCCAGATCGCCCGATGCGGTGCGGACCGAAGCGCTTGCACGCATGTGGGGCACGGCCCATTCGACACCGCGCACCGCCCGCACTTCGTCAAGCGCGGTCGAAGGCATGGCGTAATTGACTTCGGTCGTTCGGCTGACGGGGTCCATGACCCAAACTTCCGCTTCGGGTGCGTTGTAAACGCCGCTTGCCCCGCGCTCGACCAGATTGATGAAGATCGTGAGCTGCTGCGTGATGAGCAGGGTCGAAAAGGCTATGCCGAACAGCAAGCCGTAGAATTTCTGACTGTCGCCCGTCAGCATCCGGATGGCGATCCAAAGCATGAATGGGAACCTTCGTGCGGAGAGAGGGGTTGCGGAGGGGAGGGTAATGCGACAATATTGAACGGTATCGTTTAATTGAACGGCGGCGTTCATTTTGTCAACCAAGCTTTTTGAAACAGGCCAAATTCCCTTGAATTCATGTCCGGAAAGAAAGCGGCCCGGTCGGCCATCCGACATCGCAAAGCGCGATGCGATCATCGAGTCGGCCTCGGCGCGGTTCTTTCAGGATGGTTTCGCGGCGACGTCGATTGAGCAGATCGCTTCCGAAGCCGGAGTGTCCAAGGTCACGATCTATAACCACTTCGGTGACAAGCGGGCCCTGTTCGCAGCGTCGGTGGAGCGCGAATGCGAAAAGATGCGTGGCTACTTCAGCCTCGATCAGGAGCCGAATGGAACGATCCGCGATCGGTTGACCGCCATCGCGCAGGCCATGTTCGATTTTCTCTCTCGCCCGGAAATGATCCAGTTCGAACGGCGCATTGCGGCGGAAACCGAACACGATCCTGCGATCGGCGAAGCGTTTCTCAAGGCAGGGCCGTGGCGTATGAAGCAAGCGTTCAGCGCTTGGCTCGCGCATGCCAGCGCCAAGGGCGAACTCCTGATCGCTGATCCCATGCTGGCGGCAGAGCAGTTTGTATCTATGGCAAAAGGCATGGGCGATCTGGAACGTCGCTTTGGCTCGCGGCCGTCAGAGCAAGAAAATCGGGCGCGTATCGAAGGGGCGGTCGGGGTGTTCCTCGCAGCCTATGCTCCCGTAGTGCGGTGACGGACGACAATCGATTATTCGCATCACGCTGTTCGAAAATTAGCACCTTGCGCGCAGGTGCGCATTATCTTGCCATTCAGCGGCGCAATCCTACATTGTTCGCTGAGAAAGGAATCCGACGCATGAGCGATCAGAACGACCCCAACCAGCAGCCTCCCGAAGGGCAAAACCCTTGGGTCAAGCAATTGATGATCTGGGGCGGGGTATTCCTCGCACTGCTTCTGGTGGTTTCGATGTTCGGCGGCGCGGGCCAGACACCCGGTACGCAGATCCAGTATTCCGATTTTCGCGATCAGGTTGCTGCTGGCAGTGTGAAGAGCGTGCAAATCGGTGACGATCTGATCACGGGCACCATGAACAATGGCGATTCCTTCAGCACAGTTCCGGTTCCGAACGATACCCAGCTTGCCAGCCTTTTGGAAGAAAACGGCGTGCAGTTCACGGGTAAGGAACGCGAACAGCAGAACATCTTCCTGATCCTGCTGGTGCAATCCCTGCCGTTCATCCTGATCCTCGGCATCGCATTCTTTGCGCTGCGTCAGGTGCAAAAAGGCGGTGGCGGCGGTGCAATGGGCTTTGGCAAGTCCAAGGCGAAATTGCTGACCGAGCGTCAGGGGCGCGTGACCTTTGACGATGTCGCCGGGATCGACGAAGCCCGTGAGGAGCTGGAGGAGATTGTCGAATTTCTGAAGGACCCGCAGCGGTTCTCCAAGCTTGGCGGCCAGATTCCCAAGGGAGCGCTGTTGGTGGGCTCGCCAGGTACCGGCAAGACCTTGCTTGCCCGCGCCATCGCGGGTGAGGCAGGCGTGCCTTTCTTCACGATTTCAGGCTCCGATTTCGTCGAAATGTTCGTGGGCGTCGGTGCCAGCCGCGTTCGCGACATGTTTGAGCAGGCCAAGAAGAACAGCCCGTGCATCGTCTTCATCGATGAAATCGATGCTGTTGGCCGTTCGCGCGGTCACGGCCTCGGCAATTCGAACGACGAGCGCGAGCAGACGCTGAACCAGCTGCTGGTTGAAATGGACGGTTTCGAGGCGAACGAAGGCATCATCATCATCGCCGCGACCAACCGGCCCGACGTGCTTGATCCCGCACTGCTGCGTCCGGGCCGTTTCGACCGTCAAGTCGTGGTTCCGATCCCCGATATCGACGGGCGCGAGAAGATCCTCGGCGTGCACATGAAGAAGGTGCCGCTGGCTCCTGACGTGAACCCGCGCACAATCGCCCGCGGCACGCCCGGTTTCTCGGGTGCCGATCTGGCGAACCTCGTCAACGAAGCTGCGCTTCTCGCCGCGCGCCGCAACAAGCGGCTGGTGGCGATGCAGGAGTTCGAGGACGCTAAAGACAAGGTCATGATGGGCGCGGAACGGCGCAGCATGGTCATGACCGAAGACGAGAAGAAGATGACCGCTTATCACGAGGCAGGTCACGCGCTCGTCAGCATCAACGAACCTGCGTCGGACCCGATCCACAAGGCGACGATCATCCCGCGCGGCCGTGCGCTGGGAATGGTGATGCGCCTGCCGGAACGGGACAGCTACTCCTATCACCGTGACAAGATGCATGCGAACCTTGCGGTGGCTATGGGTGGCCGCGTGGCAGAGGATATCATCTTCGGACACGACAAGGTGTCGAGTGGTGCTTCGGGTGATATCCAGTACGCGACCAGCCTTGCACGCAACATGGTGACCAAATGGGGCATGAGCGAAAAGCTCGGCCCGCTCCAGTACGAAGACAGTCAGGAAGGCTATCTCGGCATGGGTCAGACCATGCGCACCATGGCGGGGGCGGAAACAAACAAATTGATCGATGCCGAGATCAAGCGACTGGTTGAAGAGGGCCTCAAGCGCGCCACCGACATCCTGACTGCACAGGAGGACAAGCTCCATCTGCTTGCCCAGGCATTGCTTGAGTACGAGACGCTGACCGGTGACGAAATCAACCAGCTGATGGAAAACGGCAAGATTGATCGCCCGGATCAACCGCGCGGTAACGTGGCTGTGCAGCCGACCAAGGGCTCCGCTATTCCCAAGGCGGGCAAGCGCTTCGGCAATAAGGGTGGCGAAGCACCCCAAGGGGCCTGAACGCCTTCATAGGAAAATCGGACGGGCGCGCGGAGATGATCCGCGCGCCCGTTTCCGTTGCTAGGTCTAGAACGCCCCGATCAGCAGCAGCGCCTGCAGGAACAGGATCAGCACGATCCAGATGAAAAAGCTCAGGACCATCAGCCGCCAGAACGCGGAGAAGCGGCTGAGATCATAGGCTCCACGCAATTGCTTGTAGACGTGGATGGGCGGCACAAGCACAAGCAGCAAGGCAACAAGCCCTCCAACATCCGGTATCATCGCAAGGAGCGATGCCGTGATGAACAGCAGCGACATGAATGACAGGGAGTAGGTCACGAAAATGGCGTGGTCATACGCCTTGAACCGACGCTTCCATGCAAACACAAGCCAGACAAAGGGGATCGACAGCGGGATTAGCAACCAGCTGAATTTGTACCCATTCGCTTGCAGTTTGTAGAGCATCAGGCCGGGATTATCCCGCCATTTCTTCAGTATACCCTGATCCAGCGATTCAATTCCGGTCAGGTTGACCTTGAGATCGCGCAGGTCGAAGCCTGCCGTCGCATCTTCTTCCGCCGAAGTTCCAGCAGCAACCGTTTGCGATTGTGTCCGGGCAAGGATCGCATTGGCTGTCTCCAGGTCATTCTCAAGCCTGACACGCTGGGCATCACCCTCGGGCAGCTTGGCAATCTCCGCTTCCGACGCCTGCACCTGCGTCTCGGCTCGACCTCGCAAGTCAGCTGCCGCGTCGTCGAAGTTAAGATCGGTCGGCGTAGTGAGCCCGATCATCTGGAAGACGGCGAACATGGCGAACACGCTGAACAGGAACATCGCCATCGGGCTTACGAATTTGGCGCGTTCCCCCTCGATGTAACGGCGCGTCAGCTTGCCGGGTCTGAAGACAAGCAATGGGAGCGTCAGCCAGAACTTTCCATCCAGATGCAGCACGCCGTGGATCAGATCATGAAAGATTGCCGAAAGGGTGCGGTGTACGTGGGTCTTCTGTCCGCAATTCTGGCAGAAGGAGCCGAGCGGTTGGGCGCCGCAATTCCGGCAAGCATCTGCTTCGCCTCCATCAAGCCCGCTCTTGCCGTGGTTCGGTTCGATAGCGCGCCCGGTCAACGCCCCTTCGATTACTCCGCCAATGCCTTCGGCAACATCGCTCATGCGTGCAGGCCCCCGTCGCTGTGCCTCAAAAGCTGCAACGCACTATAGGCTCGGCTCGGCAAAAGCCAATGCGTGCCTATTTGCTCTTGGCCAGCTTCCGCTCGATCGCGGTCCACAATTGCGCAAAGGCGCGCGCTGCCGGGGACCGGGGGGCAAAGGCACCCACGGGTTGCCGCTCGACTGCGCATTGTTCGATGGCGCTGGCAAGGGGGACAATCGGCCACTTGGGGTTTGCCTCCCGCGCTTCGCGATGGAGATTGCGCCGCATGTCCACCATCGACATGACCGGCAAGATTGGAGGATGACCGGTGCCTGCACCGCGCACTTCCTCGACGACTTGATCAAGCGCGCGCGAGGAAAGCGGTGAAGGAGGAAGAGGCACGATCACCAGATCGGCAGCGCGCATCACCTGGCCGCTGATTTCGTTCAAGACCGGCGGGCAATCGAAGATGATGCGATCATATTCCTTCCCCAGCTGCTCCGTCAGCTTTGCCAGGCGTTTCTTCTTGCCTATTCTGTCGAACTGACGGTCGAGCGTCCGGATACTTTCGTCCGCGGGCAGCAAATGGAGATGGTCGAAAGCGGTCTTCTGGATGAGTCTGGCAGGATCATTGTGCCGGTCGAATACGCTTTCGGCCGCACGCTTCTTCTTGGGGTCTATCCCGAGCAGGAAACCCGAACCATTCGATGCGTCCAGATCCCACAGCAAAGTCTCACGCCGGGAAATGTTCGCGGCGCACCACGCAAGGTTAACCGCGAAGGTGGTTTTGCCGACGCCTCCCTTGACGCTATAGACTGCGATCGATGGCATGATTTTGTTAGATTACCTTTCGAACGGGCTCTGGCTTAAAACACAACCAGAATATTACGGTTCTGTTACGTCTGCGGTGTTGCGCGCCGGGCGTTGCAAGACAAGCATTTGCTCTTCAGCGTCAGAATAGTGTCATGCGACCAAGCGCAATCCTAGTGTCTACATGGTTCAAACGAAAAAGGCCGCCATTTCTGGCGGCCTTTTCAAAACGGGACGGTTTGCTTCCCGCAGTATGGAGACTGCAATCAGCCGTCGTAATCGGAACCGATCGAAGTCGATCGTGCCGGAGCGCTCGCAGTGATACGGAGCGCCTCGGCCGACTGGCTGAGCGAACCGATTTCATCCGCGTCGTCTTCGTCATCCGGCAGGATCTTCTGCAGGCCGGTTACCAGCGATTCGTGCAGGTCCTTGGGGCGGATCGTCTGTTCAGCGATCTCGCGCAGGGCCACAACCGGGTTCTTGTCGCGATCGCGATCAATCGTCAGTTCGCCACCGCCCGAGATTTCCCGCGCACGCTGGGCTGCGAGCAGCACCAGATCGAACCGGTTCGGAACCTTGTCGACGCAATCTTCAACGGTAACGCGTGCCATTCACGGCCTCTTTCACGAATAGGTTTTCTGAGAAGGCGCAGCACCTAGGGATGAGGGCGATGAGAGTCAAGAAATTGCGCAATGCGTTACCTTGGCGCTAATGCAATCCCATGCCCAAATCCGATCCAACCGGCGCAAAGCCCGACCATGGCCTTGAACGCTGGAAAGGCGGTTCCGATGCACCGGGTGGTTTCGAGGATGCGAAACCGTTTGAAGTCAGCGTGGCAGGCCACAGGATCGCCATTTTCCCAGCCGGAGCAGACCGGCTCGCGGCGTTGCTGGACGCGATCGATCATGCAGAGGTTTCGCTCTACGGCTTCTTCTACCTGTTTCAGGCAGATGAGGCCGGAGAGACTGTTCGTGCCGCGCTGATTGCCGCAGCGCGCAGGGGTGTTGCGGTTCACCTGATCGTTGATGCTTTCGGGAGCGATGCACCAGATACTTTCTTTGCGCCGCTGATCGAGGCCGGTGCCCGGTTCGACCGGTTTTCAGCCCGGTGGAACGTCCGTTTCCTGATCCGCAACCATCAGAAATTCCTGATTCTCGATGGCCAAAGCGTGATCACGGGCGGGTTCAACATCTCCGATCACTATTTCAAGCCGCCCGAGGAAAACTGATGGTGCGATCTGGGAGCGCAGATCGAAGGGCCGCTGGCCGGTCGTTTTTCAGAATGGTTCTCACAGCTCGAACGCTGGATTTCAAAACCCGATTCCCAGTTTCGGGCGATCCGGCAACTGGTCCGCGAATGGGAACCCGATGAAGGGCCAATGCAGTTGATCCTTGGCGGTCCGACCTTTGCCAACAGCCGCTGGGCGCGACGACTTAAGCGCGATTTGGCGAATGGCAGCAGACTGGACCTGGTTATGGCCTATTTCTCGCCCCCCAGAAGCTTTCGGCAGCTCATTCAAAGCTTGTCCCGGCGAGGTGAGGCACGCCTGATCATGGCGGGCAAGACCGATAACGGGGCAACGATCGGCGCCTCGCGCTCGCTGTATTCAGCCCTGATCGGATCGGGAGCCCGCATTGCCGAATTCCAACCCTGCAAGCTTCACATGAAGCTGCTGGTTGTTGACGACATCACCTATATCGGCAGCGCCAACATGGACATGCGTTCCGTCCGGCTGAATCTTGAATTGATGGTGCGGATCGAAGGCGCGGAACTGGCAAGCCAGATGCGCCAGTTGATCGATCATCTCGAAGCGCACAGCGAACCGGTAACCGCAGACTGGTTCAATCAAAAGGCTGGCTGGTTCAATCGGCTGCGCTGGAATGCGAGCTTTTGGCTCGTTTATGCGCTCGACTACACAGTTACGCGGCGACTTAACCTAGGGCAGTGATGCTCGCCGGGCAGTCTCCTATTCCACACCCCAGCTCGAATAATCGCGGGTGTTGGGTGACGAGAATTTGGTGATCTCGCTCTGGAAGTGCAGCGGCACATTGCCGGTCGAACCGTGGCGCTGCTTGGCAACGATCAGCGTCGCCTTGTTCTTTACCTCAAGGTATTCGGCTTCCCATTGGCTATACTTCTCCTGCACTTCGACCGAGCTTGAACCGTCGGGATTGGGCATGTCGGGTCGCGACGCTTCTTTGTAATAGTCGGCGCGGTAGATGAACCAGACCATGTCGGCATCCTGCTCAATCGAGCCCGATTCCCTGAGGTCGGAAAGCATCGGGCGTTTGTCGTCCCGCTGCTCCACCGCGCGGCTCAGCTGCGACAGCGCGATAACTGGTACGCTCAGTTCTTTGGCCAAGGTCTTGAGACCCCGGCTGATTTCCGAAATCTCGTTCACCCGGTTGTCGTTCGCACGCCCCGAGCCCTGCAACAGTTGCAGATAGTCGATTACGATAAGGCCGATGTCATGCCGACGCTTTAACCGCCGCGCCCGCGTCCGCAGTGCGCCGATCGTAAGGGCGGGCGTGTCATCGATATAGAGCGGGAGTTCGGCAAGGCGCTGACTGGCAAAGCTGAGTTTCTGGAAATCGTCGCGGCTCAATGAACCGCTGCGCAGTGCTTCGGACGAAACCTCGGATTGCTCTGCCAGAATACGGGTCGCCAACTGGTCCGCGCTCATTTCGAGGCTGAAGAAGGCTGTCGGCGCTCCGTAATTGTGTTCGCCCCCGTCACGCTGCCACTTCAGATGCTCCTCGGCACAGTTGAACGCGATATTGGTGGCAAGTGATGTCTTGCCCATCCCGGGGCGCCCGGCGAGGATGATGAGGTCGGAATCGTGGAGGCCTGCGGTTTTCTGGTCGATGGTTTCAAGACCAGTGGTCTTGCCCGACAATCCGCCGCCTGAATTCATCGCGGCTTCGACCATCCTGATCGCCTTGAGCGATGCATCGCGGAAGGTGGATGCTTCGCCCCCCGTCGCTGCGCCTTCGGCCACGCGGTAGAGATCCGCCTCGGCCTGGCTGATGCGGTCCATCGGATTGGTTTCTTCCGATGTGTCGAGCGCGCCTTCGACCAGTCCCCGTCCTACGCTCACCAACTCGCGCAACAGGGCGAGGTCATAAATCTGCTGTGCCAGCTCACGTGGCGCGAGCAGCCCAGCGCCGTTTGCCGTCAATTGTGCAAGATACTTTGTTCCACCAAGTTCCTTGAGCGCCTCGTCCGCTTCGAAATGCGGGCGCAATGTAACCGGCGAAGCCGTCGCATTGCGCTCGATCATCTTGAGGATGCGATCGAAGATGCGTTCATGCAGTGGCTCAAAGAAGTGTTCGGGTCGAATCGGCGTCTGCAATTCTTCCAGCACCCGGTTATCGATCAGCACCGCTCCCAGAAATGCCGCCTCTGCTTCCAGATTGGAGGGTAGTTTACGGGCGGTGTCGGATTCCGATTCGATGCGGTGCAGGGGGGTGGGTTCGGCCATGCCGACCTGATGCGCCCGAGGCTCTGATCGGGCAAGCGCTACATGCGACTATTTTGAAACGCCCGCTTGTGGATAGCGGGGATTGCGACTCGTAATGCTTGAAGTCTGACCCTCGCATCTGCGAAGGCTGGCAGTGATGGAAAACTGGCCACCCGATTCAGCAAACGTGCCTGCCGGCGCGCATCGCATTGCGCACATATCGCTCGACGAAGAGACGATTCTGTGGCGCAACGCCGATGTTGAGCAGGAACGCCGCGTGGCGATCTACGATCTGATCGAGGAAAACACCTTCAAGCCGGTCCGTAGTGCCGAGCGCGGAGCCAAGGGGCCGTATCGGCTGCGATTGTCTGTTCAGGACGGCCGGCTGGCAATGGAAATCTCCGACAAGGATGAACAGCCGCTCGAAACCTTGCTGATCGGCCTTGCCCGCTTTCGTCGCCCGATCCGTGAATATTTCGCGATTTGCGACAGCTATTATCAAGCCATCCGAAAGGCGACACCGGCAGAGATTGAGACAATCGACATGGCCCGGCGCGGCATCCACAACAATGCAGCCGAACTGCTTGTCGAACGGCTCGAAGGGAAGGTTGAAACCGATTTCGCTACGGCCCGGCGACTGTTCACGCTGATCTGCGTGCTCCACATCAAGGGATAGGCGGGCGATGATGGCGCGGGCGCGCAAGACAAGGGGCGGCGGAATGTCCCGCTGGCTTTTTCGCGGGGGCGCACTGATCGCTCTTATCGCGATAGGCTTTGCGGCCTGGCTCTGGTGGGACATGCGAAGCTGGCGGCCCGATGAGGGGCTTTATCCCGAACAGGGCGCCATGATCGTCAGCGGAGCGGCGCCCGTCCGGTTCGAGACGTTGCGTGCGATCGGAGCTGAATTTGTCTATCTCGAACTGGCCAGCGCAAGCGCTTCGCCCGACCCGGGATTTGCGCCGAGACTGGCCAAGGCACGAGAAGCCGGATTGAAAGTCGGCGTCGTCCAGCCATTCGATCCTTGCATCAAGGCGGATGAACAATCGTCGCGCTTCACCCGAATGGTGCCGCGCGATGATGATCTGTTGCCTCCAGCGGTTGCCTTGCTGCGCACCGCGGTCGATTGCCAGCCGGCTGTTAGTGATGCCGCTGTCGAGAGTGAGCTTATGATCGCGGTCAACCAGATCGAATTGCATGCGGGGAAACCCGTGATCCTCAAACTGGGCCCGGCATTCGAAGAGCAATACCATACGGCGCGCTCGACTGCTCGTGATCTCTGGCTGGTTCGCGATCGCGCACGGCCTGATTACGCCGGTCGTCCCTGGCTGCTATGGAGTGCCAACAGCCAATTGGTGAGCGAAGCGTCGGAGGAGCCGATCGAATGGGTGGTGGTGCAAAGATGAGCGTTTCGCATGAATCTCGCCAGCAATTGATCGCCGAGGCCCGGCATGCGGCAGCAGCGGCCTATGCCCCCTATTCCGATTATCAGGTGGGGGCGGCACTGCTGTTTGAGGATGGTGCTATCGTCACGGGCGCCAATGTCGAGAACGCAAGCTACGGGCTCGCGCTGTGCGCTGAAACCAACGCTGTTTCCAAGGCGATGAACCAAGGGCGGCGTGGCGGTCTGATTGCGGTCGCCGTGGTGGGTCCTCGGGACAAGGGCGACGGATCACCCATCACGCCCTGCGGTCGCTGTCGTCAGGTCTTGAACGAGCTTGCCCAGCTTGGTGGGACCGATCCTGAAATCCTCTGTGTCGGCAATGATGAGGTGCGAAGCGTCACATTGTCAGCCCTTCTACCTTATGCTTTCGGGCCCGCACACCTCGATTAGTTTCGGAGCAAGTTGCCCAGCCCACGCAACGGGTTCTTGCGGAAATTTCGCTCCTCTGCACCGATGTAGGAGAATATCCCGTCGAGCCCCTGTTCTGTTACCGAGGCATTGATGTTCTCGCGGTTCAACCCTGCATCGCGCAATAGCGAGTTCTTGTTCGCAATCCCCTCAATCCGCTCGTGAAGGCCCGCTTTGGTTAGCGCGGCGTCGACCAGCGGATTGAATTCCGCCGAAAGACGATCATTCGAGGAACGGCGCAAATATTGCGTTCCGCCATCGGCTTCGCGGATTATGCCGGGGGCATCGCCAAAAGAAAGGCCGTTGATCGCATCGCGGAAGATCGGCTTTGCCAGACCCGCTGCTTCGCCAGCCGCATCATTGATTCCGCGAATGATGTCATCGATTCCCGGCAGGCCGCCCAACCGCGAAGCCGCGCCAAGTGCGCGCCCGAGGAATCCTCCTGAGCTGCCGCCTGACCCGAGGTTGCCCAGCATCGGCAGGCCGATGCGCACGTCTTCGTCATTGTAGAAGGCACCCGGCTGCGCCAGTCGATCAAGTGCACTGTCCGTAGCCCGGCCAAGGATTGATCCCAGGTTCAGTCCTTGCGCAAAGGCAGGTGCAGGTGAAACGGCAACAAGGCCGGCTGCCCCCAGTCCGGCAAGCGCCGTGCGGCGATCAAACGAGTGTGACATTGGCAACCTCCCTCTGCTTTCAGGCGGTTGTAGCACGAAAACAGCGCGATTGCCCGTTCCGATCCTATTCTGTGTCGAGCCACTCGAGCAGGGCAGCCAGACAATCGCGGGCAAGCAGCTTGCAGCGTTCCGGCGACCAGCCCTGTTCCGGCTCGGGCGCGTCAGCCAGATCCTTATAGGGCATTTCGAGGGTCATGGCGCAGGCGCCGAAGCGTTCGGCGACCTGATTGGTACTCATGCCCAGATTAGCCTTGCCCGCCGGTGTCTTGGGATAGCCCAGCTTCGTCTGGAAATCGGGTGTGCGCCGATCCAGGATGCGTTGGTAGCTATAGAACTGCTCGCCGAGATCGTCGGTCCAACTCGGGATGCCCTCATATCCGGCAAGAAACACCGCCGGGATCGCTTCGTCCGCGTGAACATCCATGGCGAAGTCGACTCCGGTTTCGTCCATGCTATTGCGGATGGCGAGGACTTCGGGTGATTTTTCGGGATTCGGGTTGGCCCATTCGCGGTTGAGATTGGTGCCCACGGCATTGGTGCGCAAATGGCCGCGACGTGAACCGTCCGGATTGCAATTGGGGACGATGTGAAGTCGGCAACGCTGGCGCAGAGCGCGGGCCACGGGATCTGCCGGATCAGTCAGGCACTCGAGTGCGCCCTCCATCCACCATTCTGCCTGCGTCTCGCCCGGATGCTGCCGCGCATAAAGCCAGACCTGAGTTTCACCTTCGCCCATTTCCAGCATGTCGAGCGGTTGACCGTCGAGCGTTGTGCCAAGGCGGACAAGCTCTACCCCCTCGCTTGCAGCGGCTTCGGATACGAGATCGTGATGCCGCTCCATCGAATAGGGCGCGAAATAGGCGAACCATGCGACATTGCCCGCAGGCGTGTAGCGGATCGTCAATGTTCCATTTTCTTCGCCAGCGTCGAAGCTGCTGGCGGCGCGCGTCCAGTATTCGCGATCTTCGGTGACGCAGGCATCGTAATCGGGCCAGCCGCCCGGATAGGCACTCGCGTTCAGCCCGGTGATCTTGAGTTCGACCGCTTCGCCCTGGGCGCCTGTGACGCGGAAATGGAACCATTGCGCAAACTCGCTCATGTGGTCGCGCGTTATGGCCAGGCGGGCGGTGTTGCCGTCAATGGACAAGACTTCGATGTTGCCGCTGTCGAAGGCGGCATCGATGGCGATTTGGGTCATGATTTATTCCTGAAGTTCGTCCACGTCGATGATGACGGTTTCGCCATTGCCACCCGGAAAGTCCTTGAACAAGGCAGCGGCGAGGGTTTGAGCACTCGCCTCCACATCGGAATAGGGTGACTTTACGGAGGTGGCCTGCTGAGCGCGGCCTTCCCAGAGGCTGTTTCCGTCCGGCCCGCTTATACGCACAGACAGTTCAGTTGTTACATTGGGTCCGTTCTGCCCCCCGCCAAGATTGATCCCGATACCCAGTCCCGCGCCAGTTCCGAAAGTGCCGGTGCTGCCTCCGACACCGACGCTGACCGGGCCACGGCTGCTGGCAGCGGCCAGTGCATTTCTGCTTGTCCGAATGCTTGCGACCTGATCGGCTTGTGCCGAACCATCCAGCACGACCCGATAGCCAAGCTCGCTCAGTTCATCGGCAACCGCCGCTGCGATCGCATTGCGAGCGCGCTGGTTCTGTATGGCATCGGGAAATTCGATCGTGATCGTCCCTTGTCCTAACGCACTGCGCTGCTCGCTGACGAACCGTGTTACTTCGACCGGGCCAGTAAAGGCACCGACACAGCCGGACAAAATGGCGGCAGACGCGGCGATCAGGGCATTTCTGGCCAGGTGGCGAGTGTTGAGCATCATGGTCATCCTCTTTGATTGTCCTGTACCTGAAACCATTGCCGCTGTGCAAAAAACTCGGCGAAAGCTGTCTGATTTTCACGCTTTTGCAGGTGAATGCTGGTAAGCGCGCTGCATGTCTCAAACAGTCAAACCTTCCGTTCTGGTTACCGGCGGTGCCGGATATATCGGCAGCCACGCCGTTCTGGCCCTGCGTGATGCGGGATGGCCGGTCGCGGTGATCGACAATCTGACCACAGGATTTCGCTTCGCCGTTCCCGAGAGCGTGCCGCTTTATGAGGGCGACATCGAAGACGCCGGATTGCTGGAGCGGATATTCTCCGAACAGGGTACGCGCGCAATCATGCATTTTGCCGGTTCGATAGTGGTGCCCGAAAGCGTCGAGAACCCGCTCAAATATTATCATAACAACACGGCAAAGAGCCGTGCTTTGATTGAAGCAGCGGTCTCATCTGGAGTGCCGCATTTCATTTTCTCATCGACTGCAGCGACCTACGGCATTCCTACCGTGGCAGCGGTAACCGAGGACACGCCCACAGTTCCGATCAACCCATATGGCTGGTCGAAACTGATGACCGAGCGGATGCTGGCCGATACTTCTTTTGCGCACTCGCTCAATTATTGCGTGCTGCGGTATTTCAACGTTGCCGGTGCTGATCCGCAGAAGAGAACCGGACAATCGACTGCAGGGGCGACCCACTTGATCAAGGTCGCGCTGGAGGCGGCACTGGGTAAACGCGATTCGGTGAGCGTGTTCGGTACGGATTACGATACGCCTGATGGCACCGGGGTGCGCGATTACATCCATGTCAGTGATCTGGCGGCCGCCCATGTGCTGGCGCTCGAGGCGCTTATTGACCAACCGCAGCGGTCATTGACGATGAACTGTGGCTATGGTCGTGGCTTTTCGGTGCTTGAGGTGCTTGATGCCGTCGATCGGGTGACGAATCGCACGATCGAGCGGCGGATGGAGCCGCGCCGCCCGGGGGATCCGGCTTCGCTGATATCTGACCCGTCTTGCATCCGCGCCACCGTGCCGTGGCGGCCGCAGCATGATGATTTAGACACAATTATCGCCCATGCGCTGGCATGGGAACGCAAACTCTCCGAAATCCGAGGAGATGGTTGACGAAAACGGCAATCGCCCATATGTGGCGGTTCGAAATTCCGCGCGCCGGACCGAATCCGGCGCGCTTTGTTTTTGAAAGAGCAGTCCGATGAAAATCCGCAACAGCCTTAAGTCGCTGAAGAACCGCCACCGCGATTGCCGCGTGATTCGTCGCCGCGGGCGCACCTATGTCATCAACAAGACCAATCGTCGCTTCAAGGCTCGCCAGGGCTAATTGAACCGGTTGGCCGATCACCTTCGAGGTGACGGACGAAATGCAAGCGGCCCGCCTCCAGCCCGGAGCGCGGGCCGCAGCCATTTAGGACCAGGGGTTGATGGAAATGCGCAAGGCGGTGGTGTTCGATGTGGGGCGGGTGCTGTTTGAATGGCAACTGCGAGCGTTGTTCGAGAAGCTTATCGACGATGCGGTCGAGCTGGATTGGTTTCTCGCCAATGTCGTGACCGAGGAATGGCATTTCGAACATGATAGGGGGCGTGCGCTCGCAGATATGGTGCCGGAACGCATCACGCTTTATCCGCAATATGAAGCGCATATTCGCGCTTATGCAACGCGTTTCAATGAAACCGTGCCGGGGCCGGTTGAAGGGACGCACGATCTCGTCCGGCGGCTTCATGCGCAAGGCGTACCACTGTTCTGCCTGACCAATTTCGGTGACGAGTTTTGGGCGAGTTTCCGGCCGACGCAGCCGATCTTCGACCTGTTCGACGACGTGATTGTTTCAGGTACGGAGAAGGTCGCGAAACCCGATCCGGAGATATACCGCATCACCGAAGGACGCGCGGCGCGTAAAGGCGCGGAGCTCTTCTTCACCGATGATAATCCTGCAAACATCGAGGCTGCGCGCAGCCGGGGGTGGGATGCGCATCTGTTTACCGATGCGGAAACACTCGAAGCTCAGCTGGTCGATGCGGGGTTGCTGAACGGTTGACGGAAAAACCCCCGGTGCGCTTCGTTGGGGATGCGCCGCACCGGGGGTCTGATTTTCGCCTTTGTGGAGAGTTCAGGCGATCGGGGTCGGGCCTAGAGGGGAACGGTCGGCCCGAAGGAGAGCGTTCTTACTTGCCGTTGCAGCGAGCGAGCTGGTCGTCAGCGATCTCTTCGCCTTCGACCTTGAAGGCGGTGATTTCGCCCATTTCGCGAGCAAGGCCGCGGCAAATGCGCGAGGGACGCGACGGGCCCTTGTTCGCGACGCAAGTCGTGCCTTCACAGGCCCATGCCACGCCACCTGCAACCGCACGGTTTTCGTCAGTCGGTTGGGCAAGCGTTGCAACATAATAGGGGCCTTCGGCAGCCGAAAGCGGAGTGGTCGAAGTGGCAACTCCAAAGCTGAGGCCGGTGTAAAGCAGCGCGGTGGCGAATACGGCAAAGCGTCCGGTCCGGGGGAGGGAGAGGGTCATCACAATGAATCCTTCTGAACGGGGTTGAGTGGGCTTTTCTGGTTCTTTTTGTGCAACGCACAGTTTCGATTCGAAACCAGTTGCGAATCACTACCTATGTGATTAGGTTTCAGGTTGCAACTAGAAACTGAAATTTTTTCACGCCCATTCTCAACATGGTTTTGCGATTGGCGTCGAACCCGCTAGAAAGGTTGCGGGGAAAGGACTGATATGGGCGAATTGAGAGAACCTCTGCGCGAGCTGATCGATTGCGGTCTGCCTCAAGCGCTTGAAGTGATGGGCGAACGTTGGTCGTTCATGATCTTGCGAGCCAGCTTCAACGGATTGAAGCATTTCGAGGAATTCCTCACCGAACTCGGCATCGCCCGCAACATTCTCTCGAACAGACTGGCCAAGTTGGTCGAACACGGCATCCTCAAGCGCGAACCCTGCGCCGATGATCGACGCAAGATCGAATACCGCCTGACGGACAAGGGATTCGACCTGCTGCCCGCGATGATCGCACTGCGGCAATGGGGGCAAAAGCACGGTTCGGAGTTCGTAGTCGAGGATCCGGTCTTGGTGGATGGACTTGATCGTCTGCCGATCGGGCCTGTGTCGATCCTCTCGCATGATGGCCGAATCCTCAATCACACCGATCTCAACATGATCCGTCGGGACGATGTCGGGAAACGGCTGGACGGGACTGTGGCAACTCTCGGCCCTGCGCTTGATCGCGGCAGCGTGGTCGATATGGAGACCGCAAGGAAGGCGGCTGCCAGCTGATGCTGTCGCCGCGGATGTGATATCCGCGCTCACCCGAAACGAGTCCGGCGATGCGGCCTGCACATGGCGGCGATCTGCATGATATTCTGCGCGCGACCTTCGGCTTCAGCGGCTTTCGCGGCACGCAGGAGGCGGTTGTCTCCCGCGTCATGGCGGGTGAACACACGCTCGCCTTGATGCCGACCGGGGCAGGCAAGTCGTTGTGCTATCAGCTTCCCGCTCTTGCCCGCGATGGCACCGCTATCGTCATTTCTCCGTTGATCGCGCTGATGCATGATCAGATCCGCGCGGCCCAGGCGGTCGGGATCAAGGCCGCGTCGATGACATCGGCAGACAGCGATCTGGCGCAGACCGCTCAAAGCCTTCGGCGAGGCGAGCTCGATCTGCTCTATGTAGCGCCTGAACGGGCAACGACTTCCAGTTTCCAAAGCCTGCTGGCTGATGCCCGCATCGCCCTTTTTGCGATAGACGAGGCGCATTGCGTCTCCGAATGGGGCCACGATTTCCGCCCCGATTATCGCGGGCTCCGCCCGATGCTCGATCGCTATCCTGCGATTCCTCGATTGGCGCTGACTGCGACAGCTGACGAGGTCACTCGCGGTGATATCCTCAAGCAATTGGGCATCCCGAGCGAAGGGCTGATCAGAGCCGGTTTCGACCGCCCGAATATCCGCTATTCGATTTCGCCGCGCAACAATGGCCCCAGCCAGATCGCCGAGATTATTCGGCAGACGCCGGGCGCTGGCATCGTTTATGCACCAAGCCGCAAGGCGACAGAAGATCTCGCTCAGAAGCTGGAGGCTACGGGTCGTCCCGTTGCTGCCTATCATGCCGGCCTTCCGCCTGAGCGCCGCGCCGCGACACAGGCGGAATTCGTGGCTTCGGAAGACATGGTGATGGTTGCGACGATCGCCTTCGGCATGGGGATCGACAAGCCTGATGTGCGTTTCGTCATCCATGCTGGCCTGCCGAAGTCGATCGAGGCCTATTATCAGGAAACCGGACGCGCGGGCCGCGATGGCGATCCGGCTCAGGCGCACCTGTTCTGGAGTGCGTCCGATTTCGCGCGCGCGCGGCAGTGGCTGGCAGATGTCGACACGGCGCGATTGCCGAGCGAGCAGGCAAGGTTGAATGCGCTCGCCAATCTTGTGGAGTGCGCGGGTTGCAGGCGTGCGATCCTTCTGCGTCATTTTGGCGAAGACCCGGCAGCAACATGCGACAATTGCGACAACTGCCTCAATCCGCCCAAAGTGCTGGATGCGACCGAGGTGGCCCAAAAGCTGCTGTCGGCGGTCTATCGGACGGGTCAGAGCTTCGGCGTCGGCCACATAGAGAAAGTACTGCTGGGGCGCGACGATGATCGCGTGCGCCAGCGGGGTCATGACCAGCTGTCTGTCTTCGGCATCGTAGGCGACGAAGACGCCGCACTGCTAAGGCCGGTAACCCGGCACCTAACCGCACACGAAATGTTGGTGACCACCGAGCATGGTGGGCTGGCGCTTGGGCCACAGGCGCGGTCGGTGCTCAAAGGCGAACGCAGCGTGCTGGTGGCTGAACCGCCCAAGAAAACCCGCAAGCGCCGGGGCGGTTCGGTAGCCAATCCGGTTGGCGATCCCTTGTTCGAGGCGCTCCGTGAACGCCGGGCAAGCCTCGCAAAGGAAAACGGCATTCCCGCCTACATCATCTTCCATGACAGCGTTCTTCGCGCCATGGCCAGCGACCGGCCACATACAATTGCGCAATTGGGCCAATTGCAGGGAGTGGGGGAGAAGAAGCTGGACACCTGGGGCGATGCCTTCCTTCAGGTGATCCGCGACTTTGAACAGGCTTGAGCCTATTCTGCGGCCTCTAGCAATTCGACAGTTTCGCGGTCGGGAGGAAGGGCGTCGTCCGGGCGATAGCTGGCGGTGAGTTTCTTCGCGAGATCGCGGGTAAGCAGGGCATTGAGCGCATTTCCCAGCGCAGGACGTTGCCTCCCCAATTTGCGCAAGGCATCGGCATCCCATTCGACATAGGTGACACCCTCGGGCGCAACCGAAGTCGTGGTGGTCTTGCGGTTGAGAACAAAGCCGACCTCACCCACGAAATTGCCTTCGGGCAGGCGGAAACGATGGCCGCGCTTTTCGACCGAGATGATCCCATCGAAGACATAGAAGAGCGCGCCAGAGGGCTCATCCTCGCGGGTCAGTACTGTCCCGTTAGGGTCATCGGCGCGGCGCCAGTGCGCTAGCTTCAGGATGCGCCGGAACTGGCCAGGCGTCAGCGTTTCGAACGCATCGAAGAGCCGTTTTTCATCATCGGATAGACGCAGCGTGGTGCGTTCGAGCGCGATCTGACCCAGCACCCAGAAATTCACGGCCACCATCAGCAGGCTGGTCACAATGGCCTCCCACAGAGGTCCGCCGTCGACTGCGTAGTAGTAGGCGATGTATACGAAGGTTGAGACGATGATCAGCGTGCGCAACCGCAATTCGTCGCGGATGGCATAGGCCAGCAGCATCAGGCCGGCACCAAGATAAATCAGCCATGCGGGATCCAGGAAAGGCATCCTCACACCTTATCCGCCGCAATGCCGAGCTGTCACGCCCTGCGCCTTAGCGTGTCCCGATCATCTGGCGGTAACTCAGCGCTTCGGCGATATGGGCGCGGCCTACTTGTGCAGTTCCGGCGAGGTCGGCGATGGTGCGCGCCACACGCAGCATTCGAGTGTAGCCGCGAGCAGACAGACGCAGCTTTTCTGCCGCCTGCATCAAAAGATGCCGCCCCGCGTCATCAGGTGCAGCATGCGCTTCCAGCCTCTCGCCTTCGAGCTCCGCATTTGAGCGGACGCCTCTTTCAAGCGCGAGCTTGCGGGCGGCGGCGACCCGTGCGGCGACTTCGGCGCTGCCTTCGGCGGGTGGAGGCAGGGCGAGATCGATCGCGCTCACCGCAGCGACCTGAACATGAAGGTCAATCCGGTCGAGCAGCGGACCGGAAAGCCGAGCCTGATATTCCGAAGCGCAGCGTGGACCGCGTGCGCAGACGTGTCCCGGTTCACCTGCATGGCCGCAGCGACACGGGTTCATTGCCGCGATAAGCTGAACGCGCGCGGGGAATGTCACGTGGGCATTGGCGCGGGCGACATCGACCTGTCCGGTTTCAAGCGGTTGGCGCAGCGAATCGAGCACCGGGCGCTGGAATTCAGGCAATTCGTCGAGGAAAAGTACTCCCAGATGCGCAAGGCTGACTTCGCCGGGTCGCACCTTCAGCCCGCCGCCCGTCAGCGCCGCCATGCTGGCCGAATGATGCGGTGCGCGGAATGGGCGCGCGCGGCTGATCTTGCCCGAATCGAGCAGTCCGGCGACGGATTGCACCATCGAAACCTCCAGCGCTTCTGCCGGAGTCAGCTCCGGAAGGATGCCGGGAAGGCATGATGCGAGCAGGCTCTTCCCCGATCCCGGTGGCCCCATCATCAGCACGTAGGGAGCCTGTGGACCCGATTAGCCCTGACCATCGGTCTAGCAACACGTTCACAGGAGAGGCCCATGTACACCGATACACCCGCAAACGGCGAGCAATCCGCAACCGAACTGACCACCCCGCGCGTTTACAGCTACACGCGGTTCTCAACCCCCGAACAGCAGGAGGGTGACAGTCTGCGGCGACAAACTGAGGGCGCGGCGCGTTGGATGCGCCGCAAGAACGAGGAACGGGCGAAAGAGGGCCTCGCTCCGCTGGTATTGGATGAGCGTCTCAGGCTTCAGGACTTGGGCGTATCCGCGTTTCGCGGGAGCAATACCAGCACCGACCGCGGCCTTGGTGGGTTCCTCATGGCATGCCGCGCAGGCCTAATTGCCGAGGGGTCTTACCTTGTCGTTGAGAGCCTAGATCGCGTTAGCCGCATGACACCGAGGAAGGTCTCCCGGCTGCTTGACGACATTGTGGATGCGGGGGTTGTGATCGCGACTCTTGGCGACGGGCAAGAATACGATGCGGAACGGCTCGACAGTGACCCTACAGCGCTCCTTATTGCCCTTATGGTCTCATGGCGCGCCCACGAGGAAAGCAAGGTGAAGGGCGAGAGGCTCAGCGAAGTTTGGGCCGACAAGCGTCGCCGGGTTCGCAACGGAACAGACAAGCTGCTTACTCGCAAAGGGCCGTCTTGGCTTGACCCTGTGGACGACGGCTGGGTGGAGAAAGCGCCCCACGCGGACACCGTACGCCGCATCTATGCGATGACGCTGGAGGGCATTGGAGAGCACAAGATTGCGCACCGCTTCAACGAGGAGGGGGTTCCGATGATGGGGCGCGGCAAGATGTGGCATCGCTCTACGGTCTCGAAAGTGCTCAGGAACCCCGCCGTCATTGGAACCCTCGTACCGGGGCGTGTGGTGTACCGGGACGGAAAGAGAGCGCGCGTCTTCGAAGACCCCATCCCTGAAGTCTTTCCAGCCGTGATTGAAAGGGCGCAATGGGAAGCAGTCAGAGCGCTGAAGGACGGAAAGGCCCCCGCCGTTCGCGGACGGGGGGCGAAAGGTAAGCTCGCGAACATCTTCGCGGGGCTTGCACGTTGCCCGGAATGCGGAGCGAGCATGACACGCGTAATGAAGGGCAACCCGTCCAAGGGCGGCAAGCCAAAGCTTGTATGCACTCAAGCGAAGGCAGGCGCAGCTTCCCACGGGTATCGTTCGGTTACTCTGTCCGACTTGCAGGAGACACTCGAGCACAAATGGGAGAGGCTCCTAATCGACATTCCCGCTGGCCCCGGCGGCGGCGAAGTCGATGCCGAACTAGAGAACCTGCAGGCCGTGATATCTGTCGCCGTTGAACAGCTCTCGGAGATTGAGGAGAAAGCGAAGCGGAATCCCTCGCTAGGCCTTTCTTCGCAGAGGCGGGCGCTTGAAGCCGCACTCGCGTCATACAAGGTGGACGCGGCGGCGCTCGAGCTTGAGCGGGCGTCGGTCGATCACGGCTTGATCGCGGCAAGGGCAGAGGCCTTCAGCGACGCGATGAGCGCGGAAGGGCAGCTAGATCTTGCGAAGTCTAATGCGTGTCTGCGATCCCTGTTTCAGGGGGTAGTGATCGATTACCGAACCGGGCGCTTGCTGTTTCAATGGAGGCAGGGGGGCGAGACCGCACTTACCTATGCTTGGGTCGAATGACGGGTCTTCTCGAAAATCCCAGAAATCCGCCGTTATCGAATTAACCCTTACCCTCGGAGAAATGAGCAAGGGTGCAAGGGAGGATCAGGAATCTCCTGTAAGAGAACCTAAGGATCACTTCCGGTTATCCGGAAGAGCCCCAAGGGATCCTCTTTCCCTCCTTCCCCCTGTCCAACCTCCACACCACCCCTCTGACCCCGAAAGGGCCACCGAGGGACGCCTGCGTTTGGCTAAGGCGCACCCCATAAACCCCAAGCGACCGGGACTGTCCCGGCAGAAAGCTTTGCTCAATGAGCGATAACCAACCCGCCGACAACGGCGCTGAAGACCTACGCGTTGTAATCACGAACTACGGCCACCTGTCCCCTCCTTCTGAAGTCCCTGAAGACCTCCAGCCGTTCCTAGAGCAGGTACGCGCCATGGACCCTATCCGGGATGCTCGCGGGAACGTTCAGGACAACAGCGGCGCACCCGCTCGGGCGTCATTGACGGCCTCGGCGCTTCCGCCAGATTTGGCTAGCGAGGTCCAAGCCCAACTCGCTCGCCAGTCTCACTTGAGTGCGTCTGATCGCGCCGCCGAGGAAGACCGGCTTGTCCGCGAGATAGCGACGGCTCGGCTCGGCTCTATTCGGGGCCTAACAGGTGTGCACCCGAGTTCGCTGCCCATCCACAAGGCACAGGCCCAAATCGCGATGGATGTGCAAGAACTCTACGCCAAGCGAGCTCAGTATCAGCAGGGCGTCGACAAGATTATTGACCTGCGAAAGCAGGAAGACCCAGAAACGGGCGAACTCGTTGCCGCCCCGGTCTATTGGCTGTCGGCGCACACTCGCCAGATGTGGCAGGAACAGATCCAAGGGATTGATCGAGACATTCGGCTCTTGGTTGAAAAGAACGGCCTGCCCGGTCTTATCGCCCGAAATCGACTGAGAGCGGCTGAGCTTGAGTCCGCCCAGATCTTGCAGCGTAGGGCGGCGAAGTTGAGCGAGGAGAAAGAGGCCAAGGCGTTAGCTTCCCAGATGCGCCGCGAAGAGCGGATCAAGCGTAGAGCAGAACAGCTTGCCACCTTGGATCGCGATTGATGCGCCGTTGCTCACACCTTGGGACCGCTAAGCCCAAGCAGCCCCGGCGACCGCACCGAGCCCCGTCAGCGCAACCGATAGAGCCCCCTCCGAGCGAGGAGGCGCGGTCTTCGATTGTCGGGCTTCCCGGCATGACCCGCGTCGACATGGTTGCGACGGGTAGCGCAAGTGCCCCCGTGGAACAGGAAGAGCCAGAGCAGGCCCCTGCCGTGCTCTCGAGCCCCCCGCCAGTTCCCGGCACCAAGCCCGCCGAGCCTGCTTTCGGAAATCGCCTAGGGCGTCCGAAGTAAGCCGCACCCCTATTCCATCAATCAGGAGATCGACGCTTGCCGAGCATGATCGAACTACCCCAGTCGTCTCCCGCAGCACCGCTGTGGGAAGATATCCAAGCCTTACAAGCGTTGGTCTCCCAATCGGGAGATGCCCAGTGCAAACCCACACCAATGCCGCCCCTGCCGCGCCCGTAAGGGGCCAGAGGGGCGATGAATGAGCGCCGCCCCCGCAACTCGCAAGCTAGCGATAGACGCCTACTGCAAGCAGTGCGTCTACGACGAACTAGAGCCGGGTGGCTGGCGGCAGCAGGTCGAAGCCTGCACCGTCACACGCTGTCCGCTCTATGCCTTCCGGCCCACGCCCCGACAGCGCTCTTAATCGTCGCTCTAGGGTAGAAAATGACACTGTTTGGCTGGCCTTTCGGGACACCCCAAGCCGCCAAGCAGTGTCACCGCCCGAACCCATACCAACAAGACAGAAAACCACGAATACCGTGGCTAGGAGGAAGTAATGTCCGAACGGACGAATGCCGCTTTGCGGCACCTCAAGAGCTGCAAGGGGTGCCTGCGAGTGCAGCCCTTGGCAGCGTTCTACCTGCGGAGCGCTGAGGCCCCTGAAGGTCCCCGCCGTGCGCGCTGCAAAAGCTGTGAGGCAAGCGCCGCCTCTCACCGCCGCCACAATGGCCCTTCGGTGATCTCGGAGCTTATCCGGCGTGGCACTGGGGATCCGGATGCGCTCAGCGAAAGGGCGCTAGAAATGGTCTACACAGACGAGCCAATGCCCCCCGCATTGATTGACGAGTACCGCCGTCGGATCAAAGCAGCCGAAGCAAAGCGTAAGCGGCAAGAGCGCCTGTGTGCTGAGCGAGTTCGCCCGATGCGCTTTGCGTGTGCCGGGGTGCGCGCATGAGGATCTATCGAGAGTTCCGGGGGCTAGACGGTGAACTCATACGAGTCCCGGAAGATAGCTTCGTCACCGCTCCACGCTGCCACGCCCGAGAGCCGTTTTCATTCGTCGCCATAGCCAAGAGGTTGGGGGCACAGCGCCATGAGTTTGCCGCGGCTACGCGCCACGCGCCGTGGATCGAAGATGCGCTAAAGCTGTCTCATGTGCGCCGCCTGCTTTCGGGCTAGCCATTACTTTCACCACAAAAATCCGAAGGGGCATATACGCACCAGACGATAGCGCACGCCCCCCATGGGGGTGACTCCCGTAACGCTATTTGCCGCGCCCCTTTCTCTCCCCGCCGGTTGTCCGGAGGGCGGTGTAGGGGCGCGGCAGACCCGGCGGTCTTACCGGGGCGGGGTACGTTCCGGGCCGCTCAGGAGCTTGTCGAGGCGAGCAAGGATAGCTTCCCCTTTGCTTGTCTGGGGCTCAGCAGATTGAGAGTTCTTCGGGTCTTCCATTAAATCCTCCTGTTGCTTGGGAGGTCTGAAATGGAGCGAAGCCAAAGCCGCCGCTACCCATGCCTCCACATGGTCGAAAGTTCCCGAGTCCAGCCGAGTCTTTCTTGCGGTGAAGCGAGTCAGCGCCCTCTTTCGAAGGTGTTCCAAAGCGCCTAACGTCCGTTACGCAGATTGGAACAACGAGGGAGTGACCTATGAAAGCCGTTGCCTACTATCGCGTATCTACCGCCTCGCAGGCGCGCTCTGGCCTTGGCCTTGAGGCGCAGCGCCGCGCGGTTGGCGATATGTGTGCCTCGCGCGGCTTGGAGATAATCGACCAGTTCACTGAGGTGGAAAGCGGCAAGCGGGATGACCGCCCCGAACTCAATGAGGCGCTGCGCCGCGCGAAGCTGACTGGAGCAACGCTTGTTGTCGCCAAGCTTGACCGACTGTCGCGGTCGGTTGCGTTTCTCTCTGCCCTACAGGACAGCGGCGCTAAGTTCGTTGCGGCGGACATGCCAGAGGCAAACGAGCTTACCGTTCACCTTCTCGCCGCCGTTGCTCAGGCTGAGCGCAAGGCAATCTCCACACGTACGAAAGAAGCGCTGAGGGCTGCGAAGGAGCGGGGAGTGAAGCTCGGCAATCCGAACGGGGCGGCTGCGCTTCAGCGTGCCGGGAAGGGCAACATCGCAGCGATTGCAGCATGCAAGGCAGCTGCAGAAGAACGGGCGCTGGAACTTGCTGAAGAGGTGAAAGCAGTTCGGGCGTCCGGAGCGAAGAGCTTGCGCGAGATTGCCGCCGGATTGAACGCCCGACACATCGAAAGCCCCCGAGGCGGAGCGTGGCATCCATCCGGTGTGAGACGGTTGATTGAAAGGATTCGGGCTTAAGCCCCTCATGCCCTGCTTTTTTGTCGGCTCAATGAGTGCTAAGCTTTCTATCCGATATAGAAGGATAGATGCATGGAGGATGAGCTAACCTGCGAAGAAATGCGCCTCTTGGATCGCGCCGACAGGCAAGAGAAGTGGGGTATGGCTTGGTTCTATCTCATGTTTATCTTGTTAGTATGCGCGGCGGGGGTATTTTTTTGGCAGTGCTATGTTTGGCTTCGGTCTGCAGAATGGCCAACAATCACCCTCGCAACAATTGAGGTGCAGCCTTTGGGCAGCGAATGGCAAGGGCTGAATGAAATCTATCAGTATGTTTTGGACATGCCATTGGCGCTTACTCTCCTCTTGAGCGCCGTAGTCGCAGGTTGGGTTGGCACATGGAATGATGGTGAGACATCAACCCAACTGTACTCAGCGAGGAAGAAGCGAGACAACCTTCTGCGAAAGAACAATCAGGCTTCAACCGACCGCTAAGGCCCCTCCATGGCTTCTCTCAGCAATCTACAAATCCGGCTGATCCATTCGCTTGGAGACTTTCAACAGACCCTGAGCGCTCTAGCGTGGATCAGTGAGCTTGAGCCTGATCAGAAGATGACGCGGATAGAATTAAGGCGCTACCGCTGTCTGGAGGATGCTGCCGTAGTCGCATATTGGAGGCCATTCTCGGACTCCAAAGGGCTGCCAAAGCTCAGCTTAAAGAAAGTGGGCCTTGTGCCAAATACGGCTGAGCGGAGTCTTCATGAGGAGTTGGGGGTTCAGCGAAACAAGGTTGTTGCCCATACAGACACTGATCGGATGCGGTTTGGTTTTCGAGTTTGGAAGCCATTCGATGAAAGCGATCTTGTGATGTCCAGCTTCAGGAGGGACGATAGCCTCGCCCTCTATTCTAAACTTCGAGAGTGGCAGGATTGGACACTTAAAGTCCATGCGGCGGTGGCGCGAAAAGTCTTCGATGAAACTCAGGATACCGGAGAGATCGATTTCATCTCAGACTACATACGCAACAATGCAAAGGTCTAATCCACACTCTGGAAAACGCGACTATGACCTAAATACGGCATCCCGATGATACTCCAATGCAAGCCCGGAAGGTTGCCATGCCGGGTTGTTAGGCACATGGATCCGTTTTCCCGCTGACGTGCTCCCCTGAAATGTGACCGCTTTTTGGTAGAGTCTGACGCAAGGAGTCGGACGATATGAAGCGAAGCAGGTTCAACGAAGAGCAGATCATTGCGATCTTGAAGGAGCAGGAAGCGGGCATGGCGACGACTGAGGTCTGCCGCCGCCACGGGATCAGCTCGGCGACGTTCTACAAGTGGAAGTCTAAGTTCGGCGGGCTCGAGGTGTCCGAGGCCCGGCGGCTGCGATCGCTCGAGGAGGAGAACTCGCGGCTGAAGAAGCTGCTGGCCGAGGCGATGTTGGACAACGCGGTGCTGAAGGATCTGGCATCAAAAAAATGGTAACGCCCGGCGCCAAGCGGGAAGCCGTCGCCTATGCCCGGGAGCATCACGGGGTGAGCGAGCGTCGGGCGTGTGCACTGGTTGGTGTGAGCCGCAGGGTAATCCGTTACGAGCCTACAAGGCCAGATGACGGGGCGCTGCGGCAACGGCTGCGCGAGCTGGCGGCGGAACGCCGCCGGTTCGGCTATCGCCGCCTGGGCTACCTTCTGGCGCGGGAAGGCATCAGGCCCAACCACAAGAAGCTGCTGCGCATCTACCGGGAGGAGGGGCTGCGCGTGCGTCGCCGTGGCGGCCGGAAAAGGGCCTTGGGCACGCGCAGGCCGATGGTGCTGCCGGACGGCCCGAACCAGCGTTGGTCGCTCGACTTCGTCTCCGACAGCCTGATCTGCGGTCGGCGCTTCCGTATCCTGTGCGTGGTCGATGACTACACGCGCGAGTGCCTGGCGCTGGTGGCCGATACGTCGCTGTCGGGTGCTCGGGTAGCGCGGGAACTGACCAGCCTTATCGGCATCCGGGGAAAGCCGCATACGGTGGTCAGCGACAATGGCACCGAACTGACCTCGTCGGCCATCCTGCGCTGGTCGCAGGAGCGCAGGGTCGAGTGGCACTACATCGCACCGGGAAAGCCAATGCAGAACGGCTTCGTGGAGAGCTTCAATGGCCGCCTGCGCGACGAATGCCTCAACGAGACGCTGTTCACCTCGCTGGCCCATGCCCGGTTCGTGCTGGCCGCCTGGCGACACGATTACAACACGGTCAGGCCACACTCGAAACTGGGCGGGAAGACCCCCGCCGAGATCGCCGGCCAACGTGTCTGGGGGCATGCCCCCAGACACGTTGCCATCCCATCAAACAACCATCATGAAGGAGCCAGACTCTACCTCTGACTGGTAACAATCAGGGGAGCACGTCACCGCCCAGCTTCTTATTTTCGCTGAGAGAACCGAAGAACTTACTAGGACCTCAAGCTGCCTGCCGATTGAAATTAACCCAGCGTCGAAGAGCCGATGAATGTCTACACGCAGGCAAAGGCCGTTCTGGATATGGTTCGAACGCTCGGAATAAAAAGGCTGAATGTGGGAGGCTTCTAGGACAGTCGGACAAGTCTCGGCACTGAGCGCGCATCTTCTCCCATAGGCTCTTAGAACAGCCTCACGAAACACACCTTGGGACTTTCGACGCTTTGCCCGTGTAGTAGACCAAGCGGCCTCGTCAGGCTCCACAAGCTCAAAGTCGCAGCTTTCTTCAACGACGCCGAAGCGCTTTGTTAGGTCGGGCTCTTCGAAGAAGCGCTTATATTTCACAATCTCCTTGGGAAAATCGAGATCGATATCCTCCGGTTGAACCATTTGGTCTTCGGGAAAAAACACACAATCATCCAACAGGATGCACCCTATATGAGGGTTTGTAGTGTTGTATGGCGCTATACTCCGACGGGAGGCGAACTCAATTATTCGAGAGCGAAACTCGCTTTCACTAGGCACTCCATTAGCCAGCCGGAAACGTGCCCACGCCTCGTTGACGTCCATTTCCTCGTATGTGCGGAACGTCCCGAAGCCGCCAACCTTTCGGTACGGAGACTTCACCATAAACCCGAAGGACATGCCCGGCGTGAACTTCGGCTTCCAAGGTGTGGGTGTCCAGAAATTAAGGGGGCCGCTTTGGGGGTGTTCCAAGAGGAAGCGGTGCCAACGGGGATCAGTGACGCCTAGCGTGAACATCCAACTCAACTCCCTTTGTAAGGATACCGGCGGGTCGGACCTTTCGGATAACGCCGCCATAGCTCTTTAATCAACTCCGCCTCAAACTCCGCCAGTTCTTGCAAGGGTCTTGAAGTTCCTAATGTGAACAGGTTGTGCCCGCCTGCCGCTGCGATTTCGAGCGCTCGCTTGGCGGTTTCCTGCCCTTTCACCTGCTTGAGATCAGTGACCGGAGCGGATTCCTCGATAGTACCACGCACCGGATCAGACAGGACCTGAGAGCCTTTGAGATGGGCCAGAAGGGATGCAAGATCGCGCGGAGCAAGCACCGGAACCCCGCTGGCCCACTTCGCCTCCGATCCTTGCTGGGCGGGGCAGATGAGTCCCGCTTCAACCGTGCTGGCGTGCAGCGCCGCGATGAGCACTCCGGGCGAGGCGACCACGCGCCCGTCCAGCGACAATTCGCCCACGGCGATCCAGTCTCCCAGTTGTTCGGCATCGGTCACGCCCATTGCCGCCAGCAGCGCAAGCGCAATCGGCAAATCGTAGTGCGATCCATCCTTGGGCAGGTCGGCAGGGGAGAGGTTGATCGTGATCCGCTTTGGCGGAAGCGACAGCCCCATGGCTGACAATGCCGCCTGCACCCGTTCGCGGCTTTCGCTCACGGCCTTGTCCGGCAGGCCGACAATCGAGAAGCGCGGCAGGCCCGGCGCAACCTGGCATTGCACTTCGACCTGACGAGCCTCGAGGCCCAGATAAGCTACCGTTCGAACCAGCGCGACCACAGTTCTGCTCCCCCGAAACCGGATCGGTTTCGTCCCTGAAGCCATGTTTGTGCAGTCAGATGAGGGACTTGTCGAGTTGAAACCGGAACATCGCTAACGAAGCTGTAAGCATAGAACTTCGGATTTCCTGAACCCGGCGCGGCGTAGTCCATGCAGGATGAAGCGCATCGCCGCCCTCTTTGCGATCCTGCAACTAGCCCTGCTGGGCGGGCCCGTGTTTGCGCAGGGCCTGTCGTTCGGCAATCAAGGCAGCGTCCGCACCGTGGTAACGGAGAGCTGGATCGAGGAATGGGATCCTGCCACCGGCCAATGGGTGCGTGTCGCCGATGATGCTTCTGAATCGGCGCAGAACCTTGCGACCGTCAAGACCACCTACCGCAACGGAACGCTGATCGAGGAGACCCGCGAAGCCGCTCGCTATGCCCAGCCGGTTGCCCGCCCGGCGCGCATGGGCATCCTTGCACAATACGGCCCCTTTGCCGTCACCAGCCCGACGAGAGCGATGATGATCGGCCCGACCGACAGTGCTTCGCCTGAACAGTTTGACGCCATGCTGCGCGACTTCCCGGCGCTGCGTCAGCTCGACATGCTGGAGGCACCGGGAACCAGCAACGATATCGCCAACCTCGCGGTTGGCCGCCGTATCCGGGCCGCCGGTATCGCCACCCATGTCCCGCATGGCGGATCGGTTCGTTCGGGCGCGGTCGAGTTGTTTCTGGCCGGTGCCAACCGCACAATGGCCGACAGCGCGCAGTTCGCGGTGCATTCCTGGCTCGACAACCATGGCCGCGAGGCTGACGACTTCGCCGCCGATCATCCCGCACATCGTCTTTATCTCGACTATTACGTCGAAATGGGCATGACCGAGACGCAGGCCCGCAATTTCTACGCGATGACCAATTCGGTGCCGCATGACAGCGCGCTTTGGCTCGGAGCTTCCGACATGCGCCCTTGGCTGGCGGATGATCGCGCGCCCGCTTTCGATCCTTTCGTGATTGACCGGATTGCTCAAAGCACGGCCATTATCGCGCTGGCGCGGCCGGGCGCGCCGCAGATCGAGCTCGACTGGCAGCCGATGGTGGCGCATGCGCTGGTTCCGGTCCTTGATTATGGAGATCTCGAGACAATCAATCTGGCGCAGCTTGACGCGTCTGTTGTTGACTCGCGCGCCGCTTTCCCATAACTGCTCGCGCCTGTCATGGCTGCTCGTACAAGAGCGCCAAGGTTTTCGGCGAGGTCTGTCGGGTGGCCCAATCACCCACAATGCCGCGCCACTTAGGAATTTGAGGATATCATGAAGCGGACTTTCCAGCCCAGCAATCTCGTGCGTGCCCGTCGGCACGGTTTCTTCGCTCGCAAGGCGACCCCGGGTGGCCGCAAGGTTCTGCGCGCCCGTCGCAAGCGCGGCCGCAAGAAGCTCTGCGCCTAATTCTCTGGCGCTCTCAGGCGCCGGGCGCGGGCCATCCGGCCCGCTTGGCTACGCCGCACTAGCGGCGACGGGCAGTCGCCCTTGCGGGCTCCCTTCGGGAGCCCGTTTGCGTTACAGGCACCGCAATGGTCTCCGTTCTTACCAAGCGCGCTGATTTCCTCGCAGCGAACAAGGGTTTGCGCAATGCGCGAACCGGGTTCGTGCTGTTGACGCGGCCCAACGGCGGACAGGGCATCCGCTATGGCATCACAGTCACCAAGAAAATCGGCAATGCAGTCGCGCGCAACCGGATGAAACGGCGCTTTCGCGAACTCCTGCGCGCAGCCTTGCCCGAACATGGCCTGCCTGATCACGATCATGTGCTGATCGGGCGCGCGGGCGGCGTGGAGCGTGATTTCCAGATGATGGCTGCCGAGCTGGAGAAAGTCCTCGCACGAGCCGCCGACGGCAAAGGTGACGATGCCCGCGGACGTCGCCCCAATCGCGGAAATCGCCAGCGGCAGCCGAGCAGGTGAAGCACGTCCTCATCTTTGTTGCCCGGTTGTGGCAATGGGGTCCGTCGCGGATTCTGCCGCCCACCTGCCGTTATTCCCCTTCATGCAGCCAGTATGCGATCGAGGCGCTCGGAAAATATGGCGTTCTCAAGGGTGGATGGCTCGCAATAAAGCGTATAGGGCGCTGTCATCCGTGGGGAGGGCACGGCCACGATCCTGTTCCCTAGTGCGCAAGCCAAAGGGACTAGGAACGGGTTGCTGTCGCACCTATGTAATACACTTCGAAGTCAGACTTTAGGGCACTATCTTGGACAACCAGCGTAATCTCCTGCTCGCCGTACTGCTTTCCGGCCTGCTTATCCTCGGCTGGACCGAAGGGATGCGGTATTTCTACCCTGAGGCCGATGTCGCCGCATCTGGCGCAGAACTGGACACTGCCGGTCTGACGGATGCGAGCAGCGCCCCAGGGACAGTTGCCGCCGCTGATGCCGCAGGTGAGGTTCAGGCACTGCCACAAGGCCCGATCGATCTGTCAGCGGCGCTGGCCGATGAAAACCGTATTGTGATCGATGCCCCGCGCGTCGCGGGATCGATCAACCTGATTGGCGCGCGGATCGACGACATCGTGCTCAAGGATTACCGCGAAACGGTGGAGGAAGACTCCGGCCCCGTTCGCATTTTCGCGCCTGAGCGGACAGATGGCCAGTACTTCGCGGCATTCGGGTTCAAGACCGGCGGCCAGATCATGCCGGATGGTGCCGTGTGGCAGGCCGATGGCGCCCGCCTGACGCCGCAAACACCCGTCACGTTGACCCGCAGCGACGCCAATGGCGTGACCTACAAGGTTCGCCTGTCAATCGACGATCAATTCATGATCACGGCGGAGCAATCGGTGAGCAACGGCAGCGAAAACGCTGCAATCGTCGAGCCTTTTGCCTTCATCAAACGCACCAGCACCACCGCAACGCCCGATCAGTTCATTGCCCATGCCGGCCCCATCGGCGTGTTCGACGGGACGCTGTGGGACCCGCATTCCTATGCCGAACTGGCCGAACTGGGCAGCGAAGTGCCGGCCGGAACGCCAAGCTGGCTTGGCTTTACCGACAATTACTGGGCGTCGGCGCTGGTCAAGGGTGACGGACAGTCCAGCACGGTCGGGTTCGAATCGCTGGGCGACGACCTGTTCCGCGCGGTGCTACGCTATCAGGCGGAAACCGTACCCGCTGGCGGAACGCTTACCGAAACCACACGGCTGTTTGTCGGTGCCAAGGAAAGCACCGTGCTCGACAGCTATGAAGACACCGGGATCACCTATTTCGGCAAGCTGATCAGCTGGGGCTGGTTCGAGTGGTTCGAAAAGCCGTTCCTGTGGCTGCTGCGGCACCTCAATTCGTGGGCTGGCAATTTCGGTGTGGCTATCATCCTGCTGACCCTGATCATTCGCGGGGCGATGTTCCCGATCGCGCAAAAGCAGTTTGCGTCGATGGCGCAGATGAAGGCTGTCCAGCCCAAGATGAAGGCGATCCAGGAGCGCTACAAGGACGACAAGCAGCAACAGCAGCAAGAAATCATGAAGCTGTACAAGGAGGAAAACGTCAATCCGCTGGCCGGATGCCTCCCCTTGCTGATCCAGATTCCGATCTTCTTTGCGCTCTACAAGGTGCTGGTTCTTGCGATCGAGATGCGCCACGAACCTTTCATTCTGTGGATCCGTGACCTGTCGGCGCCTGATCCCGCGCATGTGCTGAACCTGTTCGGACTTCTGCCGTTCGAAGTCGTTGGCTTCCTCGCTATCGGGCCGCTGGCGATTTTGCTGGGCGTCACCATGTGGCTTACTTTCAAGCTGAACCCTTCGGCGATGGACCCGATGCAGCAGCAGATTTTCAATCTGATGCCGTGGATCCTGATGTTCGTCATGGCTCCGTTTGCCGCCGGTCTGCTGTTGTACTGGGTCACCTCCAACATCCTGACGCTCGCGCAGCAGAAATACCTCTATTCAAAGCACCCGCAATTGCGTGCGGCGGCGGAGAAAGAGAAAGCCGAAATGGCCCGCAAGGCGGAGCGCGAAAAGGCTGAGAAGGCGGAAAAGAGCAAAGCGTGACGCCAGAGGAAGAGCGCGCACAGCAGCATAGGGAAGACGCCGCCTCGCGCCTGTTTTCGGGCCGGGTCGACTTCCTGTTGTCCGCGCCGCAGCTGAAGTTCCTGCCTGATCCGATCGTCCCCGAAATCGCGTTTTGTGGTCGATCGAACGTGGGCAAGTCTTCGCTGCTTAACGCGCTTACCGGGCGCAAGGCGATTGCCCGAGCATCGGTGACGCCGGGACGCACGCAGGAACTCAACTTCTTCGACGTTGGCGGTGAACCGGGTGGCGAGCCGCTGTTCCGCCTGGTCGACATGCCCGGCTACGGCTTTGCCAAGGCGCCGGTGAAGGTGGTCGAGCGGTGGAAAGGCCTTGTGAAGAGCTACCTTCGCGGGCGGCAGGTGCTGGCGCGCAATCTCGTGCTGGTGGACAGCCGCCACGGCCTCAAGGATGTCGATCGCGAGATGATGAAGATGCTCGACGAGGCAGCCGTCGGCTATCGCATCGTCCTGACCAAGACTGACAAGATCAAGGCGAGCGAGCTTGAGCGCGTGGCGAACAAGGTCGCCGACGAAGCAAAGAAGCATGTCGCCGCCTTTCCGCAATTGCACCTGACCAGCAGCGAAAAGGGCATGGGTATCGCCGCGCTGCGCGCTGCCGTGATCAGCGACGCGCTGGGTGAAAGTTTCCTCGACGCGCTCTAGGCGTGCCTCACGGCAATTCCTCCATGATGTAGCACAGGCAATCCTGCCGGATGATTCGTTCATCCACGGTCAGCATCGCCGGGATGACATCCTGCCGTACCCGCAATTCGCCATCCTCTACTACGAAGTAGTTGTGGGCCACGTCCTGCCCCTGTTCGTCCACCACCTCGACGGGCATCGGGCCGTCTGTCGCCCCGAACCGGAAACCGGGCTCGACATGGCTGAAATTGTGGCGGTCAAGCTCCGGATCGAGTGCCAGCCAAGGGCCATCAACGCGACGTGCCAAGGCAATTCCCGGCTTCACTCGCACTCGTGCCAGCGTATGAAACAGCGCCAAATGCGCGTCGCCCGGCATTGCCGCCAGATCGTCCAGCACCAGCACATTATGCACCAGATCGGCTGCTGCGGCCGCATTGGCCTCGCAACCCGGCTGACCGCATTCGATTGTGATCGCCGGGATCAATCCGCTGAACGAGGAAGTTTGCGTGCCCGGCAACCCGCGAAACAGCACTGCGCGCGGAGCGAACCGCGCGGCCAGCGCCATCACCTCTGGCTCGCGCACGCAGACCACGGCGTAGTGCGGATTGCGCCCGGTGTTGTTGTGGATGTCGATCGCGGCAAAGGCGTGGCGCGCGATCACCCTGCGGTGCACCTCGGCCATGATCCGTGCTTCGTCGCTGTCTTCGTCTTCCTCGCAGCCGGGCCAGACCCGGTTGAAATCAGGCTGCCCGTCAAGCCGCCGCAGCCCCTTGCTCGCCGCCGCGACATTGCCGATCAGGATCATCAGGGGGCGCGGCAATGGCTTGTCCGCATAGGTCCGCAAGACCCGCTGGACCGCGCCCAGACCTGAATCCTCATTGCCGTGGAGCAGCACCGACACGAACAGCGGCGCGCGGTCGCCTGCGCCAAGCTCGATCAGGGTCGGGCCGTCCAAGACCTCGCCCAGATCGTGTGCTGCGGCATCCAGCAGCCCTTCGGGCACGCGGTCAAGGATCGTCAGGCTCGTCACCGGTCAAACGCCTCTCAGATCGCCCATTCGTGAACGGGCAGGCCCGATTTCTGATGCGCAAGGTATTCTGCCGTCAGCCGGTGGACATCCCCATGCCGGTCGAGATGCGCCAGTTGCCACGCCGCGCCGTTCTGTTTCGAGGCGAGCCGCATCGCGATCGTCGACAGGTATTTGTCGATCAGATGTTCGGCCATCCCCAGCTTGAGCAGGCCGCGTTCGGCCATGATCAGGAGATCGTCGAGCACGCTCACGACGCTGCGCTGCCGGTTCCTGCCGAACCATTCGATTTCGGCCCCGAGCCCGTGGCGTGCGGCGGCGTAGAAATTGGCGCGCGCGGCCTCGAACGGAACCTCTGCTGTTGCCGCGTCAATATACTCGGCCAGTTCCTCGACCGCGCCGAAATAGAAGGCGGCATTGGCCATCATGTCGAGCACACTCGGCCCGGCGGGCATGACGCGCTGTTCGATGCGGATGTGCGGTTTCCCGTCGCTGCTCTTGCCGACCAGCGGCCTAACCCAGCGCCACAGCGTGCCATTGTGCAGCTTGAGGCATTTGAAGTCGCTGTCAGGCGCATCCGCGCAGACCGGCAGCATGACAGGGTAAAGTTCGAGATTTTCCTCGAATACCTCCGCAAGATCGCGGGCCGCATAGCCCGAGCCGAAAGTGACGCGCTGATGCGGACCGGGTTGTGCCAGCGCCTGTTCGAACACCGGGATGCGCGTTTCGTGCCACAGCGGTTTTCCGAACAGCAGCGGTGAATTGGCCGAAATCGCCACCAAGGGCGCGCTGAGCAACAAGGAAGCGTTATAGGCCGCACGCATCCGGTCTGCGGCGAGTTGCAGGTGCAGTTGCAGCGAGGTTGTGGCGGCTTCCGCCATCACGTCCTGATACGAGGTGGTAAAGTCCTCACCCGCGCCCGAACAACAATCGATATCGAACACGATGGGTGCGCCGCCCCGGCACCGCATCGCTTCGCGATTGAGAGCGGCATAGCGATTGGACGGGGTCATCATTTCCAGCGACATGTCGGTTTCGCGCAAGGTCGGCAGCGTGCCGATGGCGATCACCGTGTCGACATCGTCATGCGCGTTGGCTGCGCATTGTCGCATGGTTTCCGAGATGCTTGCATGCATCCGCGCCAGCCCTTCGCCCGCGATCTCCTCAACCGGCGTGTTGATCTCGATATTGAAGCGCGACAGCTCGGCCACCACCATCTCGCTGCCCAGCCGGGCAAGGAATGACTGGTTGTGCGGCGCTGGGAAGAAATTGTGGTCGATCAGCCATGCTTCGAGTTCCAGTCCGATCACCGGCCCAACATCGGAAAGACCGCCTTCGTCCTGCAACTTGCGGATTAGGGTCGTCTCACGCGCCAGCCGTTTGCCGAATTCCCTGAAGTCGTCTTGCGTGAAGTGATCGCTGCCGATTTCTTCGCCCATGTTCCGCCCAATTGTCCCCCTTGTGGCGCGTGATTCCCTGATTGCAGCTTGTGCTATTTCGCAAACAGCTGGCCGATGTCTGCGAAGGCCTTGAATTCGAGCGCATTGCCCGAAGGATCGCGCAGGAACATGGTTGCCTGTTGGCCCGGCTTGCCTTTGAAGCGGATGGTCGGCTCGATCACGAATTCGGTTCCGGCGGCTTTCAGCCTTTCGGCCAGCGCCTCCCAGGCATCCATGTCGAGCACCAGCCCGAAATGCGGCACGGGCACGTCGTGTCCGTCGACCGGATTGCTCGCCCGATCGCCCGCTTCGCCCGACAGGTGGGCGACGATTTGGTGTCCGTGAAAATCGAAGTCGATCCATTCGTCTGAAGAACGGCCTTCGGGGCAGCCCATCACGCCGCCATAGAATGCGCGCGCTGCGGCGAGATCATGGACGGGGAAGGCGAGATGGAATGGCGGCAGGCTCATGGAATAACTTCTAGGCCCTGACACGAAAACGACAAACCAATTTCGCCGTTCAGGCTCGACAGTGAAAGACTGAATATCTAGGGCCGATCCCATTCGCAGTCCCGCAAGGTGGAGCAGGCACGCATGAAGCTGATCATCGGAAACAAGAACTATTCGAGCTGGTCCCTGCGGGGCTGGCTCGCAGTCAAGCAGTCCGGACTGCACTTTGAAGAGATCACCGTCCCGATGCTGGGCGAACAATGGGACCAGCGCAAACAGAACGACGAATTCCAGCCGTCCAGCGGCAAGGTGCCGATCTTGTGGGATGGCGATGTGGTGGTGTGGGACAGCCTCGCCATCATGGAATACCTCGGTGACAAGGTCGGTCGGGATCGTTTCTGGCCCAAGGAAGAGGCCGCACGCGGCATGGCGCGGGCGATGGTGGCGGAAATGCACAGCTCCTACGCCAGCTTGCGCAGCGAAATGCCGATGAATGTGCGCCGCCGCATCCAGCTTCAGAATCTGTCCGAGCAGACCAAGGGCGAAGTCGTCCGCATCCTGCAGCTCTGGGCTGAGGCACGCGCTCGTCACGGCAGTTCAGGGCCGTTTCTGTTCGGCACTTTCGGGGCGGCGGATATTTTCTACGCTCCGGTCGTTTCCCGTTTCATGACCTACGGCATCGGCGTCCCGGGCTTCGCGCAGAGCTACATGCAGGCGATCTGGGAGCATACGTGGATGGAACAGTGGATCGGCGCTTCGGAGGAAGAGCAGTGGGTGATCGAGCAATACGAGAGCGTGGGATGAAGCACTTCCTTGCCGCCCTGTGCGCGCTTGCGCTGATGCTGCCCGCTCCGGCGCAGGCGTGGGGATTCTATGCCCACCGCAAGACCGCCGAGATTGCCGAGGCCAATGTCTCGCCCGAGGTCCGGGCGAAGATCGAGCGGCTGATGCGTGCAGAAAAGCTGATCGGCACGCCCGAATGCCCGCTCGCGACGATCGAGGATGCGAGCGTTTGGCCCGATTGCATCCGTCGCAGTTTCTGGCGCTGGGGCTACACCGCAGCATGGCATTACCGCACCGCGCCGATCTGCGAGGCATTCAATCCGCGTGCGAATTGTTCGGGCGGCAATTGCGTGACCGCGCAGATCGAACGCGCGCACCGGGTGCTTGCGGATGAAAGCCTGCCCGACAATGTGCGGCTTGAGGCGCTTGCCTTCATGGTCCATTTCGCGGGCGATGTGCACATGCCGCTGCATTCGGGCGACAAGGATGATCGCGGCGGCAACGACCGCGAAACCGATTACGGGATCGTGCCGAGCCTCAACCTTCACTGGATCTGGGACGGCCCCTTGGCCGAGCGCGCGATCAGCGATCCGGCGGACCCGGTGGTGCGCCGCTATTCGCCTGCCGAGCGTGGTGAACTGGCAGGTGGCTCTCCGGCGGATTGGGGCCGCGAAAGCTGGGAAATCAGCCGCAGCTTTGTCTATCCCACCGCTTTCGACACCGAAGATGTCTGCGACGGCGACCTGCCGATGAAGACTGCCCTGACTCAGGAAGACATCGTGCGCGGTGTTCCTATCGCCAAACAGCGGGTGCAGCAGGCAGGACTGCGGATCGCGGAGCTGCTCGAAAGCGCCTTTGCACCCGGGCCACTGCCTGAGCCGGAGCGGCGTTAAAGAAAGGCTTTGGCGAGGAACCACAAGCCCACGCCGAGCATCATCAACGCCAGCGTTCGCCGAACGATACGCGAGCGATTGCCGCTCATCAGGATCGGGCGAAACTGTTGCGCGCCCAGCACCAGCGCCAGATGAATGGCCGTGGCAATGACAACGCTAATGATGGCGAGGATCAGCGCTTGATCATAGCCCGGCCTGCCGCCCTCGACGAATTGCGGCATGACTGTAACGAAGAACAGCGTGGCCTTCGGATTGAGAAGGTTGATGACGAACCCGGCCACGAAGTTGCGGTGATCCGAGTGCCGAGGAGTTGCTGCAGGAGAACTTTCCCCGGCATCACGCCACGCCTGCCAAGCGAGGAAACCCATCATGCTTGCGCCAAGGACCGATATCGCCTGCGCGATCACCTCGCTTTGTTGCAGGATGAAGCTGGCGGCAAGCGCGCTTATCGCGGCGTTGGCGGACAGACCCAGTGCGATTCCGCCAATCGCGGCCAATCCTGACCTGCGCCCTTCGGCAATGGTGAGCATGACCAGCCAGCCCATGTTCGGGCCGGGCGTGAGTTCGATCAGCAGAACCGCAAAGGCAAAACCGAGAATGTCCATGCGAGCAGATCAGGGCAACCGCTGGGTCGGGTAGGGCGTGCCATCCTTGCGGAAATAGCCATCCGCATTGAAGACCATGTCGATATCCGAATAGACGCCGCTATCCGCCTCGCGCGATCCGGCGCTTATGGCGATGAAGACGCAATCGGTATCGGTGCGGTTGTGCAGCCGGTGCCCGTTTTCGACACCGGCTGCCCATGCCAGGACTTCGCCCGCTTTGACGATGGTTTCCCCTTCGTCCTCGATCAAAACAGCCTCACCCGCCAACATCACCACCAGTTCGTCCTGCCCGTGGTGCCAATGCCGCTGCGAGGAATATGCGCCCGGCTTCAAAACGACGTGGCTCGCCCCCATCATCGTCAGCCCGCCTGCGGGTGCAAGCCTGCGCCACCATCGCCCCTCAACCTCTGCATCGAAGGGCGCGGGATAGCCCGTCGCGTTCGATTGAGGGATTGCATCAAGATCGAGCTTGGGCATGGGGCACTTCTCCTGCTAGCAGTGCCATCATGAGCGACGCACTCGATTACGCCAAGCGCCTGATTGCCGCGCCCAGCGTTACCCCCGCAACCGGAACGGTTTTTGACGAGCTGGAGGCCATGCTCGCCCCGCTGGGTTTTGACATCCACCGGTTTTGCCGTGGCGAAGGCGAGGAAGGCAGCGACGAGGCTCCGGTTGAAAACCTGTTCGCCATTCGCCGTGGCCCCGAAGGATCGAAGCATTTTGCCTTTGCCGGGCATCTTGATGTGGTTCCTCCGGGTGAAGGCTGGCACACCGATCCGTTCGAGCCGACGATCGAGGGAGAGCTGCTCTACGGTCGCGGCGCGGTGGACATGAAGAGCGCGATCGCCTGCATGGTCGCCGCCGTTGCCGATGTGCCGCAGGATGCGGGCACAATCAGCTTCATCATCACCGGGGATGAAGAAGGCCCGGCGCTGCATGGTACGCGCGCGCTGATCGACTACATGAACGCACAAGGGATCCGGCCCGATCTGTGCCTTGTGGGCGAACCCACCAGCGTCAACCGTCTGGGCGACATGATGAAGATCGGGCGGCGCGGTTCGGTCAACATCTGGCTGACGGTGGATGGCACGCAGGGCCATGTCGCCTATCCGCACCTCGCGGACAACCCGATTCCCAAGCTGGTGGCGATGCTGGCGGAACTCGATTCGCTGGTGCTCGACACCGGAACCGACTGGTTCCAGCCGTCGAACCTCGAGATCACCGACATGGAAGTAGGCAACAAGGCGCACAATGTCATCCCGGCGCAGGCCAAGGCGCGCATTTCGATCCGCTTCAACGATCTGCATTCGGGCGCGAGCCTGTCCGAACGCGTGGTGGCGATTGCCGAGAAGCACGGCGGCACCGCGCTGCCGATCATTTCGGGCGAACCGTTCCTGACAGAACCGGGCGCGTTTTCGCATATGCTCGCTAATGCGATCGAAGCCGAAACGGGTTTGAAGCCCGAACAATCGACCACCGGCGGCACGTCCGATGCGCGTTTCCTGCGCGCCGTTTGCCCGGTGATCGAGTTCGGCCTGTGCAACGCGACCATGCATAAGCGCGACGAGGCAGTAGCCATACCCGACCTTGATGTGCTTACTCGCATCTACACACGCGCGGCGCTGGGGGCGCTGGCGCTGAAAACAGAACACGAAGGGGCGTAGTCCACATGAAAGCCTGGTTTGCAATTCCGCTGTGGCAGCGGGTTATCGCGGCGCTGATCCTCGGCATCATCGTCGGCTATGTCTGGGGACCGGGTGCGGAAAGCATCAAGATCGTTGGCGACATCTTCATCGCCTTTATCAAGATGCTGGTTGTTCCGCTGATCTTCTTCAGCCTCGTCGCGGGCGTCGCCAGTATCGGCGATCTTTCAAAACTGGGCAGCGTCGGCTGGCGCGCAATGCTGTTGTTCGTGGTGACCGGGCAGATGGCTGTGTGGCTGGGCCTTGCAATCGGCACATTCTTTACTCCGGGATCGGGGCTGGACACCTCAAGCATGCAGCTCGACGCCGCCGCGCTTGAACGCGCGCAGGCCCGGCAGCAGGACGGGGTGACGATATCGCAGATGATCCTTGAAATGGTGCCGTCCAGCCCGGTGCAGGTGATGGCCGACGTCAACGTCCTGCCGCTCATCATCTTTTCGCTGCTGATCGGGATCGGCATCCTGATGGCCAAGGAAGAGGGCGAGCCGGTGCTCAAGATCTTCGATAGCGGCAGTGTGGTGATGCAGAAGGTCACGATGATCGTGATGGAGCTGACCCCCTTCGGCGTGTTCGCGCTTATGGCATGGGTGGCCGGCACGCTGGGGCTGGAGGCGTTGCAGGCGCTCGGCATCCTCGTGTTCCTGAATTACCTCGGCTGCTTCCTGATCATCGGGCTGATCTATGCCGGGATGATCAAGTTCTTGGCAAAGCTGCCGGTGATCGATTTCTTCCGCGGCATCGTCGATGCGATGGCGGTTAGCTATTCGACTGCCAGTTCCAATGCGACGCTCCCCGTCACGCTGCGCTGCGCTAGGCGCAACCTCGGCGTGTCGAACTCGGTCGCGAGCTTTGTCATTTCGCTGGGCGCGACGATCAACATGAATGGCACGGCGATGTATCTGGGCCTTGCAACGCTGTTCGGTGCGCAGGTGTTCGGCGTGGACCTGTCATGGGGCGATTACGTGATGATCTCGGTGCTGGGAACGCTGGGCGCCATCGGCGCGGCGGGCATTCCGGGTGCGGGCCTGATCATGATGGTGCTGGTGTTCGGCGCGGTCGGCGTGCCGCTTGAGACGATTGCGCTGGTAGCGGGCATCGACCGGATCATGGACATGATGCGTACGACGACGAACGTCAGCGGTGACGCAGCAGTGGCTACCACGGTAGCGAGCATGACGGGCGAGATTGACCGGGCAGAGATGATCTCGGCGGACGATGTTTGAGCACCCATGGTCATTCCCGCGAAAGCGGGAACCCAGAGCGGGACTTGTGCAAGGTTCGGCTGGGGCTCCGCTTTCGCGGGGATGACAGATGGGGAGAACCCTATCGCCCCCTCGGCTTCTCCAGCACCTTCTTTCTGAAGCTGCACAAATCCACTTGCCCGCACCGCCAGCACTCCGGCGTCCGCGCCTTGCAGACATAGCGCCCGTGCAGGATCAGCCAGTGATGCGCGTGCAGCCGAAACGGCTGCGGGACGCGCTTTTCCAGTTTTGCCTCGACCTGCTCGGGCGTCTTGCCCTTGGCGAGGCCGGTGCGGTTGCCGACGCGCAGGATGTGGGTGTCGACCGCAAAGGTTTCCTGCTTGAACCAGCAATTGAGTACCACGTTCGCCGTCTTGCGACCGACGCCGGGTAGCCGCACGAGGTCTTCGCGCGTGTCGGGCACTTCGCCGCCATATTCGTCGATCAGCAATTGCGAGAGCGCGATCACGTTCTTCGCCTTGGAATTGAACAGGCCGATCGTCTTGATGTGATCGATCAACCCATCGAGCCCCAGGTCGAGCATTTGCTGCGGCGTTTGCACCTTGGCAAACAGCGCCCGCGTCGCCTTGTTTACGCCCACGTCGGTCGCCTGCGCGGACAGGGCGACAGCCACCACCAGCTGATAGGCGTTGCCATATTCCAACTCGGTCTCAGGCTCGGGATTGTCCTCCGCCAGACGGCGGAAGAATTCGAAGATCTGGTCCTTGGTCATCTGGTTCGGTTCATTCGCCGCCGTTCGCGGGCGGGTTTGCGGCTTTCCACTCCATCGCGGCGCGCACCCGGTTTTCGACCGTGGGATGGGTGTAGAAGATCGCCTCTTCCACCGGCCCGGCCTGCGGATACCGGTATTCGGCGGTCTTTATCAGCGCGCCCGACAGCGCATCGGGCAGGTTTACCGTCTCCAGCGAATACTGATCCGCCTCGCGTTCCCCGACGCGGGTAAGCGTGTTGGTGATCGGCTGGGCGAGGGTGAAGAACAGCCCCACAACAAACAGGAAGACGGGCAGGCCGCGCACATCGTCAATCGGTGCGGAAATGCCGAACAGGCGGGCGAAGAAGGGGTATGTCCGCGCCGTCAGGAAAAACACCGCCACCGCCAGCACCGACAGCACGCCGATGGAACGCCACACATGGCCCAGCACGTAATGGCCGATTTCATGCCCCGTCACCGCGCGCACTTCGTCCAGCGAAGCCTCTGTCAGCGCGACATCGGATATCGCGATGCGGGCTGATCCGCCGATGCCGGAAACATTGGCGGTGAAATTGTTCGACTGGCGCGATCCGTCATAGATGAAGATGCGGTCTTCGGGGATGTCCGCCTCTTTTGCCATAACGAGGATAGCGTCGCGCACTTCGCCTTCGGGCACGGGCTGGTAATCGTTGAACAGCGGCTCGATCACCACCGGCGACAGCAGCAGGGCGGCGGAGATGGTGACGGCAACCAGACCGCCCGCCCATGCCCACCATGCACGGCCCGCACGGCGCAGCAGGAAATAGAGGCCGATGAAGAACAGCCCGCCGATCACGCTCGACAACACCAGACCTATCGCACCCTGCGACAGGAAATCGCCAAGCGGCTGGCTGGTGCGGCCGTATTCGGTTTCCCTCCACCAATCGGTGTAGAGCGCATAGGGCAGGGTCAGCAGCGTGCTGACAATGGTGAAGGCAATCGCGACGAGGAACACGCGGGCATTCGTCCAGCGGTCGCTCAGCATGGCATGGACCTTGTCCAGCACTCCGCTTTTCACGACCACCCAGGTGACGAGCGCGGAGACGATCAGCCCCCACAGGATCAGCCAGTGATTGCCCAGAGTATAGGCCCGCGCGAGTTCCAGCGCCTCCGGCCCGAGCGAATTGATATAGGCCTGCGTCGCCGCCTGCGGACTGTCTGCCACGTTACCCTCCATCCCTTATTGTCGTTATCGTTGGTCAGAGGCCAAGCACATCCGCCATCGAATAGCGCCCCGGATTTCGGCCAATCAGCCATTGCGCTCCACGAACGGCGCCGCGTGCGAAGATCATCCGGTCTTCGGCTGAATGCGACAGGGTGATGCGTTCCTGCTCCCCGGCGAAGATCACGCTGTGCTCGCCCGCAACCGTGCCGCCGCGCAATGTGGCAAAGCCGATGTGGCCTTCGCCGCGTGGCCCGGTGTAGCCATGGCGGCCGCTCTCCATATTGTCGGTCAGATCGATCCCGCGCGCGTCAGCGGCGGCCTGACCCAGCAGCTTGGCCGTGCCCGAGGGCGAGTCGACCTTTGCGCGGTGGTGCATTTCCAGCACTTCGATATCCCAATCGCTTCCCAGCCGCGCGGCTGCTTCGCGCACCAGATGGGCGAGCAGTGTTACACCCAGCGAAGTGTTTCCCGTCTGCAGGACAGGCACCGCCTTTGCCGCGTCGTCGAGCATTACGAAATGCTCCGGCTCCAGTCCCGTGGTGCCGACCAGTATCGGGATGCCCGCGACCTTCGCCGCGCCGAGGTTGGTCTGCAGCGCGTCAGGGGCGGAGAAATCGACGATCACGTCGCAGCGGCCAACCAGCGGCCCCGGATTGCCGCCGACATCCACGCCGACGCACAGGTTATGGCCGGCTTCCTCGATAGCCTGCGATAGCGCTTGGCCCATCCGGCCCTTGTGACCGATCACTGCAAATTGTGCCATTCCGACGATCTCCAGCCTCCGCGCGGGCATTGCAGGGCAGTTCGCCTGCCAGCTGTCCCGCCGCATGATGACCCAGCAGGAACCGCGCGCCTGCCAGGCTCAGATGATGGCTGTCGTAATAGAGCGGCGTGTCGCCCGCAACGATGATCGTCCGGCCATCGCGGCTGAGGTGATCGAGCGGTTCGATGATCTGGGCGCCTTTCGCTTTCCAGGCCGGGTAGTTCTGCGTGAACCAGGCGGTCGCTTCGGCAAAGCCGCTGGCGGAACGCGTAGGCACCCCCGCGCCTTCAAGCGCGAGCAGACGTGGAACCGATTGTCGCTGCGACGGGATCGGGCCGATCAGCACCACTTCCTTGCCCAAGGCGAGCAGTTCGTCGAGCGTGCGTCCGATATGATTGTCGATGCGCGCCTCGCGGTAATTGTCGCTGACCCAGTACCCCGCGAGATAGACCTTCTCGATTGAAGGTGCCGCCGCGATCTCGGCCATCACATTGCGATTGAAAACTGCGCAATCCGGGTCCTTCGCAGGATCATAGCCTAGCGCGGGCGGGCATGATCCGCGGGTGCGCTGGCCGACCGACTGCCCGCGCTGTGCGTATTGCTCGCCCAGCACCCATGCGATTTCTACTCCGTGGCTGTCGCCCCAGACGATGGCGCTTGGGCTTGCATCCGCCCCCAGCGTACATTCGTCCGAGAACTCGGAGACCCGCGTGACCGTACAAAGGGCGCGCGCCGGGCTGAAATCGCCGGCAGCGCGTGCGAATTTGAGTGTGCGCTCGTCAAAGCGGCTGTCCCATCCCCCTTGCATCACCAATGCCAGCGCGGCCGCCGTGGCAATCCCCATGCCGCCTGCACCCCAGCGCCAGACGCGCTGTGTGGGGAAGCGAGCCTTGCTGCGGAACGGTTGTTCAATCCAACGCCAGCTGGCCCATGCAATCGCTATCGACGCCGCTATCAACCCGGTGGAATGGCTGGCGGTCTGTTCCCCGTCAAAGCCGTATTGCCAGAACACGATCAGCGGCCAGTGCGACAGATACAGCGAGTAGCTGATCAACCCGATCCAGACCGGGCCTTTGAGCGAAAGCAGCCTGCCGGTCCATGTCCCCGGTGCGCAATGGATCAGTGCCGCGGCGGCAAGCACGGGGGCGAGGGCAGCCGTGCCGGGAAACACGGTGTTGTAATCATAGCTGGCAGTTGCCCAGACGATCGCGGCCAGGGCGACGGCACAGATCGCTTCCGCCAGCCAGCGGTTGCGGATCGCAGGCACCGCGCCCAGCGCCAGCAGCGATCCGGCGAACAGTTCCCATGCGCGGGTGGGCAACAGGTAGAAGGCAAAGCCGTCGGTATCAGCCTGTTTCAGGACCGCCCAGCCAAAGCTGATGACGGTGAGCGCGATCACACTCTTCAGCCGCCAACCCGGCGCCAAGCGGGCGACAAGGATCAGCAGCACAGGCACGCCGATATAAAACTGCTCCTCCACCCCCAGCGACCATGTGTGGAGCAGCGGGGTCGTTTCGGCCGTTGCCTGAAAATATCCGGTTTCGGTGAACAGCCAGACGTTGGCGAGGAAGAAGATCGCGGCCAGCGCCGACGGGCCAACCTTTTCGAAATCGCTGGGCAGGAACAGCCAGCTTGCGCCCACCAGCACGAAAGCGATCATGGCGAGCAGCGCGGGCAGGATGCGGCGCGCGCGGCGTTCGTAGAAGGTGAGGATCGAAAACCCGCCCGCGTCAATCTCGCGCGCGATGATCCCGGTGATCAGGAAGCCGGAGATGACGAAGAAGATATCGACACCGATAAATCCGCCTGAAAATCCCGGCACGCCTGCATGATAAAGCAGCACGGGCAACACCGCGAGCGCGCGCAGCCCGTCGATATCGAGGCGGTAATCGGAATTGGCATTCGCGCTCATGGTGGCTTGCGCGTTAACGCAGAATCGTAAACATTCCGGCCACATGGCAGACCGACCAAGCAGCATCGTGATCCTGACCGGCGCAGGCATTTCCGCCGAGAGCGGGATCGACACTTTCCGGTCTGCCGGAAGGCTGTGGGAACAGCACCGGGTGGAGGACGTCGCCACGCCTGAAGGGTTCGCACGCAATCCCGATCTCGTGCTGGGCTTTTACGACGCGCGTCGCGAAGCTCTGGGCCGGGCGGAGCCGAACCCGGCTCACGTCGCGCTGGCACGGCTTGAACGCGAGTTTTCAGGCGAACTGCTGCTGGTGACACAGAATGTCGATGATCTGCACGAACGCGGCGGTTCGGCGCGGGTGCTGCACATGCATGGCGAATTGAAGAGCGCGCTTTGCACCTCTTGTGAAATGCGCAGCCGCTGGGACGCACCGATGATTGACCGTCCGCCATGTCCTGTCTGTGCCGCGCCGACGCTGCGCCCCGACGTGGTGTGGTTCGGAGAGATGCCGTACCAGATGGGACGCATCTACCGCGCGCTGGAAAGCTGCGACCTGTTCGTCAGCATCGGCACCAGCGGCGCGGTCTATCCCGCGGCGGGTTTTGTGCAGGAAGCACGGGCGAATGGCGCGGCGACGCTGGAGCTGAACCTTGAGCCGAGCGAGGGCAGCCACTTCTTCAGCGAGAGCCGACACGGCCCGGCAGGCGAACTGGTGCCGCAATGGGTGGCGGAGGTGCTGGGTGCCTGAAGGCCAATGCTGCACCTGCGAAGGAAGTTGACAAAGGCGACACGGTGAAATGCCGTCTTCTGCGTGATTTGATAATAATTTACAGCCACTTGCTCGGAAAAAGCGAAATTGACACTTCTCCGATTTTTAAAAAATTCCGGGCGATCCACAGTATGAAAGAGCATCACCGGCAATGACAGCAATCGGGTGAGTAGGAAAGCGTTTCAGCTTGCCCCGCACCCCTTGCAGCCCGGGTCTTTCGCGATGGTCAGCGTGCGCATTCCCGGTTGCATGCCGTCGAGGATGTGCAGCTTGCCCCACATCGGCTGGCCGAAGCGGCTGACGCCCGTCAACAGCACGCGAACCGCCTGCATCGCGGCAAAGCTGCCGGTCCACCCGGCCATTGCGCCCAGCATGCCGTCTTCGGCGCAGGTGTCGCAATCTTCGGCATCGAAGGCATCGCCGACAAAGCAGCGATAGCAGGGGGAAGCGGGCAAATGTCCGGCAAAGGCTCCGACCTGCCCCTGAAACCGTCCCACAGCCGCCGAAAGCAGCGGAATGCCCGCCTGCACACAGGCATCCGACACCGCCAGCCGCGTCGCGAAATTGTCGGTGCCGTCGAGCACCAGATCGGCGCCCGCGATCAGGCTGGCGGCGTTATCGGGGGTGATGCGGCTGTCGCTCAGCGTGACTTCGAGCGCATCGTCGAAATTGGCGAGCCAGCGGCGCGAACTGGTTGCCTTGCCGTGGCCGACATCGCGGGTGGTGAAGATCGTCTGGCGTTGCAGATTGCTGGCATCAACCACATCGTCATCGACGAGGGTGAAGCGCCCGATCCCGGCGGCGGCGAGATATTGCAGCGCGGGGCTGCCGATCCCGCCGAGGCCGATCACCGCGACATGCTTTCCCGCCAGCGCAACCTGCCCCGCGCCGCCCACTTCGGGCAGCACGATATGGCGCGCAAACCGGTCAAGCCGAGCCGGGGAAAGGGAAGGGGGCGGGCTCACGCGTCCCCCGTGGTTTCTGGCCCCGTGGTTTCAGGCGCGGCGGCGGGCCGCTCCTGCACGAAAGCGCCCACGCCATACCACCACAGGAAAGCGATCACCGCTCCCTTGGTCGGTTGCAACATCGCGATCAGCATCACCACCGCCACCGGCAGCATCACCGCAAGCGTGACCCAGGCCGAAAGGCCGAGCGTCGCGATCATGAAAATGATGACGGGGGCAAGCAGATGCCCGACCACGAAGATGCCGATATAGGCAGGGAAATCATCGGCCTGCTGCACCGACCAGTCCTGACGGCAATGCGCGCAGGTATCGACCGGCTTCAGCCATTGGCGGAACAGCGGCGCCTCCCCGCAGCGCGGGCAGCGGCAGCGCGCGCCCCGCACCAATGCTGCGCCCCATCCGGCGGGCAGGGCGATTTCGGCGGCGGGGCGCAGTGCGGTATCCATGGCGCAACCTGTTGGCACCGTTTGATTGGCGCCTCAAGTGCCGGCGTTCGCTTCCGCTCACTTGGCTTTCCTCGCACATGCGGTTTGCGGTCGACGGCCGTTGATCGGGCCGTGCAAATCGGGTGCATGACATGTGCATAGCCTGTCGACAGGGCTGTTGATGGCCCTGTCGATCAAGCTGTGCGGATCATGTGCAGATTGTGTGCGAATTAACTTTCGAGTTGCCGTAAAAGGCTGCGCACATCGCCGTCCATGTCGGCATCGCGTTGGCGCAGGTCTTCGATCAGGCGCACCGCGTGGATAACCGTCGAATGGTCACGCCCGCCGAACTTGCGCCCGATTTCCGGGTAGCTGCGCGGGGTCAGCACCTTGGACAGGTACATCGCCACCTGACGCGGGCGCACCACGGCGCGGGCGCGGCGCTTCGACGACATTTCGCTGCGGTCGATGCGATAGAACTGGCAAACGGTACGCTGGATCTCATCGATGGTGATCCGGCGGCGGTTGGCCGAAAGGATGTCGGTAAGCTGTTCTTCTGCCAGTTGCAGCGAAACCTCCTGACCGGTCAGCTGGGCATAGGCGATCAGCTTGTTCAGGCCGCCGACCAGTTCACGCACGTTGCGCGTGATGGTGCGGGCGAGGAATTCGATCACGTCTTCGGGCACCGACAGCGGAGCAAAGCGCGACAGCTTGGATTCGAGGATCTTCTTGCGCAGCTCGATATCGGCGGCCTGAATATCGGCGACGAGGCCCATCGACAGGCGTGAAAGCAGACGCGGTTCGACGCCATCTAGCGCCTGCGGCGCACGGTCGGCAGCGAACACCAGACGCTTACCTTCGGCCAGCAGCGCGTCGATCGTGTAAAGCAGCTCTTCTTGGGCCGAAGCCTTGCCGATGATGAACTGGATATCGTCCACCAGCAGCAGATCGAAACTGCGTAGGCGCGCCTTGAACTCGATCATCTGGTTGGCTTTGAGCGCCTGCACGAATTCGACCATGAAGCGTTCGGCGCTGCAGTAGAAAATGCGCGCGCGGGGGTGGGCTTGCAGGAAGCCGTGGCCGATGGCATGCAGCAGGTGCGTCTTGCCCTGACCGGTCGCCGCCTTGAGATACAGCGGCGAGAATTGCGGCTGTTCGGTCGCCGCCATGCGTTGCGCCGCGTTGCAGGCGAGCACGTTCGCTTCGCCGGTGACGAAAGCCTGAAAGGTCAGCGATGGGTCAAGCCCGACCGAGCTGGTGAACCCAGCATCGCCGATCGTGCCTGCAGCAACCGCAATCGCGCTCGCGCCGTCATTGGCGGAGCGGCGGCCATCGTCGAGCCGGAGTTCGGGCAATTGGCGGCGTCCGGGATGAACCTGAATGTTCACGTTGCGCACGTCGCTGCGCATGATCTTCCATGCGAGTTGCAGGCGATCGTGGAATCGGTCCTTGACCCAATTGGCCGAAAACTCCGTCGGCAGGAACAGGTCGAGCGTTCCGTTTTCCTTGTTGATGCCGCCAACCTGGATCGGCTTGATCCACTGGCTGTGAAGCTGGTGACCAAGATCCTTGCGCAGGCCCTGGCTGATGTCGGCCCAATCGGCGGCCAGGTTCACTGCTTCGGCATCTTCCATCAAATCTTCGTCCGAGCTGCGGCGCGTGGACCGCGCCTTGTCAATTTTCTGCACCAT